>CAZTSG010000125.1:0-1563 GCA_964616835.1 uncultured Nitrososphaerota archaeon | reverse complement strand
AAATTAAAGTAATTGAGCAGGTTTAAATCAAGGTCGAGAACTAAGAATATCCAATTACTGTCAGTAAGCGAATAGGACATGCCGACCGCATATAGTTTTTCTTCGACAATTACGCAATCATATAACAGACCTCCGTAATCCGAAGGCTTACACGTCCAATCCTTAATTAGTGAACCATTGTTTTTAAGCCTCTTTTCAATGCGTGGCTGAAAAATACCTGTATCTATAGAATAGCCGAAGCCAGCTACGTATATGTAAGCGTCTTTCTCGCAAATGGAGAACGGAATATCGTAAAGGAAACTGGGGTTATTTTCAACAATCCAGTTAACCCTCACCTCTTCCTGTGCACTAACCCTTATGGAAACCGTTAAAGCTAGAATAATCATTATTGCATCAAAAATTGCTCCTTCCTTCCTAATCATTCAGTTTCTCATACGTATTGAGAATATAAACCTGTCGCTCCACATTTTCTTCCTATTCGAACAAATAAACCTCTACCCAATCGCCCTTTTCAATAGTGTCCGCGTTCTCAGGCACTACAACATACCCGTCTGCCTCAGCCATACTCGTTATGGCTGAAGACTCTTTGAAAACAGGCTCCGCCTCTCCATTCCTTAGCTTAACCGTAAGAAAGAATCTCCTTCCAAGAGTAGCAACCACTCTTTTACTGAGCTTAGCTTTAACTATTCTCGGACTTGCTTCCGGAAGCCTGGCTAGCTTTCTTAAAACAGGTCTCAGAAATAAGTATGCGTTGCTTAAGCATGAGGTAGGATGCCCAGGCATGGCCAAGACAATTTTATCATTGAAGACTGCTCCTATCGTCGGCTTACCCGGCTTCACTTGAACACCGTGGAAAAGAACCTCCCCCCTCCTATTCAAAACCTCGTAGATAATGTCTCTAACACCAACAGAGCTTCCTCCAGTCATCACTATTAAGTCGTTAGCAGACCCTTCTTCCAGAGCTTTTTCTATCTCCTTCTCATCATCGGGAACGATATCATGTATAATCGGGATTCCACCATTCTCCTTCACTACTGCGGCAAGAGTGTGCGAGTTTACGTCGTAAACCTGCAATGGCAACTTGCTCTCCCCCACCTTAGCAAGCTCGCTCCCAGTAGGGATTATTAGAACACTCGGCTTCTTGTAGACTTTAACTCTGCTTATTCCTAGGGCTGCGAGAACACCTATTTTAGAAGCATTAAGGTAGTCTCCATTCCTCAAAACCTCCTTATCCTTAGGGATATCCGAACCCTTTTTAGAAATATTCTCGCCAGGATATACAGGTCTATACACCAGTATTTCGTCGTTGACTCGCTCTGTATGCTCATACATCACTACAGCATAATCCCCTTCAGGGATTATGCTTCCAGTAGCCACTTGAACACACTCTCCCGCCTTTACAACCATTTTCGGCTCTTCGTCAACTCCAATGCTACCTACGACTCTTAGTCTAACAGGGTTAAACTGGTTGGCACTGTAAACATCCTCAGCCCTAACACAGTAACCGTCCATTGCAGACCTGTCGAAGGAAGGAACGTCGAAAGGCGCTTTCAAACTCTCTGC
>CAZTSG010000124.1:0-1614 GCA_964616835.1 uncultured Nitrososphaerota archaeon | reverse complement strand
GGGGCGGGGTCCTAGGCTTGGCTTTAGAGCACTTGGCACATGGAGAAATCGTCCCGTACCCTCCTTTTCTAACAGCGGGGCTGGAACACGTGATACCTGAAATGCTTACTGTAGGCGTCCCTATGACAATGGCGATATCGGGAACCTGGGCCCTGATGGTTTCGACTATCGAAGGACCCTTAGGCAGATTCTTCAGACTAGGCAAATTCGGAGCAATGAGTGCCTATCGATCTCAGAAATAATTCCCTACTCTTCCTCTTCTTTTTTCTACGCAGTATTGAACAGCCGGCTGAAACCAGGCGGATTATCTCTCCTATCTACTTTTTCGACAAGAGCGTGAACAACAATCGGAAGGGCGATTGTAACGTCGCAATAATACGCAGCATTCTTTCCCGCTGGAGACTCCTTGCCCCAGCTTATTGCCTCTTCTAACGTTGCGCCAGATGGCCCTCCCACACTCGAGCGATCTCTCCAAGTTTTCTCCCTTGGAAACCTGTTTTCAACATTGCAGACAGTAAAATTCTGAACTTGCCTTTAAAGCATAAGTCAATACTGGGTTAAACGCCATAGGAAAGAAATACTATGTTCCGCCAGATGTGGGCAGTGATTTTTAGATCAAAACTATCCTAATACTAGCTTCTTCATCTCCTCAACGATCATTTCAGCATTCCTAACAGCTTCTTCAGCATCCTCCCTGGTTGCAGAGAAATCTAATTCATAAAGGTCCTCGTGCCGCAACGTTCTAAACCTATCTAATAAATCCACAATAACTCTTAAGTCTACCGGTGTTTACATACGTTTCCTCCAAATACCTTGCAAGACAATAATGGCTCTTTTCCCCAAGCCCGTCTTTGAAAAGCAGAGCCATCGAAGCATGAAACATTGCAGAATACGATGCAACCAGACAGCTGTTGAAAAGATTAAAACTAACATTTTGTTCACTATTAGAAAATGATGAAACAAAACGCAGGGTCAATAAAATGAACGATTTGCTAGTCGTATTCTTCTAAAAACTTGACCATGGTGAATGCATCACTCCCATCAGGATAATGGTTTCTCGTCAGATTAATTACTTCATATCCTAGGGCCTCATAGAATTTTATTGCAGCAATATTTTTAACACTTACTTCTAGACGAGTAACTTTAACACCGTCCTTTTTAAATCTGGATTCTAATTCGAACATGAGTCTTCTCCCAATTCCTCTTCGCCTAAAATTGGGCATTACTGCTATCGATACTATTTCTCCGATTTTACTTCTAAATATTCTGCCGCAAATATAGCCTAAAACTGTGCCTCCGATTTTAGACAGTAGAAAGTATCTCCCATAATCTTCTAAAAGTTTTTGGAAAATTTCCATCGAATAAGGATATTTCGGAAAAGATGATTTCTCAATCTCCATAACTGATTCCAAATCCTGTTTCGTAGCCTCCTCAATAGTAATACGACTTTCTTCAAACATCCCTTTCCAAGCAATATTTCTCAACATCCTCCTTAATAACTGATACTCCTATAAGTTGCTTAAACGGCTTGTTTCGCTTCTTCTTATTGTTCGATGCAAGCCGATTCTCTATTTTCTAGTCTGTTCCAAATGCTAACAGGCCTTTCCTAGGCTC
>CAZTSG010000123.1:0-1632 GCA_964616835.1 uncultured Nitrososphaerota archaeon | reverse complement strand
AGTAGGGTACTTTAATTCTCTCAACAACATCCGTACCCACGTAGGCTATTAAAGACGCATGGGGTACAAGTATAGCAGCCTCGTCTACAAGATCATCTTCGACTTTCTCGAATTCTCTGTAAGAGGGTATTTCTATAATCCTGTCGGCAACATTGAAGTGGCGGTATAGGAAGCTATGTTCTTTGACGCATACTGCTATCGTCTTAAATCCCTCGTCCTTAGCCCCTTTAAGTATCTGGAGAGCAGAATGGCTTCCAACGGTTGCGATAACGTATTTCTCCTCCATCGCTCGGAAAACCATGCAAAACTACGCTTCTATAACTTTTAAGGTTTATCATCCACTTTAGGTAACTGTGATGCTTATCGTCACGATTCAGCGAATCGGCTTAGAACCCAATAACTATTGCTTCCTGTGAAAAGATTCTGGCACGCTTATTGCTTAGAGACTTTTTCCTCTGCCTTCCTCTTAAGCCACTCTATGATGAACCTTAAGTTCTCCACTGTTTTAGGAACAAGGCTGGAGTATGCCAAGCTTTTCTCATACCCTTCCTCCAAACCTCTTATAATACTGGGAACATCTTTCTTATCGATGTTTTCAATCGTCCTCTTAAGTTCTTCGAAACTCTTGATTGCTACTTCGGCATCATGCGAGAAATATGTGAAGGGCTTCATTTCAGTTATACACTCGTCTATCCTTCTTTTTATTTCATCCGTCTCAGACATGATTCCTCTAAGATTCTATGATGCAGCAGTTTAAAATCCTTTCTAGATTTCAATTAAGTCGCAATGAGAAGCAAGTTGTATTGTAGACTCCTATCGGTTGAGAAATGTTTTACTTGAAACAGCCTAAGCAAGAAACCCAGACTATTTTGGCCGGAATAATGATACATACTCAGAACCGAAAATCGAAGTTGGACACCTGTATTCTGTCCTCTAATCTCCTGCTTTGCGTAGATTTATAAGGTAGGATCTTTGCCCCATACCTTAATTCAGAGGGATTAACCATGGAATGGTTCCACGTAACGCCGGTAGCCGGTTTGGCTGCTATCGGCTTAGCGAGCTACCTGTATTACTATGTTAAGAAACAAGACAGTGGAACAGAAAGGATGAGGGAAATAGCTGGGGCAATAAGGGAAGGGGCTAAAGCATACCTTAGGAGGCAAAACTTAACGCTGGCTGTTTTCGTCGCAGCAATGGCGGTTCTACTAGGAGTACTCTACACTGTTTCGTCTCGAAGAGTCGAGTACGGAGCCAGCATTTCAATAGCATACGTCTTGGGCTCTGTATGCACAACTATCGCCGCCTACGTTGGAATGATGGCGGCTGTCGAGGCAAACGTTAGAACAGCCAACTCGGCGAAGCAGGGGTTGAAGAAAGCTTTCCCAATTGCCTTCTACGGCGGAGCCGTCATGGGGCTCTTCATAGTTGGACTAGCCCTGTTAGGAATAAGCATCCTCTTCTACGTCTTCAGGTTCATCGCGAGCTGGAGCGAAGCCGATGCCTCAAACGTAGTCTTAGGCTTCAGCTTCGGAGCCAGTGCCCTAGCGCTCTTCGCTAAAGCTGGCGGAGGAATCTATACTAAGACTGCAGACATAAGCGCTGACCTTGTCGGGAAGATTGAGCTCGGAATCC
>CAZTSG010000122.1:0-1634 GCA_964616835.1 uncultured Nitrososphaerota archaeon | reverse complement strand
CTCAGCTGGTTGAGAAGAGGGATTCTTACGAGCTTGCGAGGATGCTTGTAGTTATTGATAAAGAGGTTTACAAGTATGAGGAGGAAGCAAGAAAGCTTAGATTAACAGGTGAGCTTGACTTAGATGTCTATAGAGAGCTTATCTCTTCTTACAACGGCGTTAGGCAGAAGATATTCAAGCTTGTTAATGAGAATAAGCTTGGCAACGATGTCTTAAGGCTTTTCAAATTGATGAGGTTCAGCAACGAGGTTGCAGGCTTATACTTAACAGGATATCTTCAAGAGTTGAATGCTCAAGGTGTTACGATATGAGAGGCTTTTGCTCTAAGTGTAAAGAATATAGGAGCGATGATGGGGAGAACGCTTGGGGAATAGTTTGGGTTAATGAGACTCCAACCTGCGAGAAATGCGGGTCTTTCGTTGACATCCTAGATGATTCTGAAGAAATTTATCCGGATGACGGGAGACCTAAGAAATGGCCTGAGATAACGAGGCGATGAATATTTCTGAGAAAGTTGAGATAGAGTTCGTTACCCTAGAATGTGGTCACAGCGTGGTTGCAGACATAGGAGTTGGGGTATGCAGTAACTGCGGAAAACTTTGCTGCAGAGAATGCCTGCAGTTAATAGATGAAAACCTGCTTTGTCCAGAATGCTTTGCTAAACTTTTGAAGAACGGTGATGCCGATGACTAACAGTAATACAAGAGCTATAAAAGTTCCCATGTTGACGTCCTCGAAGCAGGGTCTAAAGTTATTCTGAAAAGCAGCTTAAGCATCAGATCTCTTCCTACAAAACCTTCTCTGTTTGGGTTAGCGAGTTTATACGGGTTCAGCTCCACGTTGTTCCAGTTATCAACTCCCTCAACCGTTTTCTCTAAGCATCGCCCTATTCTCCAATCTTTCACACCAATTTTCATTCTTCTGAAAAAGTAAGAATATCCTCTACCTAAATGCTGTGCATAGCCTATTCCTTCTGCTCCTCCTGCCACAGTTCTACAAGCGGCCTCGTCGAAAACTGCATACTCCGGATTGCCGGTATCGAAATCACTCCTGATTCTTATGCCCTTATCGAAAACCTCTTCATCGACCCACTTTATGTTTCCAAGATACACTTCAACCGTAGGGTAATAGTCCTCGCCATTCAGCCTTGACCATTTGGCTCCTTCTTCGATAAAAGTTTCTCCGGTTAGGAGGAAGCATGGTTTTCCCAACTTGTCTTCCATTTCAGCTATGTGTTTCAAGGAGAACCCATACCTGTCTCCGGATGATGCTAAAACCTTTTTATCACACACCAGTAAACATTTAGCCCTCCTTTTCCTAAGCTCTTCGTTAACCCACTCACCGTAAAGCTCGTAGACTCTCCTAGCTATTATGTGAAGCATACTGCTTCGAGACTCATCATTAACGATTTCCCTATACTTGTCTAAGGGGATTTCGAAAGGGTCTACTCTTTCAAGATACTCCTCTATTGCCTTAATGTCTTCCATGGTCTCAATAATAACTAGAAGCCTTATGCTTTAAATCTTTTCCATGTTAAACGCAATTTTCTCAAGACCATGAGGGGGAAGATTTTCTCAGCATAAATGTCCAATGCTTTCATGTGGAAGATTCACGATGAGCTTTGGGAGTGCGAG
>CAZTSG010000121.1:0-1675 GCA_964616835.1 uncultured Nitrososphaerota archaeon | reverse complement strand
ATAACTGATTATTTCGCTTTCCCCTCTATGCTTCTGATTACGGTTTCTACGAGAGAGTTTTCATCCAACCCGAAGAGCCTATATAACTCTTCAAAATGGCCTGAGGGGGCGTAATTAGTTATACCTATCCTTCTGAAGTTAACCCTAAAACCTTTTTCAGCTATGAAGAGAGCCAGTGAACATCCCAAGCCAGTGTTTATATTATGGTCTTCACAGCTTACAATAATGCCTGTTCGCATAGCTTTCTCAATTACCTTCTCGTCGAGGCTGAGCGGGCAGGAGACGTTAACAACCATTACGTCATAACCTTTTTCTCTCAGAATATCGTGAGCTTTAACAGCCTTGTACGCTAAGCTTCCCATTGTTATTATTGCAGCGTCAGAACCCTCTCTCAAAACATCGGCTTTACCGTATTCAAAAACATAAGAATCTCCGAAAAGCGGCTTGCCATTTACATCTGTTATCACAGGGTTTACGGCTCTTCCGACAGCTATTGCATAATTCCCAAAGTTCTGCGAAACGTATCTAATAGCCCTATCCGTTTGATTAGGATCTGCAGGAACGATGATTTTAAAACCGTAAAGGTTTCTTAAAACTCCTACATAGTCTATGCAATGATGGGTTTTACCATCTTCACCCACGTTAACTCCGCAATGAGTTGCTACTACCTTAAGGTTAGTATAATTAATATCGTTAAGCCTCTGCTGATTAAAAACTTCATCAACCCCAAAAACACCGAAGTCAAATAGGAACGTTAATACATTGTTTGTTGAAAGTGCTCCGGCAGTTGTGGCGGTAGAATGCTCTTGAACACCAGCTTCAAAAAAGTTGTTAGGAAACTTTTTCCAAAAATCAAGCGTTCTTACAGATTCAGCAAGGTCGCAATCGAAAACGGCTATTGGAGAATATTCTTCTCCTCGACTTGCTTCAGCAATGTCAACTATTGCATTGCCTGCGGCAGTTCTATTATCTACTTTTGAATCAGGCCCATAGGTTCTAGGCTTTCCTGTGTTTATCCTCAGCCGCGGCTCAGGCGGCATACGTCTTTCCATTTGTTTTAAATTGTTTCTTCTAATCTTATATTCTTCAAGATCGTCGGTAAGGTTAAGCTCCTCCATCGCCTTTTTATACTCGTCTATTTTGAGAGGAGCGCCGTGATACTTTTCATTGCCTTCCATAAACGATACTCCTCTACCCATTGTTGTCTTTGCTATTATTGATGTTGGTTCTCCGTCGTCTACAGCTTCTTTCAAAGCTTCATTCAGGGCGTTGAAGTCATGTCCATCTGTCTCTATGACTCTCCATCCGTCTGCCAGATAGTTCTCCCTTATGTTTACGGGCATTACTTCTGAAGCTTTTCCACTTATTTGACGGTCATTATAATCTATTATGACAGTAATATTTGAGAGATTGTATTTTTTAGCGAATCTTCTTGATTCTGAAACCTGACCCTTAGCCTGTTCAGCATCGCTCATCGCCACGAAAACGTGATAATTTTTCTTTAGAAGCTTCGCGGCGAGTGCAAATCCAACTCCAGCAGACAAGCCTTGGCCCAAATTTCCAGTACTCCATTCAACACCCGGAACATGCCTTTCAACATGGCCTTCAAAAATGCTGTAGTGATGTCTGAAAGAAGCAATAACGTCTTCAATGCTGAAGAATCCTCTTAATGCTA
>CAZTSG010000120.1:0-1701 GCA_964616835.1 uncultured Nitrososphaerota archaeon | reverse complement strand
GCCTACTCGGCTTTGAAAAGGGGTTTTCCGAGTAGGGTTAGGCTGTGGTTGACTATCCACTGTATTCCGGGAATTGTCTCACTCCTGCTGGCAAGTATTCACTTGGCTAACAGATTGTTTTTCGCGAGGCCTGAGCATTTACTCAGTTTCTTCACCTTCGGCCTAATGGTTGTGATAGTTGTCGGTGGGATACTGGGGAGGTATGCGAGTAGGCCTAGGGTAATCAGGGAGTATTGGAGAACACTACACGTTCCTCTTACAGTAATATTCTACTTGACTCTAAGCATACATGTGCTTGTTAAAATGGGCATGCTCTAGCCTTAGCACTCGAGCCCTTGGCTGTTTACGAAAAACACTGTTAAGATTCTGAGCCCTCAAGAATTATCCAGATACGGTCTTCCCAGACAATGCTTAAACATCTTCATTGAAGAAAAAGGTTTTTAGTTAGACTGAGAAGAAAACAAGTATGTTTACAAAGACTGTTTTAGGTAGAGAGCGATTATCTAAGACATTCATAGAATACTTCAAAGCATGTTTCTGAAAAAGTTGAAACACGTATGTTTTTAATTACTACGCTTGAGTTGTTTTTATCACAGCCCTTTCCCATTTCCCGTATTTCACCCAGATGGCGAGGGCTATTCCGCCTACAGCGTTGCTTAGCGAGAAAGGCATCCAGATGTCAATCGGGCCCATGCCGAGTGTGAATGCTAGAAGATAGCCTAGTGCTATTCTCACTGTCCATATTCTTACGATTTCGATCAAAGTGGGTACTGCCGTATGGCCTGATCCTCTTCCAACAGAAGTGGCGTTCACGCATACTCCGAAAAAAGGGAGAAGCGGCAATACTACGCGCAGAAAGCTCTCTGTCTCCCTGATTATATCTTGATTACTTGCGAAAACGCTTGCTATAGTCTGGTTAAGCGGGTAGACTACGACCGCACCCACATTGAAGAGGATAGTAAAAAATACTGTGATTCCAGCGGTTGAAATTGAATATGAAATATCACGTCGTTTTGCGACATAATAATACTCTAAACGAATATAGCAACATTCCAAAGAAAAAAGGAAAATCTTTCTATACCCACGCTAATCTTCATCTTCTATTGCTATTTAGAAAACTTTTTATTAGAGGTTTTCTAAAAAAGCTATGAGCATGTCTCAGCGTTGCCACGTGTGTGGAAGGGTTGAAGAGAGCTGCAGGTCCTGTCAGTATTGCGGATGGTGGTTTTGCGAGCAGCACTTAGACCCAGAGCAGCATGAGTGCGCAGGCTTAAAAATGGTTAGGAAAACGGATTATGATAAAGTTACACCGGAGGAGATAGCTAAGAAGTCTATGGTGCAGCGTTGGAGAGAAAAAGCGCCAAGTCTTTTCCTAGAGCTCGGGGTTCTTCTCCTAGCATTGGCTGTGATTTTTGGAGCCAGAACATCACCTTACATAAAGGTTCAGGCAGAAGAAGAACTCTGCCATAAGACTTTAGTGCTCGAACCTTTCAGCATCAAATGGTTTGAAATAGACGTTATCCCTCGTGCTTCCGCTAAGATGGAGAACCTGAGCCTGAGGATTGTGGCTTCTGGACAAGCTTCTAGCGAGTTCAGCTTAAAGGTTTACGCGCTCACGCATATTGATGAAAGAAAGAGTTTTCTCGAATGGTGGGTTAACATCAAAGAACATGGAGTCTACGAGGAGCCGAATTTCACGAA
>CAZTSG010000119.1:0-1770 GCA_964616835.1 uncultured Nitrososphaerota archaeon | reverse complement strand
TATGCTTCCTTAACTCCCTCTAAAGCCTCGCGTAAACCCTTGTAGCGGTTGCGGACAGTTACTTCAGTAACGTTAGCTGCTTCAGCAATCTGTTTTTGCGTAAACAATTGTAAGCCGAGGCGCTGAGTAGCAAGGTACATCGAGGCTGCGACAAGCCCCAGGGGGTCCTTACCGGCAGTAATCTTCTTCTCCTTCGCTTCCTTCAATATCTTTAGTGTCTCCCTCTCTACTTCCGGTCCGACTTTTAGCTTTGAAGCGACTTTTTCAACATAAATCGCCGGATCGCTCAGAGGCATCTTGTTCTCCAGAGACCTAATCAGCAGCCTGTAGCTCCTCGCCACCTCCTTCCTCTTCAGCCCTGAGGCCATAGCAACCTCCTTCAGCGTCCTAGGTATCCCGTTATCCCTGCACGCCGCGTAGAGGGCTGCTGCAGCAAGACTGTTTATCGGCCTCCCCCTGACCAGTCCTCTTTCAAGCGCGTCGCGGTATATCTGTATTGCTCTTATATACGTTGGCTTCGGCACCTTAAGCTGGTCTGCTATTTGCGCAACAGTCTTACTAGCCACTTGAAGGTTTCTCTCTGCGGAGCTGTATGCTCTATTCCTCTGCTGCCAAAGCCTAAGCTTCTGGGCCTCCGCCATCGCCTCCGCTGAAAGAACCTTCCCAGTCGCATCCTTAATACCCGTCTCGAGAGTTGTTGAAAGACCATAGTCGTATATCGCTGTCGTCAACGGGCTTCCAACCCTGTCCCTCCTATCCGACTCCTCGTCGCCAAACTCCCTCCACTCCTTGCTCTCATCCAGCAGTTTTTGAACCAGTACGAACCCGCAGTCCGCGCAGTATATCTCGCCGGAGCGCTTATCCTCCACTATCTTCTTCGAACCGCACTGCGGGCAGCTCCACCTCTGAAGCTCGTCTGGTAGAGTGCTCATTTCTCCCAACCCTCCATGGAAAAGCTTATAAGCGGCTTCATTTTCGCTCAACCCTCTCCTACCATTATTTAAACTTTTCTGTTTTATTAGCGTTTCACCCCTCTAATTCCCATTATCTTCTATTGATTCCTCACCGGCAATGGTTTAATCTCCTCGCCGGCATAGCCCGTGACCACTAAGCCTATCATAATCCCTAGTAAAGAATCTAAATTAGCACGATTTCTCCCATGTTTTTGATAAAGTCCCCGGATGATGAAGCTCCTTAGTGAGCTATGCTTGGCAGGAAGAACAATATCACGTCGCTAGCGTAGATAGTCGAGTAAGGACTCTGAATACCCCTGTCCAAATGTTGTTCCTTGGATAAGCATGCTCTAAGGCGTCTAAGAGAGTCGAAACGGCACCCTCTCCGTTGAAGAGAATTACCTGGAAGATTGGATTCAACAATTTTAACAACGCAACTCTCCAGTCCTAAATTTGGTTTATAGAGTTTATTCAGCCTTTTATCACAATCTATTCTTGTAAGTTTTTTCTTATACATAGCTGCGAACACGCTGCTTCTTAACTCCACTGAGTTGGGCATTACCTGACATCGAAACCTTAGTTCTTTTGATATTCTCCAATTTAGAAACTGTCAACTACAGCACGTTCTCAAAGAGAATAGTTTAAAGCCATAGTTAATTGAATCTATGAATCGTTTCCTAATTCAGGATTCAAAACAATAACTATGCAGACAGGGAAAAAATTAGTAGCCCGGGAGAGATTCGAACTCTCGTCAAGGGGTTGCTCCTCGCACATTATGATCCAGAGCCCCTCATCCCTAGCCGGGATCTAAGCCTTA
>CAZTSG010000118.1:0-1818 GCA_964616835.1 uncultured Nitrososphaerota archaeon | reverse complement strand
GAAATATCTATGGTTGAGGCAAGTATCGTCATTATTATTCCCGATAGTAGAATAGAGTAAACCGGGGTTCCGAATTTCCCATGAATTCTCGAGAGGAAATCCGGGACCTCATTGTTCCTAGCCATTGCGAAGAAGATTCTGGACTGGCCCATTACTGATGTTAAAACAACGCTGAATGTGGCTAGGAGCGCCCCAGCCTCCACAGCCTTGCTTAACCCTATTGCTCCAGCAGCATCTCCAACGGGTGTTTGAGAAGCGCTTAATGCTTCATACCCGATTAAGCCTATTGCAGTAATAGAGGTTAATAGGTAAATCAGAGTGGAGAGAAAGAGGGAGAGCATTATTGCCCTAGGTATGTTCTTCTCCGGGTTCTTCACTTCTTCAGCTACTGTGCTTATCCTCGGGAAACCTATGTATGCGAAATAGAAGAAGCCTGCCGCCTGAAACACAGGGATAATGCCTTTCGGAAAGAAGTTTTCGAAATTCGACGCCTGTATCTTTGGCAACCCTAATATTATGAATAGGATTAAGACTCCCACTTTAGCAACAACTATGAGATCATTTACAATAGCTGTTTTCTTCACCCCTATAATGTTGAAGAAGACTACGAGCAGAATTATCACTAGGGCTCCGACTTTGAAAGGGATGAAGCCTAGCATTGAAGACAAGTAGTAGCCGAATCCAAGACTGGCGGTTGCACCCATAACTATGTTCCCGAAGATCCACATCCAGCCTAGGGCAAACCCTACCGGATGAGATATTAGCTCATGCCCATACTCGTAAACTCCGCCAGCCCTCGGGATCGCAGCACCCAGTGTTGCGAAGCTTAATGCAGTGAAAGTAGCGCTTACTCCCGAGACGATTATTGAGAAGATGACTGCCGGACCAGCCATGCCGCTTGCAATCCCTATTAAAACAAAGATTCCTGCTCCAATTATTGCTCCCAGCCCTATCGAAACCGCATCGAGCAATCCCAGTCTTCTTTTAAGCACGGGCTTGCCTTGCTGCAATCCGCCAGCATTCAATCAAAGCACATTGCTCCGCATTAATTTATAAGGCTTTCAATTATCTAAAGTTATCCATTAGTAAACTTTGTCAGAGTCTTCCTAACCAAGTTCTTGAGGAATGTAGAAACGCTTAAATCGCAGAAACGTGACTAAATACAAGGCTGCACTAATGGCTGAAGTTGAAGCCAAGGTTTATGAGCTCGAGAAAAAGGTTGAGCTGCTTGCTAAGGCGGTAAGCATGATGATGCTCGAAGGCGAAGAATTGTCGGAGGACGAGATCAAGGAGATCAGGTCTAGACTTAGCGATTGGCTGAGAGGAAAGAGGGAAGAATTCGTAGACCTCGAGGAAATTGCTTAAAATAGCGCTTCATAGAAAAGCGGAAAAAGAGCTGGAGAAAGCCTATGAGAGTATCTAAAAGTCGTTATTAACCAACGGTGTTTTAGGGGTTGTTAGCAACGCCCAATAAGTGCTGAGGTAGTTAACAGGGCTAGGGAAACCTTAGCAGTTTTCAAGGCTACTTAGAAGACCTTATTGTCAGGTTTGAGGATGAGAAGTGACTCCGATATACATTCAGAGAACTCTAAAGGTGCCAAGTCTTGACTACTGTGCTAATCGTTTGGCCCCCTTATCGGGATCCTTGCCTTAGCCCTTACGTAATCGAACTCACTAAACGGTAAGCCAGCTATTTCAGCAGCCCTGCCTATGGATACCCTACCCTCCATGTAGAGCTCTAGGCCGAGCTTGATCCTGTTAGGAAGCGAGTTAACGTAATCCCAGTCTATAGGCACCAGTAAATCATCCTCAGTAAAC
>CAZTSG010000117.1:0-1836 GCA_964616835.1 uncultured Nitrososphaerota archaeon | reverse complement strand
GATGAGTACTGGAAGGAATTCCATAGCCTTATCATAAAGGTCTTGGAAGGTAAAACTTACATAACCTGTAACAACTAAGATTAAGATGAGAAGTATTAAAGCAAGAATCAGCTTTATGGCACGTTTCACTATAAGGCCTATGAGAAGCCCGATTATAAACGGAACTACTATTGGAACTATCCAAGCGATTTCAGGAGGAACTGTTAAACCCGTCATCATTAATAAAATTGTAACCCCGACATAAAAATTTTACTTATAAAAAGGACACTAAATTCTTTTTCAAAACGTTACTTGAACCATCTAGCTCTGGCTAATGTTTTCAACAGACTCTCTTTCCCTCTTTCAGCACCTCTAGTTTGGCTTAAAAAGTATCTTTTTCATCCTAACCTCGGATCATGTAGCCATACTTGGATCTCTGGATTCTACTATCATTCAAATACTTTAAACACTTGATTCGAAGCTTGTTGAAAGTACCATCGTCTATAATGATAATGCCATCTTTGCAGATTTCCCAAATCAACGGGCTGAGCTCCGAGGCCTCGCTCGGAGCAATGCAAACAGGCTCCAAAGGTTTCTCGTAATCCCACTTATCCAGGATCATTCTTACCCTGTCTTCGTTTCTCATGCTTGAGAAATCTTCAGAAATAATAAGTAAATCAATATCACTCCACTGCAAATCTTCAGACCTAGCATACGATCCGAATAATACTATAGAATTAATTCTTAACCCGACTCTGTCCGCAAGCTCTAATATAGCTTTCTTAAGCTTTCCATCTATCATTTAAGATTCTCCTCGACAAAGCTTAGAAGCTTCTTGGCATTCTCAATAAGTTCCCTAGCTTTAGACTCGTCGTAAAGCTCGTAGGGGGGAGCACTCGCAGCATTAGGATACCTTGAAGTCAAGTAGTGTACATCTAGCTCTCTTGCACAACCGTATAATGCTTCATCAATTTTCAAACCCTGTGCATTAAGCTGGTCTAATAGAAACTTGCATGAATGCGTTAAATGGTATCCGCGCTTATGAATTACAAGAGCCTTAAGAGCCTTCTCTCCCGCCTGATGCGAGTGATATGCCACCCCTTCAAAGAACCTGGCTTTCAGAAGCTCCTCAGCCATTTTTAAATCCCTCTTAGCTTGTTCAAACCACCACTCGACTTCCATCCTCACAATTATTTCTGAAGAATGTCCGCTAATAAGCTTATGCTACCTTAACTAGGCTGATATGCTTTGAAAGTCTTCTAATCACTTCCAAATGCAAAAATAGAGTTAAACTTAATGGAAGAAGCGTGTCGATAATTACCTTAGGATCTTAAAGACCTGTCCGGTAAGTCTCTAGGGAGATACTAAGTTCATTCATTCAATCTTTGCAATATTTTTTGACTATAATAATTAACTGAGCCTGACAGTTATGCTTTTAAGCCCTAGAAGGATTATTTAGTAGCAAAAAATGGTAAAGGGCAAGGTCATAATAAGGGGTCCAAGAGTCCAAGATGTTGGGTATAGGCTCTTCCTGCTTAACGTAGCGAGTGATATAGGTCTGACCGGTTTCCAAGCTAGGAATGTGGATAACGATTCAGTAGAAGTCTTTTATGAAGGAAGTAAACAGAAGGCTGAAGAATTTATAGAGACTATCAAGAAGCTGGCGCCGAAGAAGGCGGAGGTCTCTA
This sequence comes from uncultured Nitrososphaerota archaeon, assembly GCA_964616835.1. GTDB lineage: Archaea > Thermoproteota > EX4484-205 > EX4484-205 > JAAOZP01 > JAAOZP01. Next base: position 169 of record CAZTSG010000117.1, on the reverse strand, counting down.
GCATCAAGTTTGAAAAGTATGCGGGGACTGTAAAGCCTATAGAAGTTTTTAGAAGCGAATTCGGCACGATCCAGCTTGGTAAGATTGTTGAAGTCGGAGTTGAGATGCTTGAGAAGCAGGATACGATGCTAGGGAAGATGGATTTGATGCTTGGAAAACAAGACATAAT
>CAZTSG010000116.1:0-1836 GCA_964616835.1 uncultured Nitrososphaerota archaeon | reverse complement strand
AGACGATAAAATCAAGTTTAAGCATTATCCACCAACCTCGATGATAATCTAAAAAATAAGCCAAAGAGGCTGGGTTACCCCTTTGGCTTTTTTATTTTAAAGAACTGTTGAAGGGTTATTCCTCTCTTTGTTTGCAGTTGTCCCTTGATAACCATCTTACTCCATCTTTGAACCCTTCAAGGTATGCTTCTTGGAGCATTCTCGTCTCCTGTATCCTCTTTAGTAATACTATTGATGCTGGCGGACTCTCAATCCCTTCATCAACCTTATTTAGGCTTCTGCTTATCTTAAGAGACATCTTCATAGCCTCTATCAACCTCTCTACAACTGCTCCGCTTAATCTTCCAGCAAAGCATTCATCTATCAGCTTATTGAGATCATTTAGAATCTTTTCTTCTTGTTTTCTATGATTGATTATCGCTTCTCCAAGCGTTGCTCTGTGGCATTCTGGGCAGAGTAGCTCTAAGTTTTCTATACTGTTGTTTGCTGGATTTCCATCTTTATGGTGTCTGTGAAATCCATGCTCTAATGAGCTTCCGCATCTTGAGCATACGCCGTCTTGGGCTATGTAGGCCTGCTCAACCTTCCATCTTGGAAAATCTCTCCTCTCATTAAACATTGGTTTCCACCTCTTCAAGAAATTCTCTCTTAAAGTCTTTTGACGATAGAATGTCTCCCGCAAATTCTTCAAGCCTTATCTGTTCTTCAACATTCCTTGTCTGGCTTGCAAGGTTTGTAACAGCATTTATCAGTCCGTATTTTGTCGGCTCTGAAAAGTGCATCAGCAGTCTCTGTTTCTGCTCTTCGCTTAAACCTAAATGTCCCACTATGTTGTTTACCGCTTCCATCGGCTTTTCGATTTCAATCCTTGTGCTTTCCTTCAGCTTTCCAACCCACGATTGGAATATTCTCCTATCGAATGTCGCCTTTATTATGTCTCTTACCTTAGCCCATAAAGCCCTATCCTCAAGCATCCTAGTTTCATCAGACCACTCGATTTCACCAACTTCCATCCTTTGTCTTCCAAGATGAATTTTCTTTAAAGATTGTTGAAGGATAAGTCCATTGCTGCATACTTTCCTCAGTATGAATGGTTCAACCCTTAACGCTGATGCTCCAACCTCAGAGTTCCTTATGATCAGCCCGCCGTAAACGATGTCTCCATTCCTCACCGAGTCTGTTAGTGTTCTATCTATTCCTTTCAGGTAGAGTATAGTTTCCGTTAGGTCTATCCTATAGATTTCGACAGTTCCTTTTCTTTTGAACTCTTCTAAGGCTAAGAATACGAGGTCGTAGTTGTCCATCATCCTGTACCTGTCTGAGAGAAACGCCCTTATCCTGCCATCTAAAACCCTTATTAATCTTCTCCCATCCTCACCAAGCCAAGCATTCACGTTCTCAGCTAAGAGCCGAAACCTTCCAGAATCCATCATCCTCTGATAGTACTTTCTAGGGATGCCGAGCTTATCCGCCAATTGGCTGTGAGCCCAATCAGTCAAAGGGTATTCACCATAATCTGGAATCGCCAGCTTTAAGCCGTAGAGCTCGTCCGGGATAGCTTTTAAGGTGCTACTATCGACGATCAAGTCAAGCCTACTCTTCCTCTGCCTCTCCAACTCCCCAACTAAACCGAACAAATCCATAATCCCACCTCCCCGGCGGAGTTTTCTCACTCCGCCAACCCAAACCCAAATATTCTCAGAGTCTGAGGCAGAAGTTAGCGAGTAAATATTTTTTTTCCATTTAAATTTTTAAGGTTCTATTTGCCTTCTTTCCCTACTATAATGTTTCTATTTGCTTTAAATTCTAAAACGGCTTTATTAATTTCTTCTTTCC
>CAZTSG010000115.1:0-1961 GCA_964616835.1 uncultured Nitrososphaerota archaeon | reverse complement strand
AAGGGGTATTTCAACGATTTCATCATAAAGCTTGCGCACTTCGCTGGCAAGCATATTAGCGCAGCATTCCCCATTGTGGACGCGATGCTCCCGGGTAAGCATAGGCTAGCCGCAACCTATGGCGACGAGGTTTCGACGTTCGGCTCAACCTTCACCATCAGAAAGTTCAGGGAGGAGCCCTTTAGCATAATCGACCTCATCAATATGGGCACTGTTAATCCTGCGCTCGCAGCATACTTCTGGTTTATCCTAGACAACAGGCTCACAATCATAATCATAGGCGGTACGGGAGCCGGCAAGACCTCCTTCTTAAACGCTTTAACCAACCTGTTTAGGCCAGGCCTCAAGATAGTTACGGTCGAGGAGACGGCTGAGCTCAACATCCCCCACGACAACTGGGTGCAGTTCGTCACGAGAGAGAGCTACGGCCTCGGAACCTCTAAGATAGGGGAGATAACGATGTTCGACCTCGTCAAGACCTCTCTAAGATACAGGCCCGACTACCTGATCGTCGGAGAGATTAGGGGTGCTGAAGCATTCGTCATGTTCCAGGCCATGGCCAGTGTTTCACGCGACACGCCGGTTCTGGTGATGAATAGGGAGGGGAGTATTTCGCTTGTGAAGATAGGAGACTTCGTTGACAGTTACTACAGGGAGGGTGAGGAGCGTGTTCCGAAGCCTGTTGAAGGATGCTACGTGCTTTCCCACAGGGGTTTTAAGCCCATCTGGAAGCCTGTGCAATACGTGTTGAGGCACAGTGTCGACGAGGTTTACGAGGTTAAGTATGAGGGGGGCGGGGGACTGCTTGCTACCGGCAACCACAGCGTCTTCACCTTGGACCCTGAGACCCTTAATATTCGGGAGAAGCCGGTTGAGCGGCTTAAGCCTGGAGAGTATTTAGTGACTTTCACTGGAGGATGTGGGGACAGTTACCGCACTATAAACGGGGTTGAAGTGCTAAGCGGGCTCGATAATGTTTACGCCGACAACTTGCCGGAGGGTTTGAAGAGGCTTACGGGCGGCAGGAACCCTGTGCTGCTTAGCGTGCTCAAGGAACTGGGTTCCGAAGAGGAGAAGCTAGACGGGGTTGTCCTGCGCCACCTGCGGGGACATGTTCTGCCGGCTATGACTCGTCTCGACGAGGATCTTGCGTTCTTGTTTGGGGCTTACTTGGCGGAGGGGTGCGTTAAAAAAGGCAGGGGTAAAAGGGTATGCTTCACCTTCGGCAGGGATGAGGCGGATATTGCTGACAAGGTGGTGAGGATTCTGGTTGCAAGGTTCGGTGTCAAGCCCTCGGTGGACAACCGTGGAACCTATGTCATTTATGATTTTAACCACACGCTTCTCGCAGAGCTTTTTGAGAAGCTGCTGGGAGCATGCTTAAGGGAGAAACGGTTGCCGCCGCAACTCTGGACTTCTCCAAGTAGTGTCGTGAGAGCATTCTTTGAAGGATTGCGAGCAGACTCCCGGAGGACTGTGAAGAAGCGGGGTATCCAGTACTCAACGGCTAACGAGTGGTTGGCGTACCAGCTTGTGTGGCTAGCTAGGCTGGCAGGCTTCTACTCGAGCCTGCGGCGTAAACGAGGCACTGGTAGGAACTCGGGCAGGACATACTACATCGTGACTGTCTACCTCAGCCATGAATATAGGAAGCCGAATCCCACTGAGAGGATCCCCGTTAAACCTCTTCTGAAGCTAATCAGGATTACGAGGCCAACTTCAATGCCGTTCAGATTAACTTATGTTAGGAAGAGGGAGTTCGTAACCAAGAGTAAGGCGCTAGAGGTATTAGGCTGGATAAGGGCGAAAGGCCACCTCGGTCCTGAAGCGCTCAGATACTTGAGAATGCTGGAGGAGCTTATTCAAGGTCAGCTTGCTGTCGTGAAAGTGAAGAGTATCCGGAGGAAGAGCTACAAGGGTTACGTCTACGACCTCTCTGTCCCCGAGACCGAATCCTTCAT
>CAZTSG010000114.1:0-1975 GCA_964616835.1 uncultured Nitrososphaerota archaeon | reverse complement strand
GTAGATCCTTACAAGATTAAAGGCGGCCCAGCTGCTGACATAATTCTCGTAACACACAACCATTTCGACCATTTCAGCGTCGAAGATATTAAGAAGGTTTCTGCTCAAAACACTGTAATAGTCGGGCCCAAGGAGTGTGAAGCAAAGTTTAGAACGCTGAGCGTGGAGCATAAGATAGTTAAGCCTGGGACAAGCCTAGAGTTATCGGGTGTTAAGATAGAGACTGTTCCTTCCTACAATGTTAGCAAGTCTTACCACCCTAAGCTGGACGGGAAAGTCGGGTACGTTATCACAGTAGGCGATGCAAGAATATACCATGCTGGGGACACTGACAGGATTCCTGAAATGGCTAATTTAAAGCCTGACGTTTCGCTACTGCCAATCGGCGGAACATACACGATGGATGCTGAAGAAGCTGCTAGGGCAGCCAAGGACATAGGTGCTGGAGTCTTCATTCCGATGCACTACGGCTCCATAGTTGGCGGCAGGAGCGACGCTGAGAAATTCAAAAGCCTCGTTGGCGATAGTGCTGTAATACTTGAGCCGGAAGACTAGCCGGGTTCCTCTGCTTCTTTTTCTATTCTCCAGCGTTTGAAGCCGATAAGCGTGATCACGACCATGGCCACGGCAATGACTACGCTCACTAGAATCAGTATTGGAGAATACTCTCCAAACCCTATTGCTATGGGAAACGGCCCTATGAAGACTACTAACGCGCCTCCCCCTGTCAAATTAGCCTCGGAGATTGAGGCCAAGAAAACTATGAGGAAGCCCAGCGCTATCAATGCGAAGCCTATGAGGAAGCCTATGCCAATCTTATCCAAGCCTTATCACTCCGTAGGTTATTGCTGTCAGTATTAAAAGCACTAAAGTCAATACGATTGCCAGAATAATCAGCACCTTGGCAGTCTTAGGATCTGAGGCAAGGACTAGCGGTATGGGGCCTATCATTATAACGGCCCCACCGTGCTTCTCCGACTCAGCCTCCTTCCTCTCTCCCCTACGCATGAGCCGGAGGAAGCTTAAGACTATTGTTAAGAAAACAATTGCAAAGCCCAGTAGTATTAGGAGCGTCCCGACTAGCAGCAGGCTGTTGGCCATTTGGCTACTCTATTGGGATTTCCTCCCCCTTCTTCTCTTCTTTCCTAACCCTGTTGAGCGTTACTTCAAGGATGCCGTTCTTATAGCTTGCCTTAGCAGTCTTAGGATCTACTTCCTCAGGGAGCTCGACATCCTTACTGTACTTTCTTCTCTCGGACTCAGCGCGTATGGATAGGGTTTTCCCGACGACGTTCAGCTTAATATCCTGCTTATCAACGCCGGGCACTTCAGCTATAACCTTTATCTTATCCTCCTCCGTTATCACGTCGACAAGGGGCTCAGTAGCCTCCTTGACCTCAACGGGCTTGACTGGAGAAACCTTGCGCTTAACGTTTCCAAACTCTCTTATCACTGGCTTTCCGTCAGGCCCTATTCTAACAGAGTACCCGTATATGAAGGGGCCGTACTCTTTTCTCACGCTCCCATCGGGCAGCTTTTCTTCTCTTACTAACTCTTTGGGAAACTCTCCCTCAAATCGCTTGAAGAAGTCGAAGAAGTCCTCTTCGAAAGGCGAGAAGCTGAATGCTCTCCGCATCATTCTCTTCAAGTCCTTCTCAAGCTTTTCAAACCACTCGTCAAACCAGTCTTCAGACATTGAAACCACCTCCTCTTTTAATCCGGTTTCAGTAAGATATTAATTTTTCCCTGAAAAACGTTGGGAGAAAATTCCTCCGGGAATCTTTTAATACCAAAGCTTTTAACCAACCTTTACAGGGTTTCCCCAACGTTGTCGGAAGAATGGGTAGTAAGGGTGTTGGAAGACCTTACGAACTCCTTCGGTCCAGCAGGCTATGAGAGAGAAGTCCTTTCTAAAGTTAGGAACTATATGCAGGCTTATGCAGACGAGATAATGTCTGACAAACTGGGCTCTTTA
>CAZTSG010000113.1:0-1993 GCA_964616835.1 uncultured Nitrososphaerota archaeon | reverse complement strand
TTTCCAACTCTTTTATTTCAAACCGTATTCTCTCGATTTCTTCCTGAACTTCCGGTGTCCCGGGTTTGGGTGGTGGCAGGATTAGAGCCACTAACTTTTTGTCGACGAGGCTTTTTATGAACATTGAAAGAGAGATCTCTGCTTCTCTCTCAGTTATTATGAATTCCTTCTTCATCCATTGAACTATTTCACTTATACTCGTTTTCCCATCTATCTTTTTCCAGATCCTGCTTCCAATACCGTCCAGCTTTATTTTAGCCATTCTTATAGTTTGAGTACCGCTTTTCACCGGCACCAGTATTCTTATGATTCCTTTCGCATCCTCCTCGTATTCTAATCCCGGGGTTATAACCGGTATGCTACGGTAGAGTCTTTCAGGAGAGATTTTCGGCGGCATCTCCTTCTTCTTTAAAAATGGCATGAGTAATTCAGTCGAGCTGGAATTTTATGCTTTTCTCCAATTCCTCTAGGTCTTCAATACCCTCTTGAGGACCTGAATATCCTGTTAGGAATATCCTGTTGGAATCGGTATCGTGCCAGATTTTCACTATTTTAACTCTTAAACTTTTGCCGAGAATGCCCCGTCGCTCTGTTTCAACCATTGCTAATTTACCTGCTTCATCAGGTTTAAGCCTGTGGGGGCTAAAGCCTCCTATTGCAGCATATATCTCCTTGGGAATCTCCTTTTTACACCATTCAAGCAAGTCTTCATACATGCTTAGGAACTCCTTAGCGAAATAGCACCAATGAACAACCAGAGTGTTCTCTTTATTTTTGAAAATCAATACTGGTCTTCCTATCGTCAGCTTTCCTGCGAAAAACTTATAATCTTTTGGTATTTTAAAATTAACCCCGAAAAGACGGTACTTCCAGAAGCTTTCAGGAGTGTGGCATGTTATTCCTGGTATGAGCCAGCTTGCCACCTTCTCCCATTCCTCACCTGGTTCGAAATAATAGTTTAGTAGAAAAACTTTATTCTCTTCATTACATATCCATGAGACCGTGGCTACTTCTGTATCGTTCCTCCACCTTGCGAAATATGCTTTATGGCCGCACACTTCGACACTTCCTTTCTCATAAACTTCTGTCTTCTTCCTAAACTTCCTAGCGTAGCCCTCAATAAATTTGTTGACAACAAGTACTGGTTGAACCTTGCTTCTTACCCTTTTCTCCTCCATTTGTTTCTCCCATTTCAAATCCAGTTTTATCGCAGTCCGAGAGTCAATTCTGAAAAAACCAGTTGTAACGCTACCACCAACCGCCCCGATACTCCAACCTTTAGGGTGTTGAAGCTCTACTTCAAGCCAATACTCTCTTTCAAACTCTTCCATTAATCCTCGATAAACCTCATCCTGTATTTAATCGTTTTTATTTTCTCGTTTCTCTACGTATTTGAAAAATATTTTCTCCCAATCAATTTTAAACATTATAACTAGTGTTACAACCAGCAACAGGAATGTAACTATGCTCGCTACCCAATCCCCGTCTCCGCCGAAAAGGCTTTTTATGATTCCTATAGAGAAACGCCCTCCAAGAGCCAGAATAAAACACATGAGGGTCTTCCCTATTATGCAGGGTATTAGGAACTTCACTGGATTGTAATGCATTACCCCTAAAGGTATTATTAGAAGGTCGTCGGGCAGGGGGGTTAGGGCGAAAAGAAATATTACAATAACACCATAACGGTCGAATATTTTAACCATGTAATCCATCTTCTTCCTGCGTTCCTCGTTTATCAACATTCTCCCTGAGTATCCTAAGACATAGCCGACAAACTCACCCATCGCGGAACCGAGCCCTCCTGAGAAAGCTATTAGATATGGATCAAGAAACGTCCCTAAAAAGTAGATCGCGACCGTATAAGGTACTGGAAAAACTATGGAGAGTGCTCCTATAAAAGACAGGATGAAAATCCCAAAGTAGCTATAATTGAGGGCAAGCTGCTCCATCCAGTCTAAAATCTGTTGCAAGAGAAGGATTTTCATTCGCATTT
>CAZTSG010000112.1:0-1996 GCA_964616835.1 uncultured Nitrososphaerota archaeon | reverse complement strand
TTCAACTCTACTTCAACCACCCTCCCCGGTTCTCCAACCCAGCTTGGAACCATGTACTGGTGGCGTTGACGCTCAGGATTATACTTCTTCACGATTGCTCTACCCTTAACCCTGATTTCGAAGAAGCACTCTCCATCCCCCAGTATGCTCCTTATCTCGCTTGCCTTGAAGTAGAGCTGCCTGTACTCAGGCTTATGACCCCTCTCAACTATGGCTGTGAGAATATTCTTGCCTGAACCCCGCATATCTCCAAATACTGGAAACCCAGATCAATTATATAAGCGTCGCTATCTCTATCCCCTATTTAATATCCTAATGCATACTTTTAAGAAGATGTTCAAACTTGTTTCTCATTTCATTCAGTTTTTCGGCGGTTTCGACGATTTTAAAAACGAGACCTGCGATATCTTCTGAATACTCTATGTCTGCCGTTAGTGAAGCCTCTATTAGTTCCCAATTCTCTGGTTTATAATAAGAGTGATAATGGGGGTCTTCAGAGGTTACGGGCCATATGTTGAAAGGTTCTGAGTGAACATCTGGCCATAACCATTCAACCTGAACAGGAGACACTTTTAAACCGTAGAATTGATATTCCATCTTAGTTATACTGGTGGCTACATCCTTTACATTCTTCATGATTCGGGTCCAGAAATCATTCACCATGTTTATCAAGCCTCACGTTTAAGATAAAAATGCCTAATTAGATTAGAGCGTGCTCTCATCTTCTACTTTTCTTCACGGTTATCTCTCCGTTTTTTAATTCAAGCAATCCTTTGGGCGTGTATACCCTGTCGTTACGACTCAACTTTTGTTTCACATCCTTAACGATCTCCCTATCCTTCTCAGGGTTGCCAGTATTCGGCGGCCATTCTGCTATGAAATACCTGAGGTAGGGAGGCTCTCTCTTCAAGCCCCCTTTCCCGTAAATTCTCTTTCTTTCCTCAGAATAGTACCATTTTAGGAATTCGGTCCAAGCCTCGCTTAATGCTTTGATACTTCTCTCAATTTCTTTAAGAACTTCTTCGTCGGTAAGACCCTCTGCCTTAAAATTTACAGTCATCCCCATGTGGTCAAAGTCCACTCTTATCACATCCTCTTTACTGAAATATTTCGAAGAGGCTTTCTTTGCGGCCTTCTCCGCAACCTCGCAATCCTTAATGGGACCGGGTGCCAGCTTCTTTGCGGCCTTTCTCGCATCTGGGTCTTTGCTTCTCATAACTTCGCTCGGCCGCATGTAAATATGGTATTTACTCTCGTCCAGCTTACACAAGGTCGATCCGATGTCTGGAAAGTGGTCGAAACCTACTTCAATAGAATTATCTGGCCGCATGCAGACCTGTTGCAAGGGTAAGAGTTCATTGGGGGCTGATAACATAAGCATCCTCCATAAATATCGGTTTGGCGAAGGCCCCCATACTTTATACTGGCGACCACTCGTATTCTCTAAGTAGCTCTTGACTTCATCAAGTAGACTCATACTCATAAGTATCTGAACACCGTTATTTAAAGACCAATGATTTCAAGCTGCTTCTATCCACTTTGAACCAAAAATGACCAGCAGCGTGCGAGCTTATCCTTCTACTCTATTCAGCGCGAAAGGGTAATCATAAGTTTTTCGAAGTCTAGGCTCTAGACCCTGACCCTAGGTGGTGAGGGCACGCACTAGAAACCGAAAACCATCACTACCTAATCAGTAAGCCTTTCTGTATAAGTTCATTCATAAGCTTCTCAACCGCGTCATACACCATCTGCTCGTTAACAGCACCCGTGCAAACAAGTTTTCCAGAAGCAAATAACAATATAACAACATCAGGATCATGCATTCTGTAGATAAGGCCGGGAAACTGCTCGGGCTCATACATTGTTCTCTCCAACGCGGTGACTGCGTGTTCGAGGTCTATTTTTCCTGGTAGTGTTGCTGATGCTACGATGTTTTGCACGGTGATTTGTGGTCGTGTTTTTTCTATGATGCCTTTTGCTCTTAGTTCTCTTACGA
>CAZTSG010000111.1:0-2025 GCA_964616835.1 uncultured Nitrososphaerota archaeon | reverse complement strand
GTACAAGCGCTCCCGCTTGATACATAGACTCCTCTAAAGCTTAGCTCTATGGTTAATGATTCTCCTTCGCAATGTAGAAAGCTTATGTTAACGTTATCAGGCGCCCTCTTCTCTCCCACCGGTCCGTTTAGAATAGTGTCTTCGATGCTTAGGAGCCCTTCTATCAACGTGTCTCTGAGCCTCTTCATATGATTTACGTTCTTCTCAAAATCTTTAAAAGCTAGTTCAGAAGCTTTCCTAAAGCCGACTATCAGAGGAGTATTTTCAACACCAGGCCAGAGTCTTTGAGTTCCCACAGGGCCTTCAATAATCCTTTCAACTTCTATCCCCTCCTTAACATAGAGGGCAGCAACCCCCCTAGGCCCCATTATCTTGTAGCTACTTAATGTGAGCAGATCTGCATCAAGCTCTTTAACGTTGAACATTATCCTGCCGTAAGCATCTGAAGCATCTAGATGAATGATTAGATTGGGATTCTTATCCCTAGCTATTTCTACAATCTCCTTAAAAGGTTGCAATGTGCCAATTTCATTGTTCACAATACTCGTGCTCACTAAAATCGTTTCCTTGCCGACTGCCTTAGAAAACTCATCTAGATTAATAAAGCCTTCTGAGTCTACTGGAACTCTTTCTACTTCAAAACCTCTCTTCTCAAGCATCTCGGCCGGCAATAGGATTGTCAATGGATCTATTTTTGAAACAACAATCTTCCCCTTCTTACCTGCGACAGAACCTAGGATTGCAAGATTATTGGCCTCGACCTCGCCGCTCGTAAAACATAGTTCTTCAGGTGAGGAAGCACCTATTAGCTTCGCTACGAAGCTCGCAGCCTCAACAATCGTTTCATAAGCCTCCCATCCCTGCCTATGAGTAAGCGTGGGGTTTCCATAGGCTTTGGAAGAGAAGTAGGGCAGCATTTCTTCGAGGACTTCCTGTGGAACCGGGGTCGAGTTTTCCAAGTCTAAGTATACCTCTCTTTCCACTTCTCCATGATACTTCAAGAGGCTTCTAATGTTTTCCAGATAACTCAATCTGGAGTGAATCTATAGGTCTGTTATATAAACGTAAGCCTAATATTACTCTGTTCTTCCCAATAATTGAAAATGTCTCAGCAAGAAGGAGGTATTAAGATAGTTCCTGAGCCAAGGTCGATTGTTTTCTCTGGAAAATGGTTTAGTTTCGATGGGCTGGACCTGCCAGAGTTCTTTAGAAAAGAGTTTGGCATTCCAGAGGGGTCTTGGAGGTTGAAGAGGATTGAGAAAGCTGGGAACGGTGTTGAAGTAAGAGGCGAGGAGAAAGAAGTCGTAATATGGGGTGGGGAAAAAATTTGCTACGCAACTATAATCCAACTCCTTAAGCAGAAGCCAGGGTTTATTCCCGAGGTGAGGATTGAGGAAGACTTCAAATTCTCATTCAAGGGTTTTCACCTCGATATTGCGAGAGGAGGAGTCCCTAAGGTTGAAACCTTTAAGAAGGTTTTAAGACTTCTCTTCCTGCTGAAGTATAACTATTTCGCAATATATTTTGAGGACCTTTTTCCATGGGAGAAGCATCCAGAGATCGGTGCACACCGTGGCAGGCTTTCTAAACAAGAGTATTTAGAGATTGTTAACTATGGAAGGGAACTGGGAATAGAAGTCTTCCCATCACTAGAATTAGCTGGTCATATGGAGCACATACTCTCATTACCCGAATACTGGGTTTTCAGCGAGTGGCATAACCCTAGGGAAGGGTGTTTAGACGTTAGCAATGAGGAAGCTAGGAAGTTAGCATACGAATTACTGAACGAGGCAATAGACGTTTCGCCCTCAAAACACATACACATAGGTGGGGATGAAACATGGGCAATGGGTAGGGGTAGGAGCTTGGATAAGACTGGAAGCTTCGAAGGACCTAGGCTTTACGAGGAGCATCATAGGAAGATGGTTGAGACAGTTAAGGAGAAGGGGAAAATACCGGTGGTGTGGGGGGACATGCTGACAGGAATGTATTTGAGAGAAGAGGAAAAATCTAAGTGGGCGAGGA
>CAZTSG010000110.1:0-2044 GCA_964616835.1 uncultured Nitrososphaerota archaeon | reverse complement strand
GGCAGTTCTTAACTTCGATTATCTTGTACAAGATGAAATCACAGATTACTTGAGCGAGTTTGACCCTGACACATGGACGCTATACAACAGAAAAATTTACCCCTACTGTCGCCTTCCAAGCCTTCTGAGCTGAGCTTATACGCGCCTCAAACAGCTCCCTGAGCTTAGGATTAACGTAGTATCTACTCACCTTGCCTACATCATTTTTAAGCGCCATGCTAGGTATTGCCCAGAGCACTATACCGTTTATGACTTTTCACCCCATAATACGGACATCAAGATGCGGCGGGCCGGGGCTTGCTCGGATTGGCTGAGTCTACGGATAAAGTTTTTATGCCGTGAATCCCATTCTAGTCATGAAGTATTCTACGATTTTGATAGTTGTGGTGCTCATTGCCGGCCTAGTAATTGGTGTGGGCGTGGGCGCCACGGTCTCTAGCCAGACAATAACCGTGACAAGCACGGCATATTCAACAGTCACCACGTCAATCATTGAGAGGGTAGCCGAGACTAGGACTCAAGCCACGACGCTTACGATCACCAAAACGGCCACCACCCCCGTAACAGCAACCACCACGGCCTTCAGCACAATAACTGAGTCAACTACCATGACGGAAACCATTACCTTGACAGTAACTGTAGAAGCTCCGGTTAAAGCCGAGTGGACGAGCAGGGATGGGTGGATGATGTTGTGAGGTTGGCTAGGCAGTTTACTGAGGGTCTGTTTTCTGGAAATGCTAGTGAGCTACTGGCTTTGAGTCCTAGTTATAGTTCGTGGAGGAACTATACTTGCAATCCCAGCTCCGACAATTAAGCCAAGGATAAGAAAATTATTGTAAGGATGTTAAACGTTTTCATGATACAAGTATCATTTTCATTATTATTTAAAAACTACTCCTCCTTTGATATTCTTTTATGAGTTCTTCCGGGCTTTTCAAGAGCCCTTTTTGCAGCTACGTGAAGTATTCCAGCAATTAGCTTGGGTCTTTCCACCACAAAATATTCTCTCTTTTTCTTCGCTTTTCTATGTACCGAGAACGAATCTTGAAATAATTCAATGCTTAAGATGTTTCTTAGAGGAATTTCCACGCTTCTACGGTCTCCTATGAAGATGAATCTCTTATTCGTTACGGCGAGTAGACCTTCATCTATTTTCTGCACTTCTTCTGTAATTTTTGGAAGAGTATAGCGACCTGTCCTAAAGTAAACTCCCCTTGCAATTCTAAAAGAAAGGCCATAATAATATCCACCGGTTTCCCTCCTTCTAACGGCTTCAAGGAGCGCCGCCCTAACTAAACAATGACAGACTTCATCGGGCTCTAAAATTAAATATTTTTCAACTTCTTCTCGCGGAATTTCAGGAATCTTACCTCTTTCGAGATCTTTTAAGACAATAATCTCAGCAATTGTTTCCAATTCTTCTTTGACATCTTCATCCTGCAGACCTAGAGTTCTTTTTAAGTTTTCTAACCTAAGTTGCTCCTCTAAACTAATGTCTTCGTCCGCGATGGCATTTTGAACCGCTTCTCTGAAAATCTCTATAGAGGCTTGTTTAATGTCTTCATCCTTCAATCTTAATTGTTTTTGCACCTCGCTTAGCATGATCTTATCTTCTAGGCTAATCTCTCCCTTAGCAACCACATCTCTTAAAACATTCTTGAATTCTTCTAACCGTCGTTGCTTACCCGAGCCAAAAAACTCCGAAATTTTCCGAAAAACCATCAAATAGCCCACCTCATTATTTTATAAAAATGTTTTCTGAAGTTTCTGAAAATTCTGAAGATATCTCCAGAAGAGATATTATACGGGATCAGACAGAAATGACACGATGCTTTAGTTGAAATAGAACCAGTGGCAGCCTCTTTAAACGTCTCCCCGGGCCCTCTGACTCCAAGAAAAGGGTGTCGAAGTCAAGAGGCAAGAGGTTTAGAAGATGAAGCATGATATCCTTATCAGTGGTGCTCCCGGATCAGTGGTGCTCCCGGCCCTCAGCTCACGCTTATCCCGCCGTTCCAATAGCCTCCCTCTCAATAATTTCTGAGAC
>CAZTSG010000109.1:0-2108 GCA_964616835.1 uncultured Nitrososphaerota archaeon | reverse complement strand
AACGGAACTTCAGCTTCCTTACCGCAGTCAGAGCATATTATCTTGTACATCTTCCTAGGCCTGTCGCCGTATCCTGAATTCAACTTTTTCACCTCCTTCTTAATATTAGAATGCTTGCCTTCCCTTCAGAAAAACAAGCAGTCCAAGCTACAGCCTTAAAGCCTCCTTTTAAAGTTTAACTCAAAATAACCTGTTTATAAATGAATCCTTAAAACCATTTTTAAACCTTTAAGCATAGAAAACGCTTCAAAAATACGTCATGCTTAGATAGTAATTGAATTTTTAAAACTTTATAAGCATATGAGGAATGTGTTAAAATGTGAAGTGAAATGGTAACATGGGGAAGATCTTTTAAAGCGGCATTATTGTTTCTAGCATTTTCAATAGTCTGGCTTCTCATAGGAGGGGCAATAATTATTGTGGGAAGTATCTCTGGCCTTTTAGGAATTGTTCAATACGTTCCTTATCCACCATATGTTACCATAAACTGGGGAGCGTTAGGAGGAATGATTATAGTGTTTATAATAGGCTATCTCATAATTTATCTCGGTATTCTAGCTACATTCTTTAAAGTCTTTGCTGAACTCCTTGCTGAAGAAATGAGAAAGTATATTCCAGCGACGACCGTCGTACCTACAGCTCCAACAGCAAGTGCCTCCACACCAACCTGCCCAAGATGTGGAACACCTCTAACCTACGTGCAGCAGTACCAGAGATGGTACTGTCCAAACTGTAAGGAGTATCAGTAAAGCCGATTCTTCTTTTTCCACAATATTCTCGCGAAATATTTAGCTTGAGATGACTCCCTGTTTACCCACCAAATGGTTTCACCCAGATAAGTATCCCAATCTCTGAAATTGAACAAGCTTTTCGCAAACAGTTTGTTTCGCGAAGGTTCTGAAGTCTCTCAACCAGTTTTTAGAAATATTATGAATATAGCTCTGCCGTTCTATCTATAAGAAACAGGCTTGATGATGTTCCCAAAAATGTATTACTGAGCTGAGACGGATTAAACCGTACCTTAAATAACCCTCTGCATCTGCTTCCACCCGCTTAGCAAGATCATTTTAAGAACTTAGTAGTCCTGCACACACCTTTATCGTTCATGGTATAACAGACTAATGTAGGAAAAGGAATATGGTCAAATGGAGAAAAGGTTAAATAGTAATTTTGCTAGATGTTAACCAATGCCAGGCCTCAGACTCCAGATCAGGAAGGATTTGGAGATGAGATTCAGAGAAGCTGCGATGCATAAGTTCGGGTACTCGAAAGGAGCCCTCAGCCGTGCAGCTGAAGAAGCTATTGAAAAATGGCTCTTAAGCATTGAGGAAGCAAGGTTTGAAGGAGACCCTGTAGAGGCTATAGATGGTCTTCTTTCAGACGTTAAGGCGAGCTCCGTAGAACTGCAGCACTCCGTCAGAAAACTATGGAGAGAGTCCACGTTCGAAAATGTTTCTCATTGATACGAATATTTTTCTGGAAGTCATGTTGTCGCAGGCTAGAAGTAGGGAGTGTAAAGCTTTACTGAACAGTGTTAAGAACGGTGATGTTAAAGCAGTTGTCACAGACTTCTCAATATACTCAATCATGCTGATAATGTTGAGCAATTCTAAGGTAAGTGAGCTTAAGACTTTTCTATCAAGCCTTTCAGCGTACAAAGGGCTAATAATATACCGTAATAGGATTACTGACATGTTGAAAGCTGTAGAAACAGTTGAGAAAAAGGGCTTGGACATAGATGATGCGATACGGTATTCAGCAGCCATCGCCGCAGGCGTTAAAGCAATAGTAACATTTGACAAGCATTTCGAGGGCTTAGATATTCCTAGAGCAGAGCCAGCTCAATCAATTTAGACGGTATGCCGGAGGCTAAGGAGAAAGCGCTGCCCTCACCTTTTTAATCAAACCGGAAAGAATTGCTTTAAACGATATTTTACAACTTGCAGAGAATACAAGTAGGTTTTAAAAAATAATTTTTTTATTTTTTCTGCAATCTCTTAGCTTCTTCAATTTCTCTATTACTGGGCTTCCCTTTGTTTATTCCGCCGAATGGTTTAACCCATAATGGGTAAGTATCCCAGCCTCTGCAATCAAACTCCCCCAATACT
>CAZTSG010000108.1:0-2315 GCA_964616835.1 uncultured Nitrososphaerota archaeon | reverse complement strand
TGAGCTATTATCCTTGACTATCTTTGACTATCGACGGAGCTCGCTCTTCGCGGGCTTTAGGCCTTTGCCGCCTCCTACTGCGCCGACAAGAGGTCTCATCGGGAAGGCCTACTTGCGCTAGTCGTTAAAATAATAAGGCTGACGCCATGGCCTATGGCCACCACGCTGGGAAGCGTTCGAAGCGGGGATAAAATCGCTCGGCACTCAAGCGGGGAGGAGGGCCCGGACAAACATAAGGGGCGCTGGCGAGCAAAACAGGAGAAGCGTCAAGTATCACGTAGAAAGAGGGCTCTAATCCATATCGTTGTGTGATACCCTTGAGCTCCATAGCTACCGCGTGAGCACGCTTTGATGCATTTTTCTGGGTTTTGGAACCTTTCTGGGCTTTTCAGTCATACAACAAATTATGAGCATGAGGAATTCGTCGAGGGAGACGTCGTCTGGATACCTCACACTCTCTAACTAATTATTCTAGAAGAACCGTTTTTCTCAGCCATCCAATACCTTTAAACCTCACCCCATCGCTTCTAGTAACAAGGACCTCTCCATCTCCAACTTCCTCAACGGTGCAGTTTGGATACAACCTTTCATCCATTTCTGCGATCCAGGCTTCATAAACGTGATCCTTCTCGACGATGTCGAAGGGAGGATGGAGACCAGACATTTCTGGCTCCTTGGTCATATCAATGACGATGGTCCCCTCGGGCTCAGGCTCGCCCACGCAAGAGAGGGCCTGTAACTTCATCGTCTTCGCCCGCGTATGGCATTTCCTTACGGGACGCGTACACGAAACACACCACTAACTGCTTTAACTTAGTTCGATTTAAGGTTAATAGCTGATCTTTCATGAGTCGTTTATGAAACCCAAGTCATTTACAAAACCTACAACCATTTGACCACGATAAGGTTTATACTTTTACTTTATGTCAACGTTAATTGCTAGTGGTGATGCTTATGATTGAAAGTATCCTCATAATTCTGGTTATCGTCTTCATTATCGTAGTATGTTACGTATATTATAGGGGTAAAATCAAGGAACTAACAGCACGCATAGAATCCGTCGCCACTGAAGAAGCTCAGAGGCTATTTGAGGAATGGAAGAAGAAGGAGATTGAAAATATAAGGAATCAACTTGAAGCACAGTATAATAAAATGGTAGAAGAAAGAAGCAGATCAATCGAAGAAAAATTTAAAGCGTTATTTGAAAAATGGAAACAGGAATTTGAAGAAAACATTAGGCAGGACGCTATCCAGAGAAGCATAGCAACTATCCTTGGAAAAGTTGGAGAAGAACTCGCTCCGTTGCTAATACTGTTTAAGGAATATGGCATAGAGCCAAAGGACATCAGGCACATAGGATCCCCAATAGATTACATAGCGTTCAAAGGGTTGTCAGAAGATAAGGTTGATGAGATATTGTTTATAGAAGTTAAAGCAGGTAGGGCAACAAAACTAACAAAAACAGAGAAAGAGATCATGAAAGCAGTCGAAGAGAATAGGGTTAAATTCATAGTAATAAATGTTAAGGAAGAGCTGGAAAAACTAAAGCAATAAAATCGCCGTTGAAAATCAAATGCCTCATCATAGAAGAACATCACATCATAGAAGAAGAATTAGTTCAACTCACTGACCTCCTCGCTCTAAAGGGCGGGGAAAAGGTCGGCTTAAGACCCTTGGAATAGCGCTTTTAAACTCTTTCGCGAATCCTATACATGGAGGGCGCTATGGCAATTAAGATACCTAGCGGCTTCTCGCTACTGGAGGGCGAGCGCCCCTACTGGCACGGTAGAAGGAGTCCTAAGTCGCTGATGGGCTCCATCATAGCAGGGATTCTGCTATTACTTATCGGGATACTACTGACCGTCGTATACATAGGCGTGGTGTTCATCATTGTAGGACTGATCCTGTTAATTAGGGTGCCGCTGGCCGTTATAAGCTCCGAGTACTTCATAACGAGCCACAGGATGTACGTGAAGTATGGCATCGTGTCTAGAAGGGTCTTTGAGATCAAGAACGAGTGGATCACCGGGGTAATAGTTAGGCAGGGGTTCCTGGGCAGGTTGCTGAATTACGGCGACGTGCTCTACAGCACTCCCGGACAGTACGCGGGCTCAGTGCTCATGATAGGGGTCTCAGATCCGATGAATATTAGGACCGTAGTAGAGGATATACTGAGAAAGCGTAAGGAGGCGCTGAAGATAGAGGAGAAGATTAAGGGGCTCGAGACGGAGTACGAGCTGGGGAGGATCTCGGAGGATAGGTATAGAGAGCTTAGGAGGAAGTACGAAGAGGAGCTAAAGAAGTACCTCTAGGGG
>CAZTSG010000107.1:0-2477 GCA_964616835.1 uncultured Nitrososphaerota archaeon | reverse complement strand
AAGTCTTTGGTAGTCTAATTATTTCCTCCACCTTGTCAAAATCCTCGTCGAAAGAATAAATCTCGTTAATGTTGCTTGTTTTCATTGCTTTGACTGCTAAGGCATCGTTTGGGTCAATCTTTAGGTCCTTGCTCAACTCGATCGCGGCAAAATAGTCTTCTTTAGACACTCCGTATATTTCTACATTGTCCATCATAAACAATCCGGTGACGAGTTTAGCTAATTCATCCATGGTCATGCCGTGCTTGAGGATGTTCACGATTTCTGAAAGATGCACAACCGTGGTTGCCACTTTTTCTTTTCCTTGAGATATGTTGCTAATTATCTTCTTGGCACGCTCCTTCATATGCTTCTCTTTTTGGGAAAGTTGCCTCTTAGGTTTGTAATAGGCGTAGATGAAAATGTTTGCGCCTAAGAACCTCATGAACGCACTCCGTAAAGCCTTTTCTCAAAATCCTTCCAATTCTCAATGGCTTCGACGTTTAAATCAACCTTGTCAAAGTATTCGGTTAAATCAACTTTACGCTTCGGAATTATCTTCAAATACCCCTTCTCTTTGATGATGTATATCTCTCTACTTTCTCCCATTTCGGATTCGCGCCAGTCAGCAGGCAGAACAACGCGGCCCTGCGGATCCACCTTCTTAACTTCTACCTTACTTTCCATTTTTCACCATATTTACTATTCTTCCACCAAAATATAAATATAAATTAAATATTATTCCAGAATTTCCCAAAAAATCCACAAGGGAGCTTGCGCGGAGGGAATGACCAGAACAATACGGACGTTTATGGAAGAATCGAGAATCAAAGATGGATGGAGAATTCACGGGGTCTGGGGAACAGACTTCTATGCTCCGTGATACTCGTAATGAGAATGACTCAGGGGTGAGGATAATGTCTGAGATTATGTTCAGACCGAAAGAAGGGAAGAGAGCCTATTAGAAAACGGTCCCGAGGAAAAGCTTCTATATAGCAAGCGTGGTTTATTAATTAGGAACCCGGACAATGAAGCGCGTGCTGGATGGTTGACGGGGAGGTTGTTTCAGCCTCGCCGAACTATTCCTTCGTTGTGAACAAGCCTGTTACGCTTGTTGCAGGCTGGAGGACTGAGGTTAAGCTTGTTGCAATCGGATTAATTGTTGGAGTAATTCTGATAACAGTGATTATGCTGGTTGTTCTGATTACGAGGAGGAAGTGTGTACCACCATTGCCTCCACCACTCCTTTAGAGAAAGTGGCTGCTCGTTACTGTTTACGATAGTCTTACTTTCTAACTGCCTCACTAATTATTTTTTAACACCCGTCTAGCTAGCCTTCTTTTACTCCGTAGTCGTTTTAGGAAGGTTTGCGAGACTTCCACCATCTTGCTGTCGCACTGCCGAATGACTTTCTGAACACTAATAATGCTTATTAGGTTCCTCCAAGGGTTTTTAGTAGGGCATGCCTTTCACGCCTCTCCATATTGGCCCAGCTTTAACGCTAGGCTATTTCTCGCGTAGGAAGATTCATTTTCCAACTTTCATAGTTGCTAATCTTATTATGGATCTTGAGCCTCTTGTCGTACTTGCTTGTGGAATCCCAGCTTATCCGGTACATGGATATTTCCATACGTTTCTATCCTCTCTGGTGTTTGGCTCAGGACTGGGGATTATGTTCTACTTGGCCGAAAGGTATCTCGGAGAACCTTTTGAATACTTGGCATTGGCGGAGAGGGGTGCTTACGGTGTTGGAAGATATGTGGTTGCAGGGGTCTCAGGCTGGGCTCTCCACATCCTATTGGACGCGCCCCTTTACCACAAGATTATGCCGCTGTACCCGTTGACTGTTAACCCTTTCTACGACCCTGACCTGTCCCTAGTGATAATGGGTTTTTGCACGCTTTCACTGTTCGCAGGATCGTTACTGTATTTGAATAGGCTTTACTGCAGCCTGTTAAACAGGGCGGATAGCAGGGTTGCCGGAGCATGCTCAGGACTTATTGCGATAGTCCTTGGGCTCGCTACTGTAATTTCTTTCTGGCTGCCGTATACTCTTATATCAGTAGGGCTGGTCTTCTGGGGGTTGTTAACCTTCTACAATTCTCTTAAAAGCTTAGAGCCTTCGGCAAAAACCCTGTTGACGGTGTCTGAAGCGATGATGCTGACAGCAGCCATTCTCCTCCTAATTTTAATGTCAAGAGTGTTTTTCCTGCAGCTTGGTTTGGAGCAGTTCCTCAGCGGGCTTTTCTCCTCAGCCTCCGTGATATTGCTCTTCTCATCGTGGCTCGCGTCGCTGATTAGCATCGTCCTGCTCCGGCCGGTGCTGCACCGCTTGGGCCCCGGAGACAGGTTTTTCAAGCTGCTCGTAGACCTGCTTGTATGCGGATGGTTTTCAACACCCCTGCTAGTAGGCATCCCGGTGGTTGCAGTAGTCCTAGTATTCCTATTGTTTAAAACTCCCTCCGTACTCATACAGTCTTATACACGCTCAGCGTCTT
>CAZTSG010000106.1:0-2610 GCA_964616835.1 uncultured Nitrososphaerota archaeon | reverse complement strand
AGAAGCATCCATACCGATAATCCCATGAGACTCCTAGCCAACATGTGCATATCGCCAAAGACGGTTGAGTTTCTGAGAAGCTTAGGATATGAAGTAGATAGGGCTAGTGTGCTTGGGCTCTCAAGGTCAAAGGATCAGGAAATAATCGACTACGCGGCTGTGAACTCAATGGTTTTAATAACCATGGATCTGGATGTCGGTCGGATAATTGCACTTCTTGGAAGAAGAAAACCGTCAGTAATATTGCTGCGCCTCAGGAAGCGACTGTCGAGAACATAAATAAAAAGCTCTCATACACTCTTCATAAAACGATGGATAAGCTTGAAAGGGGCATCATCGTAGTCGTAGAGGAGCAAAGGATTAGAGTAAGAGAACTACCATTATCTGAACAATAGACGAATAAAACAGCCGTTAATAGAAAATTCTCTAAAGAATAATTTTAGAGATGTTCAAGTAGTTTATGCACCCTCAGTTTACGAGTTCCTCGCTAGGGCAGGTATCGACTCGGTCTCTATTAATCCTGATGCTGCAGTGTTCACTAGGAAACTAGTTGCATCCATCGAGCAAAGAATAATGCTTGAGAAAGCCCTAGGCCAATTCAAAACAGATCCAGACTGGGACCTGCCCGATCCAGACGAAGAGTAAAGTCTGGTTTTATAGTTTGTTTTTCCATTCATAATTGTTTGTAAGACTTTATTTGCTAGTTAGAGTGAATATGCCTTTATGATTTTCTCGTTTATTTCTTTCTTAATTTGATGGCTTATTTCTCCAATCTCTCCCATAACCATGCTCTTCGATAAGGTTGCAATCTTATCGAGTTTTATGACGGAGCCTGTTTTAAGCCCTGTGATTTTGAAATCTGGATGGGTCTCTTCGATTAAAATATCCGTTGGCTTCAACTCATCCGGAATCCTGGAAGATATGAAGGCAACGACAACATCTCTTTCGCCCTCAAAAAGGACCAGTGCCGGTCTAAGCTTTACAGCAGTCAGGTCCGTGAACGGAAAGGGTACGAGGACTATTTTGCCCTTCAATGATACTTAACCCTAATATCTTGAATGAAGTAGACATCAGGCTCTCCTTCAAGAAACTCTTTCAAAGATTTCTCAGACAGCATCATTAAAGCCAAGATTTCCCTGTCTTCAATAAGCATGTCGATCTTCCTGTTCAGCGAAGATAAGAGCTCCTTTATCTCCTTAAGGTCGACCTCTACCGTCATAACTGAAAGTAAAAGTAGGCTTCCACTATTTAAACTATTTCTAGAAGCAGTATCGAGAGGGCAAGGGAATACTTGTTGAAATTAAGTCAAAACCGACCCAGACGAGAAGTAAGCTTTTTCCAAAAACATGCTTTTCTTAATTCTCTTTAATTTTCTCTGGATTTTACTGTTTCTACTGCCATAGCTTTATTAAGGGGAAGAGACTTTAAGAGTGGTAGAGGAGGTTGGCGGAAGTAACCGTAGCCAAGGTTAAGGAACTCTTCGACCCTGAGGACGAGCTAGTTTTCACAAGGGTTGGCGATGTTTACATAGTAGAGAAGCTTGACTTCTCCCGCATCTTGGATAAGATTAGTGGAAGGTTTAAAGACCTGTCTGAGGAGGAAAAGGAGAAAATAGCCTTGGAGGCTAAAAGGTGGGCAAGGACAAAATAGAATTCCTCCAAAGAAGATTTCCCAGAGATGTTCAAGTAGTTTAAGAGGCTTGACGCAGGGATTCCTACTTCTCTTTTAATAATAGTTCTCTTATAACTTCCTCCGTGCTTGACATAACTTTTATGTCGAGCTTGTTGCAGTCTTCCTTGAGTTTTTCGTCGAAAGACCAGATTGGTGCTTCACCTAGGGAGAAGGATAGTGCTAAATATGGTGTGTCATCTTTGTCTGAGCATGTTTCTCCTGCATGTTTCATAAATTCTTCATACTTGGATTTAGACTCAATATCTATGAGCTTAAGCAGTTCGGAAATCAAATATCTTAGAGAAGGCTCGTCTAGTCCTGTCCTCTCCATAATCTCGTTGAAATGCTCATCTATTTCTTCTCTAAGGAAGGAGGTGAGGCAAGCTTTATCCCGGTTTTATTCAACTGTTTAATCAATAGGAATACTGTCCCCTTGCTTATCAATGAAGCATTACGACGTTCGCGTCAACCACTAACAATTAGTACACTCCGTGCCTCTTAGCGATTCCATGCTTTATTTTCTCGCCGAGCTCTAATGCCTCATTTCCAGTAAGCCTAGACTTCTCCAAGAGGGAGAGCAGAAGCCTCATCCTCGACTCTTCCACCAGCTCCTCTAAAACCTTTCTAAATTCCTCAGTAAGCTCCTTCGGAACCTCTATTCTGATTACCAGCTTCTCCACGCTTTAAAAACACAGAAGAACTTAATAAGCATTTACCGTAGTATGAGCAAGAATTCCCTGAAACGCTGGCAAACTTGGTCCTTATCAGTTCTTCGTATTAATCTCTTATTCTTTAATGTCTCTAAAAATTTTCCTTAGGAACTCTACCTCAATCTTGACATTGCAGTCTTCACACGCAAATTAGTTGCATCCATAGAGCAGCGCATAATGCTTGAGAAAGCCCTTGGGCAAGTCAAAACCGACCCCGACTGGGACCTGC
>CAZTSG010000105.1:0-2670 GCA_964616835.1 uncultured Nitrososphaerota archaeon | reverse complement strand
TGTCTGTCGGAGAGGGTATCGGCAGGGTGCCGAGACCACGGGAAGCTGGGCGCCCAGCCGAGGGGTAGGGCACCGCTGGTACTGACGTTCTCCATCAAAGGACCATTTGTAGAACTACTCTATATTAGAAGATTAGAAGGGTAAAGAAGGCAGCCGAAAACTCTTAGGTAGGATACCTACCGTGGTCCCCCTAAAGGTACTTCTTTAGCTCTTCTTCGTACTTCCTCTTAAGCTCTACATACCTATCCTCTGAGATCCTCCCCAGCTCGTACTCCGTCTCGAGCCCCTTAATTTTCTCCTCTATCTTCAGCGCTTCCTTGCGCTTTCTCAATATGTCCTCTACCATGGTTCTAATATTCATCGGATCGGAGACTCCTACCATGAGCACCGAGCCCGCGTACTGTCCGGGAGTGCTATAGAGCACGTCGCCGTAGTTCAGCAACCTGCCCAGGAACCCCTGCCTAACTATTACCCCGGTGATCCACTCATTCTTGATCTCGAAGACCCTTCTAGACACGATGCCATACTTCACGTACATCCTGTGGCTCGTTATGAAGTACTCGGAGCTTATAACGGCCAGCGGCACCCTAATTAACAGGATCAGTCCTACAATGATGAACACCACGCCTATGTATACGACGGTCAGTAGTATCCCGATAAGTAATAGCAGAATCCCTGCTATGATGGAGCCCATCAGCGACTTAGGACTCCTTCTACCGTGCCAGTAGGGGCGCTCGCCCTCCAGTAGCGAGAAGCCGCTAGGTATCTTAATTGCCATAGTGTCCTCCATTTTTAGGATTCACGAAAGAGTTTAAAAGCGTTATTCCAAGGGTCTTAAGCCGACCTTTTCCCCGCCCTTCAGGGAGAGGAGGAGGTCAGTGAGTTGAACTAATTCTTCTGTGATGTGGTGTTCTTCTATGATGGGGCGTTTGATTTTCAACGGCGATTTTATTGCTTTAGTTTTTTCCAGCTCTTCCTTAACATTTATTACTATGAAGTCAACTCTTTTCTCGTCGATTGCTTTCTTGATCTCTTTCTCCGCTTTTGTTAGTTTTGTTGTCTTACCTGCTTTAACTTCTATAAATAATATCTCATCAACCTTATCTTCTGATAACCCTTTGAACTGTAATCTACTGGGGATCCTATGTGCCTGATGTCCTTTGGCTCTACGCCATATTCCTTAAACAGTATTAGCAACGGAGCGAGTTCTTCTCCAACTTTTCCAAGGATAGTTGCTATGCTTCTCTGGATAGCGTCCTGCCTAATGTTTTCTTCAAATTCCTGTTTCCATTTTTCAAATAATGCTTTAAATTTCTCTTCGATTGATCTACTTCTTTCTTCTACCATTTTATTATACTGTGCTTCAAGTTGATTCCTTATATTCTCAATTTCCTTCTTCTTCCATTCCTCAAATAGCTTCTGAGCTTTTTCAGTGGCGACGGATTCTATGCGTGCTGTTAGTTCCTTAATTTTACCCCTATAATATACATAACATACTACGATAATGAAGACGATAACCAGAATTGTGAGGACACTTTCAATCACAAGCATCACCACTAGCAATTAACGTTGACATATAAAATAAAAGTATAAACCTTATCGTGGTCAGATGGTTGTAGGTTTTGTAAATGACTTAGGTTTTATAAACGACTCATGAGAGATCAGCTATTAACCTTAAATCGAATTAAGTTAAAGCAGTTAGTGGTGTATTTCGTGTACGCGTCCCGTAAGGAAATGCCATACGTGGGCGAAGACGATGAAATAAGCTACAGGCCCTCTCTCGCATGAGCGAGCCTAGAGCCCGACGGGACCATCGTCATTGGTATGACCAAGGAGCCAGAAATGTCTGGCCTCCATCCTCTCTTCGACATCATCGAGAAGGATCATGTTTATGAAGCCTGGATCGCAGAAATGGATGAGCAGGTTATATCCAAACTGCGCTGTTGAGGAAGTTGGAGATAGAGAGGTCCTTGTTACTAGAAGCGATGGAGTGAGGTTTAAAGGTATTGGATGGCTGAGAAAAACGGTTCTTCTAGAATAAATTAGAGTGAGATACTCAGACGGCGTCTCCCTCGACGAATTCCTCATGCTCATAATTTGTCGTATGACTGAAAAGCGCCCAGAAAGGTTCCAAAACCCAGAAAAATACATCAAAGCGTGCTCACGTGGTAGCTATAGAGCTCAAGGGTATCACACAACGAGCGCGATTAGTGCTCGTAGGAAAAAGCAGTTAAGCCCAAGTTTTACGCTCACACCCTCCGCCACCTACAAAGCTACGAATTGAGAAGCGCCCGAGTTTTACTCCTAAGCTCTACTCCTAAGCTCTCTTTCTACGTGATACTTGACGCTTCTTCTGTTTTGCTCGCTAGCACCCCTTATGTTTGTCCAAGCTCTCCTCCCTGCTTGAGTGCCGAGCGATTTTATCCCCGTTTTGAACGCTTCCCAGCATGGTGGCCATAGCGCCATAGCATCAGCCTTATTACTTTAACGACTAGCGCGAGTAGGCTTTCCCGCTGAGACCTCTCGTCGGCGCAGTAGGAGGCGGCAAAGGCCTAAAGCCCGCGAAGAGCGAGCTCTGCCGATAGTCAAGGATAATAGCTCAAGCGACGCCTTAATTTTTAGCTGTCGAGCCGAGGTCGAGGTGGTGCGCATCAAGGTCGTTGACCTCTC
>CAZTSG010000104.1:0-2735 GCA_964616835.1 uncultured Nitrososphaerota archaeon | reverse complement strand
CCGAGTGGAGACTAGCGTTAAAAGAGGGGAGGCTTGCGGAAGCGTTTTCAAAAGCAGTTTCTTCAACAAGGCTTACTAACGCGATGGTTGAAGACACTAAGACGCTCCTGTTTGCGATGGGCTTCCCGTTTATTGAAGCACCCTCGGACGCTGAGGCTCAAGCAGCCCTCATAGTTCAGAAGGGGGATGCTTACGCTGTTGCTGGAAGAGATTATGATACTCTCCTTTACGGTTCTCCTCGTCTCGTTAGAAACCTAGCTGTGCGTAGTACGGAGTTTCTACCAAGTAAGGGTTACTCTAAAGTTTTGAAGCCTGAGCTTATAGAGATGGAAGAAGCCTTGAGCAGGCTCGGGATTACGAGAGAGCAACTGATCGATATTGCTATGCTCGTCGGGACTGATTTCAACGAGGGTGTAAAGGGCATAGGACCAAAGAAGGCTCTTCAATTAATCAAGAAGCATGGGAGGATAGAAAATATACCGCGAAGCATATTGAAGCCTCCGGACAACTATGAGGAGGTTAGAAGAGTTTTTCTACACCCGGAGGTTAAAGAAAGGTATGACGTGAAGCACACTGGGCTTGATGAGGAAAGACTGGTAAGATTCCTCTACGTTGAAAAAGGATTCTCAAAAGAGAGGGTTGTCAAGTTGATTGAGAGACTAAGAAGATTCTACAGGTCTATTGGAGAAGACGCTGATCTTAAAAGATGGTTGCAGTAATGGCATAATTGTGAACACTGGGCCCATAAGGTCCTTTTTAAAAAGGGTTCTTGTTGAGAGAAAGACATATGAGCTTTTAACGAGTAAAATATTACTCATGACTTTGTCTAAGAGTCTTGAGGAGCTGTGTGAAATAGCAGTGAAGCTTGGGGCAGCTGAGGCTAAGGTGATTAAAACCAGCCAAGTGGCGGTGAGAGACTGGGTTAGGCTGAAATGCCAATATGGTTGCGACGGTTATGGTAAACGCCTCACTTGTCCCCCATACTCGCCGACTCCGGAGCAGATGAGAAGAATCCTGAGCGAGTATTCCTCTGCAATACTCTTGCGGTTTGAGCCTCGTGGGGAGAACGTTCATAGAGTTGTTGCAAAACTTGAGCGGGAGGCTTTTCTCTCAGGGTATTACTCAGCACTCGGACTGGCCTCCGGCCCCTGCCCGTTCTGTAGGAAGTGTAACCTGAAGAACTGTGTTAACCCTGAGCTTGCAAGGCCTTCTATGGAGGCTTGTGGTATAGACGTGTATGCGACTGCTAGAGGAGCAGGTTTTGAGATAGATGTTTTAAGAACACGTAGGGATAAGCCTAGGTACTTCGGGCTCTTGCTAGTTCTCTAACAATGCTAATCCGCTTGTCTATTAGAAAAAGATTTATAGTGCTTTAACAATTAGAATTCAAGATGATTCCTGCATTCATGCTCAGGCAGCTTTACGAGAAGAATTCTCTGAAAAACGTCGTGGACGAGAACAATAATAAGGTCGGCTTCGGCTTCTCACTGTTAAACAGGCTTGGAACAGGAACGATGGAGGGCGGGTTCAGTCTTGTCGTCGATGGCGAAGAAGTCCAGCCTGAGAAAATAAGGATAGAAAAAGGAGGAGTGGCCTCTAGGGCTGACGAGTTTGCAAAATCCCCAGTAAGATTTACAGTAGGGGATAGAATTAGCTTCTTCATAGAGAGGCCCGGTGGGCTTCAGCCCGGTGTTCATAAGATAGTTGTTAAAGCGATGACGAGAGAGTATGGTAAAATAGAATTCGATTTTTCAGACAATGTTCCCTAGACCTTAGATGATTGCCTTTTTAATGCAAGAAATTTTGCTTCCTATCTTTTGAAGGCATAATTCTTGATCGATTCAAAGAGTTCTTTAGGCTTTGAACTATAAAGCCTTACACGCGTTACCGTTTCACCCTTCTTGTTAAGAAGCTCGACGAATCCCCTTTTAGAATCCAGCTTGACATCTTGCTCCTGCAGAGGGAATCTTATCACCACATTCTCTCCAACAAGCCCTTTTTCAAATAGAGTGTAGTACCTGGGAATCTGCGGGAAGCTTCTTAAAAGCCTGTTCTGTCTAAAACTTAATATAGCCATGAAAACAAGCGGTGCCTCGTAGCCTATTAGAAAAACCGCGAATTTTTGAATATTAGGAAGCGAGGGGCTCTGCGTCAAGTCCCTTGTGAAATTGAAATAAAGGTAATACCAGGCCATTATAAACACTATGATGAAAATATTTATTAAAAAAAGCCTTGTTAAGGGTCTCATTTCTTGGGTTAGCTGTTTATCAATAGACATTACACTCATTACTTCAGAGGCTTTTTCTTCGTAGACTTTTCTACTCTCTTTAATTTCCTTCAATTGATTAGAAGAGATTCCAATAAACCTCGGCCTAGTCCTCACTATCGTCAAGACGAATGATAATACTATGAAAACTATGAAAGTATAGCCTAAGTACTCAGGATAATACGTGTTTATGATTGCAAGTATCACTATCATTACTTGACTGTATAATTGACTAAGGATGAAACTCCTTCCGCTCTCGTAAGCCATCGTAGGGATGATCGGATGGTAGTTGATAAAGTTTAGGGAAAAGTAGGGGAGGAGAGTTAAAGAGCTTAATTAATTTTACGATTAGAGTTGCTACGCGACTCGGAAAAATAACTCCCTAGTTTTAATGGGGTAAGCTATAATCGTAGAATAGTCCTCCAGTCAACATTATCCTGAACAAGCTTCTTGGCTGCGGCGATTCTAA
>CAZTSG010000103.1:0-2764 GCA_964616835.1 uncultured Nitrososphaerota archaeon | reverse complement strand
CTCAAATCCAAATATGTGGAGAGCAGCCTGGTTAGAGCGCTGGGCTTTTAACCCATAGGTTGGGGGTTCAAATCCCTCCGGGCCCGCATTAATTTATAGTTATAGATATGTTTCTGTAATGTCTCACCTTTTTGAAGTTACGTTGAGAACTTAGCCCTCTTCTGCCAACCCTCTAATACATGCTAAGACAGAAGGCAGGATGCGTAGCCAGTTACGCTTAAAAGGCTTGATCAATATTATAATCAGTGATGAAGACTGAGCTAAAAAAGCGCCTCATAAACTCGATCGATTTCCTTCGCGAAACGGGCTTCTTTAAAGATCACTCCAATCTCTCTTCAGAGGAGATTCTTGAAAAGATCTTCAATGGGGAAATCGATTTTAGTGTTCTATGGTATCTAGATGGAGAAGAAGGCATGCGTAAAAGGCGAGAGTGGCGCATAAAGTCGAGTGGAACTATTCTTAAAGAACACGTAGTTAAGTATGAGGAGGAATACATGAAGAAAAGCGATGCCGAGATAGACTGCGAGCTGGCCCCTTTCGATACTAAGAGGTTTTTCATCGAGAGCAGTGAAATCGAGGCAGTGAAAGGCATGGGCATAGCACTGATTAAGAAGCTTGCTAGGATCTCAAGGGGGATTTTTAACCCTACGGATGTCAGGGAGGAGTGGAATTGGAGATATAATGTAAGGGGGGATGTGCGATGCAGAGTATTTTTCAAGTTCAGGGAGAAAGAGCATTACGTTGACTTCACTAGCTATGGTCAGGCTCTTGTTATGGAACCAGCCGTCTGGAAGATAAACGAACTGATAAAAGATACTAGATACCAGTATTACTCAGTTTTCATCCCAGATTTATGGATAAACTACGTTGTCTTAACCGAAGAGGAGGCTGAGAAGCTTAAAGAAAGAGGGTGGAAGCTCTCTCTTCCTCCCGAGCGGTTAAACTTAGACTAGGGTGGGACCTTATAGTGCTCATAGTTATCCTTGCTAATTAAGCATAGGACGCCTTCTCGGAACTCGGTCTCAATTATCCTATCCAAATCTTCAAGATATATGGGCACTACGATTCCAAACCTAGCATCCTTCCACTCACCATCAAGATAGCCCTCCACCTGTGGGATAGCTTCGTAGTCTATTGTCTTCTGCAAACTTTCCATAGAGGTTACCGAGGTTTTAACCTCGGCTATCGCTATAAGCCCGGTTTTATGGTATACGTAGAAGTCAGGTCCCCATCTTTCATAGCCTTGAACGACTACGAGCTCCTCCTTCGGTATGCCGGTTATTTTAGATACTATCTCCTTTATTTCATCTTTACGATAGAGTCTTACGTATTCCCAGCCGACTTCCCCAGTCAAAATTCTAGCCTCTGGATTCACCTCCGGTAATCCTTTAGTAAAGATAAGCTCCCTGAGCTCCTTCACCTTATTTACTAGGGCCGATTTGGGTTCCTCGAAAATTATCTCGTAAGGTCTTGTTTCTTCACCTACTCCTAGGAAGTATTCTATTTCGAGCCTGTTCCACTCTTCGTCGTAAACCATGCTTTTTATCTTTCTGTATTCATATGTGGTCGCCTTTATCTTGGAAAGGTATTCCTTAGACTCCTTATGAACCAGTTTGATCAGGTGTTCTTTCTCATAGCCTTTTATCGCTAGGATGACGGCCGGTCCATAGTCAGATCTATCATAATGTAGATCCTCTTTAATGGTTAATTCACAGACTTTCTTCCCATTCATGATGAGCCAGTATTTTCCTTCCTCGAACACTATGCCAAACGGGATTTCTCCCTCTTTTATCACCGTCCTAATGAAATCGTAGGTGGTGATTTTAACAATCCTAATCTCGACCTCCTCTCCATCAATGCCGATTTCAGGAAGATCGAAATCCATCCTTTCACCTTTGTACTCCTTGTAGAAGGCCCTTCCCTTGACTTCGATCCTAATCCAGCATGGTTCACCACCTAGGTATGGAGCCAGTTGACTATGAGATACGTAAACCCTCAGATTATCCTTATGCTGTTTCAAAACGCATTTCACCACTACTCCATCCGGGTAGTTGGCTATTCTGCTGAGCTCCTCCAACGCCTGTTCGATGCTCTTCTCCCTCATTCTGCTGACTATTGCTGAGGCTAATGCGCAACCTTCCAAAGTGCTCTCAGGATATCTGAATGCTTTTTCAACAACGTCTCTGAGCTTAGCGTTCGCTACTTCCCTATTTCCCTCTGATGAATTGAGGGCTTTGCCATAAACCTTTTTCAAAACCTCTAGGAGCCATTTCGCAGCTTCATACCCGTCTGGCCCAAGGTTTCTCTTTACGCAGTCTATCAGCTCCAGGGCCTCGTTTGCAAGCTGGGTGTCGGAAATTAAAATCGACGAGTAGAATGCCGCTATCTCGTTCTCGATATTCTTAACGTACTCCTCGCCTTCCTTCTTAGCCCTTTCAAAAGCCTCCTCAGCCGTATCGCCTTTCTTAACATGCTCCGTTATCTTTCTCACCAGCTCCATCCTTCTCTCCCCGCTCAGCGTCTTGAGCCACTCAACGTTCTTCGCTAGAGTGTTGACAACGTCTAACGCCTGAGCGTCGGTTAGGCTGCTGAGCAGAATAGATTTGAGAAGCTCCTCCTTGAAACCGCTTCCCAGGATGCTTCCAAGCAATTCGCTTACGCTTGTTATCTGCTCGTAGAAAGCTCTCTTATCCACGCTGGTCCAGACTACCTTTGTCTCAACCGCTTGGACTCCTACGAAAGCCCCTGAGGAATACGAGAGTAA
>CAZTSG010000102.1:0-2935 GCA_964616835.1 uncultured Nitrososphaerota archaeon | reverse complement strand
AGCGTGATTCAACATTTTCAAAAGTTCTTCTTTACTCATTTTCTATCGGAAGGTTCTTTTTAAGGCGCTTTATTAATAAAATTTTCCCGAAATATTTTATAAGTAACTCTTTAAAGAAATATAACGTTGTCTGGTTCGAGAGTGAGAGAGAAATCCGCTGGTTTTATAGTTTTCAAGAAGGATGATGGTCTTTTCAAATACTTGTTTCTGAAGGTTAGTGGAAGACTTGACCTTCCGAAAGGCAATATTGAAGAGGATGAAGATGAGCTTTCTGCAGCCCTAAGAGAATTAAAAGAAGAAAGTGGGATTGAAAAAGTTAGAGTTATGCATGGCTTTAGAAGAGTCTTAAACTATTACTATAAGAGGAGCGATGGTACATTAGTAAGCAAGACTCTCATATTGTTTCTAGGAGAAGCCCTTGAAGACAGGGTCTCAGTGTCTTGGGAGCATGAGGGGTTCGAATGGTTAAGCTTAGATGAGGCCTTAAACAAGATTAAATACCCGCGTTATAAAGAAATTTTGAAGGATGCTGAAGAATTCATAAGGAAGCAAATGAAAAGCAGTCTAGGGAAATGGTTTGTAGAGTCTTAAGTATGATTGGTGCTGAAAGCCTTGCTAAAAATTTCTTTAAACAGTTTTTCTAAGCAAAATAATGCCGGTGTATCATCCTGCATCGTATTCGGCAAGCTGAGGATTACTTACATAAGCTAACTGGATAAGAAAACCGGTTAATCATCCTTAAAGAGGAGCATAGCTAATCTTGCCTTTTTCGAAGATTGCTACCTGAGAATAACCTGCGCTTCTCGCATAGTCAATTATAGAATTTATGTGGTAGTCTAGCTCACTGAGATTGTGAGCATCTGTCCCTAGGACAATCGGTATATTAAGGGATGCGCATGCTTCCATTATCTTTCTCGTCGGATACGGTTCGTTAATAGGGTTTCTTAAGCCCTTGCTAGAAACCTCTATAGCCATACCTAAGTCCTTAACCTTCTCCAATATTCTTAATTCCTTTTTAGTGAAATCGTTAGAAGGTTTGAAACCCCAGTTCTTAGCAACGTCGAAATGCGCTACTACGTTGAATAACCCGGTTTCAACGGCCTTCTCAAGAAGCTCAAGATATTTCGCATAAAACTTGTCGAATCCCTCTTCTTTCACAGCTACTTCAAAAGCCCTCCTATACTTGATGCAGTCTAGACAGAGCTCTCCTATCCAGTGGACGCTAAGCATACTGAAGTCAAGGTCGTAGCTTCCGAGAACCTCTTTCAAGACAGGCTCTGAACTAGGGAAATAATCAACCTCGAGACCCGCCCTTATCCGTAGATTTGAAAAATCATTTTGCACCATCCTGATCTCTTCTATGTAATTGCCGAGCTTGGAAGCATCCATCGAGTAATAGAGCTTTCTTGCTGAACACCCTGATCTTAAAGCTAGATGTTCCGTGAAAGCTATTTCATCAAAAACCTTGTTAACAGCCTCCTTAGCGTAATCTCGAATAGTTGCCTTACCGTCGCTATAGTTACTGTGAATATGGTAGTTCATCTTAGTCATTTTCCAAGGTTCCTCCTACCATTAAATTACTATTTTAAGATTTCTCACAAAGGACTAGGTTTAAGGACAATCTTCCAAAAGATTTCTTTCTTTAACACGTCTTTCAAAATTCGCCATCACTATAAACGACTAAGCTTCCTTCAAGCATATCTTATAGGAGATTATCCACAATTACGATATATCTCTGTTTTATTCACTATTTTCTATGCTTCCTTCAACTTCTTTAAGCTTGGATAAAAAATCTCTTAACGCCTTAAACCCCTCTGGTGTCAGGTTGAGAATCCTCAATCTCAAATCTTTCCAAGGCTTGTCGATCATCATATAGCCCTTTTCCTCAAGCACCTTCAAATGATGTGCCAATCTACCTGGTGAAATTCCTAACCCTTCAGCAACCTCCATGAACCTCGCCTTCCCCCTGACTGAGAGATAGAGCATTACTGCTAGCCTAACATTATCTCCTAATACTTCTTCCTCAATTATGCGTTTAATATTCTCCTCTGGCTGCATGAAGAATCCCTAGTGCTTTCTTTCTGGCTGAGAAAATATACCAAACAGCGGCCACGAAGTAAGAGAAGCATAAGTGGATGGAATTAAGAATGAAAGGGTAGTATTCGCCCGGAAGCAATATGTATGAGGGGAGAGTTAGGAGTAGGTAGAGGAATACGAAGAGCGGCCTAGGATCAACCCTGCGGGTTGTCCGTAATATCCACAGGAAAGTAACCATGTTTCCAAGAGAAACCCCTAGACCCACCATGATTGCGATCCTCAAGGCAAAGAGTTCAGCAGGTATTAACAAGTTGGATATAAGTAAAGCGAAGAGAAATGCGAGGATCCATAATGGAAATGCGATGTATTCCGTTTCTCTTCCTGCCTTTCTCTCAGGAGCCTTAAACAATTCCAATGTTGCACTCATTTTAGTAAATATTGCTACGGATAGGCTAGCTATCGTGAAAGATGCTCCGAAAATAAGCATGACTGCGAGTATTACTTGGACTGATGGTTTAAAAACGGCCATTAGTAGTTGGGTCATCATTCCTGAGAAAAGTGCTGCCGAAAGATATAGGAGGTAAATAATGGCACCCGAAACCTCAGAGAGAACTACCGCGTATGCTTCAACTATTCTGAAAAGATTTTTACTCATGCTTAAAACATCCGAAAACACAATATAAATGTTTCTAAACTTTGGAAAACAAAGTAAGCGAAGCATTATAAATCGTCAATAGCATCCTTGAGATAATGGGCATAAGGTTGCAGAGTGTCTCTGCAAGATATTCGAAAACGAGAATTATCGATTGCATTAACTTGGAGTTGAATGGTGGTGACATAATTCTCGGTCCAAACGGATCTGGCAAAACTACTCTATTCCGTACAATAATCGGGGTAA
>CAZTSG010000101.1:0-2973 GCA_964616835.1 uncultured Nitrososphaerota archaeon | reverse complement strand
ACTGCTGTATTAGTGCTACTTTTAGCATAGTCTTCAATTTTCTTTTGAAGAGCGTCCATGACTTCCAAAATTATATCCTCGAATCTTTCCTCCCTTTCTTTAAGAAGGTCGATTAGCGTTTGATAAGTGGGGGCTCTTCTTGCGAGCTCAAGCCTTTTTCTTCTAATCTCTTCAATCTTTTCTACTTTAAGGTGGCTGACAACTTTTTTGGCTGCGTTTACCTCTGCTATTCTGCTACAAAGCCTTTCGAGGAGCTCTTTCCCAATGCTGGGCGTCACTATTGCGAGCATGTTAAGATACTGGATATCTCCTTTAAATTTTTGAACGGTTTCCCTAATTTTCTCTGCAAAATCAATCGGCTCTTTGCTTTCAATTAGCTTTTCTGCGATGCTCCAAGGTGTTAAAACCAAAATTGTGAAACGATCTCTATCTAAGTAGTTAATGAATCTGGGCTTACCTCTCTCATCCACAGAAATCATAGTGTCATAGTTAATGAGAACCAGTTTAGGTCTTCCAGCTTCTTCGCTTTTTTCGGCGAACTTTCCAGTTATGTTATAGTCCACTTCAAGCTGATTTCTCAAATACTCAATCATCTCCTGATACTTCACTGCCCCTTCTGGAGTTCTGAACTTTGCCATTTCCTCGCTTTTGAAAGACTCGATTAAGTCCATTGGGTTGAAGACAAAAGACATTAAGAGGTACTTTTTCCCTTCATGTTCGACGTCAATAATTGAGGGGGATTTGGCAAGCCTATCGTACGCTTCATATAGTTTAGGAAGAAGTTTCGTGGAGACTGCCCCAACAAGAGAGAAGGATACGTCGTCTATCGATGTACCTCTTGCAACTATTTCTTCGCGTGGCAACATTTCCGGTGTGCGGATCGCGTCAAGTAACTTCAAAATGTTGGTTGTTAAAGATTTGATGTAGATTATTGGCAACATTTTCTCCGCGAGGCTTCTACAATCCGCATCTCTTATTTCAGTAAGCGAGTCTCTGCACCTCATGTATAATCGACCCCACTCCATAGAGTACCTTTCCTCCAGAAGGTGGTTGAGGTCGTCGTGTGTCAAGTTGGATAGGCTTATGAGTGAAGCATTGTTCCAGTCTTCGCTTTCATAAACTTTGGCGATAAGGGAGGACGTTACCCTTAACAAGTCTCTCACATGCTGGGTTTTTGGCAGGTCACCACCTATGGTTGGTGTCAAAAGTTTATCTGCAAAGTAACGGTAGGTTGGAACAAGCGGGTAAGTCTTCAGAAGCAGATTATAATATCCTTCTGCAACGTGTTCTGTCGTGTATTCTTTTACAATGTTCTTACATAATACTGCAACACGCTTGCTTATTTCCTCCTTACGAACCTTATACTGAATCAGCCTTTTTAAAACTACGTCAACCGCTTCATCCCTAGTCATATGCCTGACGGAGACCGTTCCTTTCCTCGAGGTTCTTTCTTTAAAGTGCTCCACCGTTAGGATGAGGTTGGCTACCGCTGGATTTTGCTTTGTAAGTTCTTCCTTCAATCTAGCTAGACCATCCCATCTGTTAATGTCTTGTTGTGCAGAAGCATACACAAGCACCACTGGAGAGTATTCCTCTATGGCATCAATGAAGGAGGTAAGGAAAATTATGAGGTTTATGAGGTTTTGAATTTGCCTGCGGTCTCCACCCTCAGCTGTTTGAAAAACGCGAGCGTAGACTTCATCTAACAAAATTAGAAAAGGAGTTGTGACACCAGTTCTCTTTATGAACTTGGCTAACTCGATGGCAGCCCTCTCGGGCTCAACGTTTCTAAGGTTTCTTATAAACTCCGAGGTCCCTTTTTCAGCGACCTTATGTTTTTCAATTATCCTAGCGCAGTTTTCAAATAGTGCATCGTAAGGATCCATCAATTGTGGGATAGTTTTCAAGTCTAACGCCAGAACAAAAGTTTTGTCAGCCACATCCACCTTATACAAACATTTTTCTGTCAATTTTTGAATGGCATCTTCCAACACAGGCTTGCTTGCAATGGTCTTCCATCTTTTCGGCACCTCAGTGTATAGGTGGAAAAGAAGGGCCTCAAAATGGGTTTTTCCGAAACCCATCTCATGCGTTAACGATAGGGTGACGGCTCCTGAACTGGCTTGAAGAGCTTTGTTAACTATTTTGAGAGCATCTATGAAGGGTGAAAGCTCAGTCATTCCTAGAAAAAGCTCGCAGTCAACGAACTCCTTTGAGATAGCCGCTGTGGGCTCGTATAGCTTATGTATGATTATCAGGCCGAGGCTTGGCGCCAGCCTTCCAACATAGCTTCCAACGTCAAGGTCCTTATAAGCGAAAACGAAGTCAGATGGCTCTACGGCATCACTCAAAACTGGAACTTTTTCCTCCGACATTTTCTCACCTAGCATATAGAGTTTTAAGCACACCTTCAACAAATGGTTTTCTAAATTCAGATATGGATGCGCTCTCCAACTCATCTTTACGGGCAGTTCTTAACAAGAATATAGCAGTGGCAATAACCTGCTTGCTGACGGGCTTCTTGCTCAGAACATCTCTTGCACACTTCTCTTCATCATCTCTAATCGGCGAGTCGACGATCAGCCTCAGCAGATAAATGGCTTGTCCAGCAACCGTTCTGTCAAGAAGTTGAAGCTTATTTCTAAGGGCTTCAAACACTTCACGTCCAAAGAGCACAGAATACGCGTTCTTTTGAAGCTTCTTTACTAACCCGTAAGCTTCCATTTCACCGATTCTGATGCCTAAAACCTTACATATTTTCTCAGCAAAGTCGTAATCCAGGAAGGGCTTCGTTCCCTCTTCATAGTATCTTGTTGATAGCCAAAACACCAGATAAGCCTTGGTAACATCGTCTGCCCCCGCGATAAGCCTCATTTGCTCCTCGGACAATCCAGCCTTTACAAGCTCTTCTTCCAGAACCTTTGAAGCCCCGAGGTATAGCGCGACTGGATAAAGCGATTCTCGGAAAAATTT
>CAZTSG010000100.1:0-3008 GCA_964616835.1 uncultured Nitrososphaerota archaeon | reverse complement strand
CCTTCTCTTAACGCCTTAACCTCCTCCCACAGCCTATTCTGGTTCTCCCACAGCCTATTCTGGCCCTCCCAAAGCCTTTCCTGACCCTCTCTAAGAGCCTTAACCTCCTCCCACAGCCTATTCTGGTTCTCCCACAGCCCTTTCTGACCCTCCTCCAGCCTGTCAAGCCTTTTAAGAATCTCCGATAACCCCAAGTATCCTGCCACAGTATACCTGAATTCAGTATCCTTCTCAAGCAGCTCAATAAACTCCCTCTTAAGCTTCGCAGACATAGGCTTCAAAACATTGCATGCAGATCAACGTATTTAAATGTTGTTAGATGCTTTCTCCATACACATCCATCTTGCCCGAGATTTTCATTCCACTATCGGATACCCCCGTCTTCTATCAGCATATTCTAGAAGTTCTCTGACACCTCTTCAAACCTGAGTCGTCAACCAGCATTTTTAAACTCCTGCATGACAATTTGTCATAATTCTTTTTTTCAGAATTAAACTCTCAAGGTAAACGTAGAGTTTCCTCATAAACCTCCTCTATCTTTTTCACCACTATGCTCCAATCGTATTTCTTCACTTTTCTGAAAGCATTTGAAGAAATTCTTTCAGAAAAACTTTCATCTTCAAGCAGAGTTAAGATGCTTTTCGCTAACCCTTCTATCTTGTTCTTTCTCACCAGTAAGCCTGTTTCCATATGTGTCACCACCTCCTGCACTCCGCCTTGGGCTGTTGCTACAACAGGGGTCTTTGAAGCCATTGCTTCTAATAGCACTATTCCAAAGGACTCGCCGAAAACGGAAGGCATGACAAATACGTTAGCTTTCTGGTAAAGATCAATAAGCTCATTCTTGCTTAAGTCCTCTCTTATAAAGATGTTGTCTTGAAGGCCCAGGGTTTTCACGACTAATTTCAAGAGGGGGCTCAAGTATCCGGAGCCAGCTATCGTTAGCTCCGCCTCCTTCTTTTCATCAATCACCCTTTTCATGGTTTCTAGGAGTAAGTGTAACCCCTTTCTGTAAACTAGTCTTCCGACGAAGAGAACGCTTCTCCCATCGAACTCCTTAACCTGTGGAGCATACTCCTCAACATTCACCCCATTAGGTATAACGCTTACCTCTTTATCTGTGAAATGCGAGATGAAGGTGGCTGCAGCTCTGCTTACAGCTATTATCCTATCAGCACTACTAATATACTGTCTAAGCGGGAACATTACGAATGAAGAAGGTTTCCACAAATAGTCAAAATCGTGAAGGAATTGTATTGAATGATTAGTCAACACCGTTTTTACTCCGAGTTTTTTACCCACAAGTATGGAGAACAAAGAGATCGGAGAGAAAGCGTGATGAGCATGTATAATGTCCGGCTTCATCTTTCCAAGAACTTCTTCCAGCTCATCTATGTGTGGAAGGTCTAGTGTTTGTGAACTTCTAAAC
The DNA here is from genome assembly GCA_964616835.1 of uncultured Nitrososphaerota archaeon. GTDB lineage: Archaea > Thermoproteota > EX4484-205 > EX4484-205 > JAAOZP01 > JAAOZP01. The sequence goes on along the minus strand of CAZTSG010000100.1, from coordinate 1,579 downwards.
AGTGATTTAATCCGGACAACTTTTAAGCCGTGGGCTTCATCGTTAAAGTCAGCAGTTTTAGTGACTATGACTACTTCATGTCCCCTCTTCTCAAGTGCTCTTGCCAAGTTCTCTATGTGCGTCGTTATGCCACCTATCTTAGGGTAAAAATAGTCGCTGCATAATGCGATCTTCAAAGGCACCCACCGAGTTGAAGAAAAGCCGTGTCAAATACCCTGAGAAGAATCAAGACGTATACAATGCATGTGCAAATATCTGTGAGTCTCAAATAATAGTCGAAACGCATCCACTTGCCTGCTAAAGCAAACAATGCAACAAATATCAGAATGGGGAATCTAATAATAGGGTAAATAAAGATAGAGAGTATTAACAGAAATAGCCAATGAAGTATTAGAAGCACTTTTAAAACGGATAGGGATTTTTCATAGCCCAGCCAACAGACTGTGGTCTTTGTTCCGGAAATTAAATCGATTTGGAAATCATTCAGATGATTTCTCAATTCGAGAAAAGCCGAGTAAATAAAGATCGAAAAACCTATGAGAATATTTTGGATAGTCACCCTTCCTAAGGCTGAAACACCATAGAAATACAATAGTGCTCCAAAGAATAAGCCGTGAGAAACCAGATCCATAAAGGGCACTGATTTAAATCTGAACGGAGGAGCAGAATAGGCCAGCGAAAGAACTATAAGCACAAGGTAGATTGTAAAACAATTTCTAAACCAGATGTAAGTCAACAACAAGCCGATGAAAGCCAGGCATGACGAAAAGACAATGCTCTCCTTAAAACTAATACTTCCTGTGGCAACAGGGTTTTTCTCAGCCTTCTCTTTTTGCAACACATCACCCTCAGCATCGAAAGAATTATTGATGGAGAATGAGAAAGCAAGGTAGAAGGCTATCGTCAATGCGAATTTGAAGGATTCCAACAGTATCGAAGCAGTAGTGAAGCCTAGGTTGGAGACGAAGCCGAACATAGCAATACCCATGTATGCTCTCCATTCGAGAACTCTAGAGTTACGAAAATATGATGCAAAGCGTAACGCAAGAGGTTGGACCAATTTGCTTCCCCCTGAGATCTCCAACTAAGAAGCATCTATCATATAGACGGACAACGGATCTCCTTCATCTCCCTTATAACCTCCATGATGTACTCAGACCAGTTTATCTCGATGAAGCTCATCTTTCTCTCGAGTTCCTCATTTAGCCTAATCGTGATAGTACGCAAAGGTATCACCAAAAGAATAACAAAATAATCTATATAAGTATTACTATCGGCAATTCCAAAAAGCATCACTTTTTAACCAAGATTTCTAAGTTTTTTAATTTAATCAGGATGTTGATGCACGGTTTTCCTTGGTAAAAATACTGTCAAGCCGCATCCATAAGCGCTAAACGAGTATCGTCACAGTCGTAAAAATTCACATTCTTTTTTAAAGCGCGCGTTAGCTCCAACCCAGTCAAGCTCGAAATCCACATTAGCTCTCCAAACCAAATTTCCTCGTAGGAAAGGACCAGCCGAGTGTAGGATTGCAATACTGTTTTCCACTGTTGAGATCCTAAGCAGGTTATAACATTTA
>CAZTSG010000099.1:0-3016 GCA_964616835.1 uncultured Nitrososphaerota archaeon | reverse complement strand
TAGGATTGCAATACTGTTTTCCACTGTTGAGATCCTAAGCAGGTTATAACATTTAAATATCATAAGCCTATTCTTTTCATTGAAGTCAAATGGGGCATTCTTGGGTTGAGATAGAATTGTCAAGCTTAGAAATTGAAGAAGAATGTAAAATTGAAAGCATTGGTTGACACCGGGGCAACTCTGACAGCGCTGCCTGAGAAAATCGCCGAGGAAGTTGGAATCAAGCCTGTCAGCGAGGAGAAAGTCATGACTGGAGCGGAATGGTTAGAGTGAAAAGAGGGAGGACATGGATAAAGCTGAAGGGTAAAGGGGAGTCTTTCGACGTGTGGATATCTGATTTTATAGATAAGGTTCTGCTAGGCGTCGTTGTCCTAGAAACCTTCGGCTTCGAAATAGATCCGGTAACTGGAACCCTGAAGGAAAGACCCCTCTTATTATACTAGCGAATGCCAATGAAGCCTGAGAGAAAAGTTAAGGCTTCTCACACACTTTTCTGCATGTGGGATTGAGAAACTCGTAATCCTTTACGGCGCGCCCGCTAATGGTTCATCCTCAATATGCGTGTAGCTGGGTGGTGAGAAAACCTGCTTAGTTATGCTTATTAACATCTCCTTCAAAAACTATGTAGGGGTTGAGCCTGGAGTTCCTGAAGATCTTAAAGGAGGATGAGGAGTTTAGGTACGCGGTCGCGGGCCTCATAGGCCTAGATGAGATACTGAAGAGGCTGGATAGGAATGTATAAACTGTCTCGCTTGCCTCATTAAAGTAGTCCTTATTTTCTGGGCTCGAAATATAGTTGTAGACTGACTGGTATATGTTCCTTATTCTATCCATTCTTCTCCATCCAATTCGAGTGGTGAGATTCTCCGGAATCACATCTCCAAACCGCCACAGATTATCTATTATCGCAAGCGTCAAACTTAACACATCATCCGAAAGCTTCGAGATATCTAGGCCTCGGAGCCTCAGCCCTTATCTTCATAGCCCAGTCCTTATTGAGTTTTATCCAATGGTGGCTCAAGTCGGTTCCATTGAGAGTCAACTTAAATGCTCGTTACGTGTTGCTGCATAGGAGAATGAAAAGGGTATTGAAAGCTTTATGTTTCCCGTCTTTTTCAGTTGATTTTATTGCCCTGAAGCTGTTTAGGGAAGCGAGAAGAGTAGGGTAAATCCTTCGAAAATGTTTATGAATACGTTCATGATGATTGTAATCATGATGAACACGTTCATAAATAGGAGCAATGAGCTAAGCTTTCTGGAAGAGAGGTATCGCTCTTCCAAGGCTGAGCTCATAGTGGTGTATGGGCGGAGGAGGGTGGGCAAGACTTTCCTTTTGAGGAGGTTTCTATCCGGTAAAAGGGGCGTGTACTTCGTGGTTTCTAGGCTGGGCAATGCCCTTCAAGAGATGTCTGAGGCGATAGGTGAACAGCTGGATGTTCATCCACCGTTACTACGTCGCTACACTGATTTATTCAGTTACATAGCGAAGGAAAGTAGTAATGGAAGGGTCGTCTTCATCATCGATGAGTTTCAGCGGTTGGCAGAACATGATCTAGTATTTCTCACAGAACTGCAGGCGGCTTGGGACGAGTTTCTCAACAACTCTAAGGTTTTCCTCGTGTTAAGTGGTTCCTCGGTAGGTGTTGTTGAGAGGGCTGCCATGTCGTCTTCTTCACCCGTCTTTGGAAGACGCACAGGACAGCTTAAAGTAAAGCCGTTCACATTCGCATGCGCCAAGGAGTTTGTCCCCGCGTGGTCATGCGAGGACAAGGTGAGAGCTTATGCGGTTTTTGGAGGGGTTCCCGCATACTTGTCTTTACTCGACTGCTCGAAGAGTCTCCTCGAAAACATTAAAAATCTAATACTTGAGCCAGGGGGATTACTGCACGAAGAACCGTACTTTCTCCTGGCTACTGAGACTCGAGAACCACTAAGATACATGACGATACTCGAAGCAATGGCCTCTGGATCCACAGCCCTTGGCGAGATCGCCTCGAAAAGTGGGCTTTCATCAAGCGAGTTACCGAGGTACATGAGGATCCTTGAAGCACTTCTCGACATCGTGGAGAAGAGATATCCTCTGTTAGAGGAAGGAAGACGTGGAAGAGCAAGATATGTCATAAAGGATAATTTTCTCCACTTCTGGTTTAAGCACGTTAGGCCAAGCCTTCACCTTCTTGAACTCGGAGAAATAGAACGCGTAGCTGCAAGGATCTCGGAACAACTGGATGAATACGTTTCTGAAGTCTTTGAGGAGATCGCACTTGAACATTTTTCCCATTCAGTGCCTGCGCTGAGAGTCGGCAAGTGGTGGCGGGGCGAAGTAGAGATAGATGGGGTAGCCATAGACGAGAAGAACAAAGTTGCATATTTCATGGAGGCGAAATGGTCGAAACATCCTTTAGACAGGTCTGTTCTTCGGGAGCTCGAAAGAAAAGCCGAAGAATTTGAATGGAAAAGAGAGATGCGAAAGGAATTCTACTATATATACTCTAGAAGCGGCTTCACTTTTGCACCTGAAGAAAACGTGAAGCAAGTAGACCTATCGGAAGTCTGCAGCCAGTCATGCAAAGAAAATGTTTAGATCTTTAAACTCAAAAGTGCAGATAACTCAAAACCAAAAGTATTAAAGAAAGCCGGATGGGAGCACTCTTGTTGAAGCATGTTCTTCAACTTGTTGCGTCACGCTCTGTATCCTATTTTCGTAACTCTAGGGTTCTCGAATGGAGGGCATATATTGGTATTGCTATGTTCGGCTTCGTCTCCAACCTAGGCTTCACTACTGCTTCGATACTGTTGGAATCCTTCAAATTCGCATTGACGATAGCCTTCTACCTTGCATTCTCTTTCCCCGTCAATAATTCTTTTGACTCGGAAAGCGATGTGTTACGAAAAGAGAGGGCTTAAGCAAGAAAGAGCTCGTTGATCTTTACCAGAAAGCTAACGTATTTGTCATGCCTTCTGTCTTTGACGAGTCCTTTGGAATAGTGCTATTGGAAGCGATGGCTTCAAAGAC
>CAZTSG010000098.1:0-3079 GCA_964616835.1 uncultured Nitrososphaerota archaeon | reverse complement strand
GCAGGGAGCTTGAGCTTACCCCGAAAAACGCTCACCTCTCATGGGGGGATAGATTAGTTAGATTAGCTATGGAGCTCGATCGTTTTGCAGAGTGGGTTAAGAACAGAACTATTGAAGGTGGATAGATGGAAGGGTGGAAAAATGATTCAGTTTAGGTGGAAACCCAACAACTCACTAATACACTGCAGGACGTATGAGGACACTGGTTTGGTGGTGAAATTGTACGACGGCGAGATCAAACATATCGACGGGGCCACTTCGCGTTTTGACCTCTTGATTTTATCAAAAAATGAAATCGAAAAAGTGGAGAAGTTACCTCCCAAAAAAAGGCGACTCCGAAAATGAGCCGGGGCAGTGATTTAGCTGCGATCACTGTTCGGCTCGAGAGGGACGGCTGGCTATTTCAAGTTGGGGAAAAGCGTGCAAAACTGTTAAGCGATCCGCTTAGCTTGGATGGGGATGCTGAACTTGCGGATGCTCTAGGCATATCAATTGGTGATGCTTGGAAGATCAAAACCTTAGCGTTTAAGGACTACTGGCCGAAAGACCTGCAAGAGGTTAGGCGACTCTTCCCAAACATTGTTTCTGAAGACCTCAATGTTCAACTGCTGATTTTAAGCCTATTTTCGACTAAACTGAAGGATCCACAGTATAGGATATGGGGTGTAATCGTTGAATCAAGCAACTCAGCAAGAAAGTCACATCTGATCAAGGAGGTCATACGGCCGTTGAGAAGCCTAGAGAACGGAGAGGAGCTGGTGTTAGAGTTTAGCCGTTTAACAGGAGCTTACCTTGAGCGGAAATTCAGAAATGCAGACCTCGATAGACGGATAATCTTCATTCAGGAAACAGAGAACACGCCCAGCCAGCTGCATATTGTTTTGTCGGAAGGCAAGCTCAAGATAGGGATTGTCGAGAGAGAATGGAAAGTTCACGCCGATTGAGTACGAGGCTAGCGGAACCCCGTTCTTGATCCTCACAACCACAAGCCTGAAGACCAACCTACACTTAACCCATCGGTGCATCACGATTAGCCTAGATGAGACTGCTGAGCAGACTTATAGGATAATTAAACACCAGACACAGCTAGCCTCCGACCTTCTGCTTCGAAGACGGCTCAGCTCCTTCACAGCAGGCTGCGAAAAAATCTTCCGTGAGCTCTGGAGGAGGACGCCGACGGATGTTGAGGTTGTGATTCCGTTCCTATCGCTAGTTGAGGAAAGATTGAGGATGGGTGATCCAGATACAAAACTTAGAAGGGATTATCAAAAGTTTATTTCCTTGGTGATGGCTTCAGCATTATTATTCTGGCCCTATAGGATGATGCTAAAGCAGACCGTCGACGGGAAAGAAAGACTTATAATTATAGCAGACTTTCAAGACCTGCTAAACGTTCTACCGCTTGTGAGCAGTAGGTTCCAGCAGATCGTTACAAATCTATCTGACAAGGAGCGTTTAGTTCTCGAAAAGATGGGTGAGCAGGACAGCTGGACGTATGCAGAGTTAGCGAAGGTAACTAAGCTTTCAAGTTCTTTACTAAGACATAAGATAATTCCAAGTTTGGAGGTGAAAGGGTACGTCATAGTTGACAGGGAAGGCAAAACCCATAGGATCGAGTTGGCTAAGAGCCCAGAAAGCTTAAATATTGATGTTTCAAATATGCGTGAGAAAGCTTTAAATATGATTAATGAAGCGATAAGCCTTCTCCTATTATCTGGGTGCCAGATTGCCAAATCGGAAATAAGCCCAGTTTGGCCATTAATTCAGGAAAATAAGCCCGAAAATCTGGCATTTCAGCAGAATGCCAAATTTCCAAGCCTTTCAGGCGAAAATAAGCCCAATTTGAGCTTTTCCACGATTTGGCACACTGGCACAGAAGATAAAGCAGAAGATAAACGAGAGGATGACAACTCATTCTATATAAATGTTTTGGAGGGTGGGCATCCCACATGAGTGCTGATAAATCAACTAGGGTAATTGTATGCAGAGGAAAAGTTGATAAGGTACGGAAGTCGGCTTTACTACTCCTACAGGAGAAGGGATTTACTTACCCAAGCGAGCTCTCCAGGGAAGCCGGCTGTAGCTGGTATTTTGCAAACAAGACGCTTAAAAAATTAGGCTTAAAAGTCTACCACCTGGGTTGTATCAAGCTATTCGTGGAGTAAGAGCATGATGGACGTGGCCACGTCGGGAAAGAAGCTCTACCGAATATATCTAGCGGGTCTTCCAGAGAAGCCTATCGCTGGACTAGAAGTCAGAGACACCGCGCTCAAGGGATTGATCCAAATCCTTAAGTAGGTAGGCTGCGAAATCATCGTAACTCTTGAAAATAGTTTACGAGAAGAAGATCTATTAGTCTGCTTCTATGTTGCTAGAACAATAGAGGGGGCTAACATGTTGGAGAAGATTGAGGCCAAGATATCTAGGGTCGAGCTGTTACGCACTTCATTCAGTTAGGTTGAAACAGTTTATGAAGCGAAAAGGATACACAACCATTTGGGTCTCAATCGAAACATACAACAACCTAAGATCTCTTAAGAAGCATGCAAACGAGACCTTTGACTCCGTTCTGCAACGTCTAATTCATTATTACAGGACTGGCGGGGAGCTTGAAGAAATAATAGTTTCATGATGCTATAGCAAAGCGGGAAAACCGAGTTTTTACACAACCCTCGAAAAAATGAATGCCATTAAAAAATAAAAAATAAAGTGAGTTTTGTTATTCTCTTCGTCGGATCTCGATAATAATACTGTAGAAGAGAAGGTTTAAAGATTAAAGCGGTTGTCTCGAAAGCATTAGACGAATACTTGAAGTCGAAAGGCTATTAATGATTATGGATAAAATTTTCGGGTAAATTTGCCCTCAATGCGGTATCCAAAACAATTATAGGTGAAAATTATCGATAAAAATTCGTGGGCCATGACCTTATCGTTTCTTCTTCTCAGTTTTTATTCTATCCAAGATCTCTTTTGCTTCTTTCGGGGTTGTAGGAGATAATGGGCCGAATCTATCTATTTCTCCTTGAAGGTATAGCTTTAACGCTTTCTCATAATCGAGGTCTCCGTAAGGTGTTAGAAC
>CAZTSG010000097.1:0-3291 GCA_964616835.1 uncultured Nitrososphaerota archaeon | reverse complement strand
TGTATTCAGATAATTGGGCCAGTGTCCAGCCTATACTGGTGGAAGGGAAAGATGGAAGAATCAGAAGAATGGCTGTGCATAATCAAGAGTGAGAAAAGCCTTTACAACGAGCTTGAGAAGACGATTAAAGATAACCATCCATACGAGGTCCCTGAGATAATAGCTGTTCCGATAATCATGGGAAACCAAGATTATCTTGATTGGCTCAATAGCATACTCCAATTAAAAACGGGGAAATCAGAGGTATAGCTTCTTTAAAGCATATTAAAGAAAATTAAAAAATCCATATGTGCACCTGTCATCCTATATTTCACGGGGATCGATTCTCACTATTCCAGGTATTCTGTCGAAAACAGTGTCCGTAGATATTATCGAGTGGTCTGGAACCTGGTTTAATGCAGTTGCAGCATAGTAAGCGTCGAAAATCGATTCCAAGCCGTACTGCTTCATTAAAGTTAATGCTAGAAGGTCGATCTCATGCGTAGTCTCTAGGAAGACCAAGTTCTTTATAGTGGTTAGTGCTGCTACTCTGGAAATATACTCGTCTATTGAAACTCCTTCCTCTCTAGACACATAATACATTTCATGGAGAGCCTCCCTGGATGCATATACTGTTTCGAACTCACCTTTTTCAATTTTCAATATTAGGTTTCTAGCAGTCCTCTTTAACCAGTCTTCTTTCTTCACATAGGCGTAAAGTATATCGGTTTCCACCATCAAAGTTGCCCTCTCCTCTTTGAACGTCTTACAGCATCTCTCCTGGCAATGCTCTCAGCCAGCTTCTTCAACTGCCTCCTGTCCTTTCCGGTAGCCATCCATCCTTCAGCCTCTTCACGAGGTGCCTTTGGAAGCGGTATCGTGATGAAAAAGTTTCCTGCAGGTATTACTACTGCTCGGGTATCTCTGATGCCCATTTCCCTCGGGATAGTCATCCTACCTCTTTCATCAACCCTTACTACTGCCATTTAACCCCATTTTTCAATTTTAACCCAAAAATATAAATTTTACCCTCTTGATGCACTTTTAGCATTAGGATTGCTGACTTTTACAACTTACTGGTTTCTAACTTGCTGTTATCAGATGCTATAGTATCTTGGTTAAGTTTTTCAATAGTTCTTAATATTTCAACGTCAAGCGGCCTGTGCTTCCGCCTCCTCTGTTTGCCACCTACGTACGGGCCTATGGAGGCGAAGGCTCTTTCAGCCAGCTCGTCTCCTTCCCCTTCTGAAAAACGCCTCCATGAGTCTGGAAAATGAACGTAGGATTCGGGGTCCGTCCAGCTTATTTCAAAATCTTCCAGTTTCTCAGGCGGCAAGCATACGGCTACTCGGTCAAGAGTCCTGTGTAGGGAGAGGGGGGAGGTGAAAACCCTTTGAATATCTATCCTGCTTTCGACAACAAGGCCTTCTAGTGGAGCAAGCCTATTAGCGATGAAAACAGTTACTGAGTACGCTATATCGATCGGCTCTATCTTTTTTCTAACATCGGGGCTGAAGCAGAAAGGATTGACGTGGACGTGAGCGCCCCGGCCGCTCCATTTGATGAAAACCGATTTAAAAACCCTGAAATTCTCTAATAGCTTTACTATTTCCTGAGCTTTCTCTATTACTTTCCTCCAGTCACCGTCCTTAGAATCTACATCCCACACGGGAGAGGAGTAGACTATGTTACTCCTTTCTAAGAGGTCTTCTCTAATATTGAGCCTAGAGTAAATGTGAGCCGTAGCGTAGAATGCTCTCGGCCTATGCTTCATGTAGGTGTTGATCAACTCCGTTACTTCGGATTCCGAGCTTATCGCTAGTGGCTTCCCCTTTCTATATCTGATCATTATGTGCGCACCGTCTTCTCCGGTTTCCTCGCAATGGATAGCGACCCACCTGTTTTTACAATAGTCGGCTATCTCTCTCCTGACCTCGGTTTTCCCATAATGCTCTAATGGAAGCAAAAAGCTCATAGCTCTTTCTCCGTCTCCTTCTTCGCCTCGATTATTTTCTTCATAACTTCGAAAGGCAGCTTGTAATCCTCAACCCTCTTCTCAATCCTGCCTAAGACCACTAGGCCCACACCCGGCTTAATATCAATCTCATGCAGGTACCTGCTGTGATCGGTCTGCCTCATCTTCTCGATTACTACGAATCTTTTCAACTCTCCCCCGCGAATAACTCTTCTGAATCTTATTATCCCATCGGCTATGTGCTCGATACCGAAGCCGAAGCTTTCTGCAGTAGTTATCGCATACTGGCTTACTGCGAGCATTGTGAAATCCCATTTTGAAAGAACCTTCTTAACGTAGTAACTATACCTCCTAGCCATGGCAGGCTTGTCAAGCCAAAATGCTGAAAGACTGTCGATAACGACTCTGGCTCTACCATATCCAAGCTCCTTTTTAGCCTCTATTATCTTGGAGACTAAAGCTTCCATGTCTAGGCTCTGAAGGCTCCACTTGTCTGTCCTACCCATTAAGGCGTCGATTATTATCAGCTTGTTCTCCTCAATCCTTTTAGAGAAATCCATGTTGAATTGAGAAGCTTGCCTTATTATCGATTCCCGGCTCTCCTCTGTAGTAACGTATATGCACTTATCCTCGTCTTCAATACCCCTGTTTATAAAATGTATTGAAAAAATAGTCTTGCCGCACCCGGGTTCTCCAGTAACAGCTACGAAAAAGCCTTCAGGTATCCCTCCTTGGAGGAGTGAGTCAAGCCCTTCAACGCCGGTTCTCAACCTCTTTACTTCAAAACTCATAGTATAAGTATCGCATAGGCAGATAAGAACTTGATGCTCCAAACATAGCTTTCCTGTAAGGCTTTAAGGAATAATAATATAATTGGAGAGGTCTAATTTTGATTCTAGAAACGGACTTAGTAACGGAAACTGAATTTTATGGGAAGAATTAAAACAAGCTTTAAATATTACTTTTATAAAACGTACATGAAGGTGAAAGGTTTTATGTCTTCAGAAGTAGAGATTAAGTCAGGTTTAACCATTAAATCACTAATATTCTCAATCCCCCTAGCACTAATATTCGCATATCTTTCAGTAGTACTAGGCCTCTACACGGATAAGCCCGGAACCTTCGGAACCTTCCTACTCCCGATGATATATATAGTGATAATCATGGAATTCTTGGGACGCGTTAGCCCCAAGCTCAGGCTAACCCCTCAGGAATACGTCTTAGTATTCACGATGTTCACATGCTTGGGCATGCACAGTTATCTAACTATGCATGCCGCAGCCCCACCATAATCCTATAAACATGCCCTTATACGGGGCGTTTAGCGACTACCTTGC
>CAZTSG010000096.1:0-3349 GCA_964616835.1 uncultured Nitrososphaerota archaeon | reverse complement strand
CCATGGGCCTCCTCTCAGACGAAGTTTCCACAAGGACAGTGTCGAGAGCTAAGAAGGAGACTGTAAAATACGGAGTTGACGATAGGGGATTCTTAAAATTATTTAAAAGCTTCATGGAGGGACTTGGCAAAAAAGCCATGAAGCTTGTCGGAATCGGAGAAAACCATGTTTTAAGCAGGGAGGAATCATCGTTAACTAATTTTTTAAGACTTTCTGAGAACAGTGTCTTTGAAATACTAGACTTTCTCCGAGAAGAGTCTGATAAAATAGTTTTGCTGAAAATGGAGAGCGGTAAGCCTCCGGTTTCATACATCGCTAGGATTGTTGATTTTGTCGAAAGATGGGTTTCAGAGGATTATGAGGACACTGTAAAATATGCTAGAGTAGATGAGGACCATGGTAAGAAAGTGTTTAGGTTAGGAATATCCTCTATGGATGTTTCAAAGACAACACGCAGCTTGAATAAGGTTCGGTCAGTATTATTAATGTCTGGGACACTCTGGGATTTCGATTACTATAGGGATGTGCTTGGTCTGGATGAGAGACGCATAACAACTCTGTCGCTTCCATCTCCATTCAAAAGGGAGAACAGGCTCATAATTGTTGACAAGAGCGTTACTACGAAGTATGAGCTCAGGGAGGAAATGGTGTACAAGATATCTGATAGACTAAACAGGATAATCGATTCTATAAATGGGAGGATCGCAATATACTTTCCTTCATACGAATTAATGGAAAAAGTTTCATCAAGACTTAAAACCGATACTCCAATGATCAAAGAGGATACCAAGATCAGAGTCAGGCAGGTGCTTAAGTTTTTAACTGAGAACGATAAATGCATTACACTTGGAGTTGCGAGAGGAAAGATAAGCGAGGGAGTAGACCTCACTAGCGAAGGGCTCTCGCTCCTCTCAGCGGTAATAATAGTAGGGTTGCCGTATCCCAAGAGGAACGAGATGCACGAGGCTCTTTTAAAGTACTACGATAAGAAGTTTGGAGATAAAGCGTTTGAGTATGCTAGCACAGCCCCCTGCATAGTTGCTCTAGCACAGATGGCTGGAAGACTGATAAGAAGTCAGAACGACAGAGGGATCATCATAATAATGGATAGCAGGGTATACGGTAAGATAAGGAAGAAACTACCTCAGGATTGGCAGGAAGATATGGAAGCATACTTGAAAATCGAGAACTTGGTTAGAGATGTGAACCGCTTCTTCCAGAGTAATCAACGCGTTAAATAAACTATTGGAGAAAGGGCTCTGGAAGCCAATTGTTAAGTAATCTTTATATCCTCAAATTAGTTGAACCCTCCAGCTTGTCTTCGGAGACGATGGAATCGAAACACGGTGTCAGAATTAAAAAGGGAGATGTGGAAATAGAAGTATGGGGTAGCAGGGACTTCGTAGAATCAACTCTAGAAAGGCTTAGAGAAGAATTTTTTAAGAAAAGCGAGATAACAGAGGCTCAGGCTGTTAAACCCCTGTCTCCGACAATGACCTTTACGGAATATCTTGCCGAAGAGGCTAAAGCCCTAGGGAGGGAGCCGGACACATTGAAGGGCTATGAGAAAATCCTGCTAATAGGATACTATATCTACACTACGGAAAACAGAGACTTCACATACGATGATATAGAGAGGCTTAAGACAGAAGCTAGATTAAGTGGATTGGAAAACCCGAGGCAATACATGGGGGTTCTCATAAGAAGAGGCTACGTGAGTGAAACAGGTGTTGAAGGAGGGAAGAAAGTATTCAGGATGCTGCGAAGGGGGCTTCAATACGTGGAGAGCGGTTTTAGAGAGACTGAAGCTTGAGACAAGAAATATTGACAATCTTTCGGAAACAATTAAAGCAATTTCTATTTAAGTAAAATATAAATACAACTGTTATCAAAACACCTCAAATGCTGAATAAAAGCGTCCTGCAGGCTTTTTCCGTTAGTTTTTTAACATCCATACTACTACTTTCATCAACACTGGCAATACTACTTGTAAGGGGGGAAATCACGATAGCTGGGAGAATAATAGATATAAACGGTAATCCTATTGAAGGAGTAAGGGTTGAAGCATATTCGGGCGAGTCACTCGTAGAAAAAACGCATACTTCGGCAAACGGATACTTCTCCATAAGCCTTGCTGCAGGAGCATATGAACTGATACTTGAGAAAGAGGGTTATGAAACTAGGTCGATAATGGTTTCGCCGCAACACGTAGGTCATAGAAACTTGGGCGACATAATCCTGGACTACAGTCTGAAGTTCTCAGTAAGCCAGTTGAAAATAAGAGTTAAGAGCATGAGCGAAGTGAGCATACCAGTAAACCTAAGGAATAAGGGTTCTAGAGACGAGTTGGTGGATGTAGAAGTAGATGCCCCCAAGGATTGGGAAGCCGGCATGTACTCTGGCTCCGCACAAGTATGGAGGCTGAAGCTTATTCCAGGGGAGACTCAAAACCTGATGCTAATCATTAAGATTCCCTTAAACGCCTCCGGCGAATACTCGGTTAGAACTAGAGTAATCGGCTCAACTGTTCAAGAGGAAACAATATTGATAAGGGTTGTGAAAGACGAGCCCCAGGTTTTCGTTGCAAGCCAGCTCACTACACAGGGCTTATGCGGCTCATCAGTAACATTTGAGCTGACGATTAGAAACCCATTGGATAAGAGATTCAATAGTCAAATAAGCGTTATTGCTCCCAGCGGGTGGACAGCCAGTATTCTGAGGGAAGACGGTAAACGCCTATACGATATTTCCCTGGAATCCGGAGAATATCTGAGAGCAGTCTTGAAAACAAATATTCCTGAAGATGCTCAGCCCGGGCGCTACGAGGTTAAGGTCCAAGCTTCCTCGCAAGAACTAGTGTCTTCTCAAGGCTTTTACATAATAGTAACCCGGGGCATCTTCAATCCTAGGGTTTATACGGGCACGCCCTATGTCGAGGCCTACGCGGGCGGTTCAGCCTCCTTCCCGATAGATGTCGAGAACACCGGCGACTCTGATGGAATACTTAGCATAAACGTGACACGGCTCCCCATGGGATACTCCTGGAAGCTTAGTGACCCTAGCGGAAACATTCTTTCAAAAGTATATTTGAAAGCTAACGAGAAGAAGAGATTAAACCTAGTTATCGATGTTCCACCGTTGGAGGAACCTAAAACGATATTTTTCTCGCTGGAAACTTATGCTCCAGAATCCTCCAGCAGGTTAAGCTTAACACTGGGCATACTCGGCTTCTACAGCATGAGCTATGAAACTCAGAACTTTTACACGCAAACCACTGCGGGTTCTGAATCGACCTTTAGAGTAGAGGTTAAGAACAATGGCTATAGCGTCTTGACCAACGTTAGACCAG
>CAZTSG010000095.1:1746-3391 GCA_964616835.1 uncultured Nitrososphaerota archaeon | reverse complement strand
GAGGATTTGGTGAGCGTCGTTGTCTTCGGATCCGTCGCCAGGGGGGATGCTAAGCCGAGCAGTGATACTGACGTTCTCGTAGTCGCCAGAAACATGCCGAGGAGCATGAGTGACAGGATGGGGATAATGGTCAAGGTTTTAATGAATCTGGAGAAAACAGAAACCTGTCGCGAACTTAGGGAGAAAGGAGTGTGCACGTGGATACAGTTCCACCCACTGAGCATAGAGGAGGCAGGGTTGAATAGGCCGATATATCTTGACATGGTTGAGGATGCCGTCATACTTTTAGACAAGAATGGTTTCATGAAGAATGTCTTCGACAAGCTTAGGAAGAGGCTTGAAGAGTTGAAGGCGAGGCGCGTCTACTTGGAGGACGGCTCATGGTTCTGGGACTTGAAGCCTGATATTAAGCGCGGGGAGGTTGTAGAAATATGAATACGGAGGCGATGGCTAAAGCCTATCTGGATGATGCAACATACTCATTGCAAGAGGCAAGGGAGGCGCTTGCCGCTAAAAGATACCACCGGGCAGTGAGAAGGTCTCAGGAAAGCGTTGAGCCTGGTCTTAAAGCAGTGCTTAGACTACTCGCTGTAGAATATCCGCGTGAGCATGATGTCAGCAACGTTTTAATCAAAATCGCCGATTTGAAAGAGCTTCCAGAATGGTTCAAAGGAGAGCTTGAAGCCGTTAATGAGATCAGTAAGAAGCTGTCTGAAGAAAGAGGACCTGCGTTTTACGGTGATGAAGGGGCTTTCATACCACCAAGTCAGCTTTACGGCGAGGAAGATGCTGCTAGAGCAGTAAGCGGTGCAGAGAAGGTTTACGAGCTATGTGCCAGGTTGTTCAAATGGTGGAGAGGGGAGTCTGAAGAACATTAAGGCAACTCACTTATCATAACCACTTTTGCCCTAATTTCTAATTAGCAGGCGGATTCAGTACTGTCTTCACGCATAGCCGCCGGCTTTAAATCTTCTAAATCTCAACTCCTAAGAGACGAAGCGTTTCCTCAGCTATTTCCCTAGACCTCCTAGCTTTCTCCAGAGCGTTTAAGGCATGCGCCTCTCCATATATGTCGCTCGGCAACAGTCCTGCTCCAGGCTCACCGTAAGTTGACCTTCCATGCTCTGGAGCCATCTCCATCACTATGGCTGCAAGCTCATTAATCTCATCCGTCAAACTACTCGGAAGCCTGTCGGTTAAGCCTTTCAGCTGATCAGAGGGATCGCGGCTCCAAGTAGGCACTTCGAAAACAGCTATAATCGCCTTCGCGAAGTTTTCGACAGCAAGTCGGCAGCTTGAAACAGTTCCAACCCAATCCTCAAGGGAAAACAGTTTCTCAGCTCTCTGCAAGTGCTCAATCGCTAGCCTACGCCTGTAATCCACTTCCCTAGCCGGGTTAAGGCTCAAAGTATCTTAACCTCTTTCAAAGGCTCCGGCAGAATCCAGCGGTAAACTCTCCCGCTTCTAACCCTCTTCAAGCCGCTCTCCGAAATCCTTCTCCTAACATCACTTAAGAAAACCTCCAGAGACCCTGTTGAATCGCAGAGGACAATAGCATCAGAATAAATGTTCAGGAGCAACGGGCCTATTTCCCTCGGTTTAAGAAACTCGTTAAGCTCCATGTCGACAACAGTTAAATCAACCC
>CAZTSG010000095.1:0-1646 GCA_964616835.1 uncultured Nitrososphaerota archaeon | reverse complement strand
CTTCCTCTCTTTTCATTAGCGTCTCTAAAGCCCTAGCTGTCTCAAAACCTATTATCGCAGCCAAGACGATTAGGAGAATACTCAGGAGCGTAAGAGGGTAGAACTGTCTTATGAGAATAGATGGGAAAGTCTCTGTCCTGACAGAACCGGGTACGACGAGGAGGCCTGCTGAGCCTGCTCCACCGGCGCTCGTAGGCAAGACGGAGACAGCATGCATAACGTTAAGCCTCAGCGAGAAGAATACTCCGGTGAAGATCATCATAGCCTCCAGACATCCTATGAGGAGCTCAGCAACAATGTGGCTGACCTCCCTAATCCTGAGGGCTTTGAAGAGCGTTAGGAAGCTGATGATGATGCTGAAGATTATCACGCTGAAAACGGGGACGGTTAGAAGAGGTATGCTCGACAAGCCAGGATGGTAAACCTCCTCGCCATAGTTCTTCAAGCTGTACCATGTTATCGCAACGCTGCCGTTCAGCAAATCGCCTTCGAAAACAACTAGGGGTGAAACCAGCAGGAAGATGAAGAAACCAGCTGTCGCCAAGAGGGCTAGGGAACCCGCTACAAGCCACTTCCTCAGAGAAACGTCTAATAGAAGCATTATCTTAGTCGCCAACAATATCCACCTTCCTAGACTCCATCGCATTGCCGCCGAGCAGCACATACCTCATTATAACGTAGCAGTGGACACCCTTCTTCTCAGGCTTTACGGCGAAGCTTGAAACAGGCTGAAGCGTCTCGTTAAACTTGTCCGAGCCAACGTAGTAGGGCCTGTTAAACCTATCCAAGCCATAGTACTGGATTTCGAAAGAGGCGTTGAAAGCAACAGGATTAGGATTATGGACGACGAAAGTGTTGTTCGCCACGCTAACCTCAAGCCTCCTCCAGGCGAGTGTCACAGGGTAGTAGCCGTATAGGTTGCCCTTGTCAAGAATAATGTTGCAGTAAACCCAGAAGCTTGAAGTAGTGCCTGAAGCATTAGCATACAGAGCATCGTAAACCTCCTGAGGAACCTTTACGAAAAGAGTATCGTTCGCGATGAAAAACTCTTCAGGGTAGAATTCCTTTCCGGAAGCGTTTATCCTAACCCACTCAACCTCCTTGAACTCGAGTAGGCTGATGCTCCCGTAGACAGCCCTGAAAAACCTAAAGTCCTCAGACAAGGACAGGGAGCGGAGAACAATGTTAGGCCTCTTAACCTCAATATTCTGGTGAACATGGAAAATCGGGATAACAGTCATCGTGACAATATCAAGGATGGAGAAGAACAGGACTATTGTTATCAGGGTCCTGCCTATCTCAGCGCCGTGGAGAAGGCCCCGGAAATACCTGAAGCCAAGTAGGAACAATGCTGCGAGAAACGGGGGAATCCAGAGGAGCCTTGGAACAGCGAATACAACCTTATACAGGACCCTCTCCCTGCTCACAGGAGGATCCGGGCCAGGGTTAGCATCACCCTTAGTAGTAACACTCCTCTCAGAAACCTCGACAACCCTGTGGACAATACAGTTAACCCTGTTAACACCCTCGACAACCACAATATCCCCGACAGTATAGTTGCCCTTGACACTGAAGACAAGGTCGCCGATGAAGAGAGTGGGCTCCATAGACCTGCCCCCAACCATAAACATCGAGACAGGGAAATC
>CAZTSG010000094.1:0-3426 GCA_964616835.1 uncultured Nitrososphaerota archaeon | reverse complement strand
GCGCCGCCAACATAGCTACGGCAAGCATGCTCACAGAGATGGTTAAGGGCAAGACTCTTGAAGAGGCTTGGAGAATAAGTTGGAAAGACGTGGCTAAGGAAGTCGGAGGCCTACCGTCAGTCAAGTTTCATTGCGGAGTACTGGCTGTAGGAGCCTTGAGAAGAGCAATAAGAGAATTCTTTAAAACAAAAGGGTTTAGGCCAGACTGGATGCCTGAAGAAGATACTTTTGAGGAAAGACAGGCCTTAGAGGAGGAGGAATTGGCAAAGATTCTTTCCCGAAGATTCGTACCAGGTGGGGAGAAGTGATCGAAGAATACGTGAGCAGGATAGAAGAGGCTTGCGGAGCTGCTAAGACGAAGGATTACGTAGTGATCCTGAAGCACGATAAGAGGGAAGAGGCCTTAAAGAAAGCTCTTGGTAAAAGCAGGATTATTAATGAGATTAGAGGTGTTGTCGTTAAAGCAATCTTTAAGGACAGGGAGTTTACAGCGTTCATGAACGGAAGGCTAATGTTCAAATCCCTCAGGGATAGAGAGGAATTGAATACGATTCTTAGGGAATTGCTTGGACAGCAGTAACTGCCATTTTAAAGGGTTTTCGAATATCTCGGCACTGTCCTCGGACTGCTTGCAGGCCTCTCTTACGCGGGCTTCATAATAATATCTAAAAAAACAGTAGCAATTTACTCCGGTGCTGCGATAGCGTTCTATTCATACTTAGCATGCACGTTACTCCTCTCGCCACTTCTCCTCACAGGCATGGAGTTGCCTGAAAACCTAGAATCATGGATACTCCTAGTTATACTCGGGACCTTCAACACTGCGTTCGCCGTCACCCTCTACTTAAAGGGGCTTAGCATGATTAAGGCTCAAAAAGCCATCGTGTTCACTTACCTGGAGCCTGCTGGTGCAGCCTTCTTCGGATACTTTTTCCTATTGCAACAACCCACTTTCTACATGCTCGTAGGCGGATTACTCATACTCTCCGTAAGTTACCTCGTGGCTTCGAAATGAATAGAGCCGAGTAAAGCCTCTTTAAAAAGAGTCTTCCAGCAAATTACACTTACCCTCTTCCAGAGAACGCCATTAGATAGAGCTTCTTCACGTCCTCGGGCGTCGGGGGGAAGGGGTGTCTCTTCAAATTCCTCCAGTAGGAGGATGCGTCTGCAACCATAGCGTCCAGTTCAGACTCGCTTACTCCCAGCTCTCTAAGGCTCCTTGGAATCCCAGCCTTGTCCGCAATGTCCTCGATCTTCTTAACAAGCTCCATACCGTTACCCAAGCCCAGTTTTAAAGCAGCATCATCAAGCTTCCTAAAACCCTTCTGAATCTCCATCCTCAGTGCGTGGGGAAGTAGCATACTGTTAGCAAGCCCATGGTGCACATCGTGATAGTTAGTAAGATAGTAGCCCATAGCGTGAACTATCTCAGTACCCGAACAGTTAATCGCCACACCGGCAAGCATACTTGCGTAAAGCATGTTCTCCCTAGCTTCCGGAGAGCCTTCAAAGGCTTCTACAATGTTTCCGAGTATTATCTTGGCAGCCTCCAGCGCGAGAAGATCTGAAAAGGGTGTGGAATCGCTTGAAGCGTATGCTTCTAAAGCATGGGAGAGGGCGTCGAAACCAGTGTATGCAACAAGCTTCCCAGAGAGGCTGTTTAGAACGTCTGCGTCAAGAATCGCAACCCGGGGAATAATCGCATCCCCTAACAAGACTTCCTTCCTCTTCCTCGAGACATCCGTTATAACAGCATACTTCGTGACTTCGCTGCCTGTCCCGCATGTCGACGGAATAGCGATTATCGGCAGGGCTTCCTCAACCTCATTGGGCGCAAAATTATCTTCGAGCTTAGCATTGCTCTTCAACAAGAAAGCTATGCCTTTGGCAGCATCCATCGCGCTTCCGCCTCCCAAGGCTATTACAAAATCACAGTCATTTTTCTTACCCTCCTCAAAACCCCTATAAACCGTTTCTATCGAGGGGTTTGGTTCAACCTGGTCGAATACCACCACATCGACCCCAGATTCCCTAAGGCTTTTCGCAACAATATTCAGGTACCCACTTCTTCTTGCAAAGCTTCTTCCAGTTACTAAGAGACATTTGCCCCCGAAACTACTTGTCTCGACGCCTATTTTACTCACGCTTCCTCTACCGAAGAGTATTTTCGTTGGAAGGTGGAAAGTGAACTGTTTCATGGAGAAATAAAGTAGATTTAATTACTTATCTTTTTCTGAATGGATTAAAGGTTTCCTAAGCTTTTCAGACACCGAGTAATTCTCGAATCACCCTTAAGCCTCAACCTCTTTGCCTATTACGAGCTCCACATTTTTCTCCAAAGCCTTCTTCTTCATCTCTCTTGCAACATCCTTTTTCGCTGTCAAAACCAATAAGTATTTTAAAGGTTCTTTTCCATATCTATTCTTAACGACTTCAACCTTCCTAATCAGCTTATCAACCTCTAAGGAGCTCTCTGCATAAGAAGTCACCTCGCCCACGATTAAAGGGTCCTCGAAAAACAAGTTTATCTCCTCACCGTCAATAACAGTCTTATTTAATTCCGCATCTTTTGGAATAATATTCATGCTCCTCAAGTATTGAGATAGAAACCTTCTAGTAAACTCTTCAAACGTTAATCCAGCAAACTTGCTTAGTTCCCCGAATCCATGTATCATCGAATCCCTTAATGATTCAACAGTCCTCTCCAACCTGCCGTAAGAAGCCCTTAAGTCTCTCACCTCTTCCCAAAGCTTGTTCTGGCCTTCTCTTAACGCTCTCACCTCTTCCCAAAGCTTGTTCTGGCCTTCTCTTAACGCTCTCACCTCTTCCCAAAGCTTGTTCTGGCTCTCCCACAGCTTATTCTGGTTCTCCCAAAGCTTTTCCTGATCCTCCCTAAGAGCCTTAACTTCTTGCCACAGCTTGTTCTGGCCTTCCTCAAGCCTGTCAAGCCTCTTCAAAACCTCAGATAGTCCTAAGTAGCCCGCCACAGTATAGCGGAACTCCCTATCCTTATCGAGAAGCTCCAGGAATTCATCCTTCAGCTTACTCATCCCACCTATGTTTATCGCCACCCACGTATTTAAGCGTACGTTTATTGCTCAAAAACAATGTTTAAAACCTATGAATGCTCCAAGTCATAAGCACCCTCTTCTCCCCGCCAGTATCATTGAAGCTGTATCGCGTTAATTTAATTGCTCGCGAATTCGAACGCTTCTCTTCAGAAACAGCAATACAGATCGATGATTCGTATTGAATCATAGAAAATAATATTGAAAAAAGAGGAGGATTAACTTGGCTTTTAAGCTCCTCCTTTCTTAAGTTTTCTTCCCAGCAACACTCCCAAAGCCAAGCCTGCCACGAGAGATGCAGGAACACCCATCGTCGCAACCATCCTATATTGATTAGCCTCATTCGCAGATCTCTCAG
>CAZTSG010000093.1:0-3447 GCA_964616835.1 uncultured Nitrososphaerota archaeon | reverse complement strand
ACTTATAAATTACATAAGCTATATGAACCAGGCTTTCATAATATTTATTCTCCAGCGATTTTCATATTCAGAAAGAGAGAAAGCGTTTTCCCCGAAGAAAATCTATGTAATCGACCTTGCTTTTTCAAACCTTTTCGAAAAACCTTTAGACATAGGTAAGAAAATGGAGAACCTAGTATTCATCGAATTGTTAAGAAGGCTTCAGAACAGGATTTCTCAAGTTTTCTATCATATGACGAAGGATGGAGAGGAGGTGGATTTTATCGTTAAAACCGGTGGCCGGGTCGAACAGATAATTGAAGTGTGTTATGAAATCGACGAAGACCATGTTAAGAAAGTATTGAGGGCAAGTGAAGAACTTAAATGCAAGAACCTGCTTTGCATCACTAGAGATCAGGAAGGCAAGACTAAAGTAAGAGGTGTAGAAATCAGATATATGCCTATATGGAAATGGCTTTTTGGAATTCATGAACCAGGTTCGTAAAAAGCATGAGCACAAGGCTTACAATCAGTGGAATTATGCGTGCGTTAATCTCCTTAACGAACTCCCTCTCTTTAATCGACCTGCTCGAATTAAATGTGCTTTAAAATATGAAAAAGGCTTATAGTTGAAGGTTCAAAACTTACTCGTAAACTACGTCGCGCGGCCCAAGTATCTCTTCTATAGCCTTCATCTGGCTCGGCTTAAGCGGCCCGTATTCAAGGGCTTTCGCATTCTCCTCAACCTGCTTCACTGTCTTGAAACCTGGTATCGGTATAGTCATGGGCGACTTAGCCCAGATCCAGCCTATGGCTCCCTGAACAAGCGTTCTCCCGTCCTCCGTTAGTATCTGCTTTATCTGCTCCAGTTTCTTAACATACTCCGGCGTCGGCCTCCCGTCCTTAAAGTAGACCATCCAGCTCGGTGTGGACTTCCTGACATCGTTCTCAGGCAGGCTCGGCGAGTCCAGAGTGTACTTTCCCGAGAGAAGTCCCATCGCCAAGGGTCCGCGGTTTATGTTCGCCAGCTTCTTCTCCTCGCAGAGCCTTACGATTTCGCTCGTAACCCTCAAAACGTTCAGCTCGCTTTCAACAGCCACGAAGCGTTCACGGTCTGCGAAGGCGGCTGCACGACTCGTCGAGTCAGTGCTCCACCCATAGCCTCTGACAACCCCTTCGTCAACCAGCTCCTCCAGCGTATCCATGGTTGCAACCGCTTTTTCAATAGGATGACCCCATATGTGAAGCAGGTAGATGTCTATGTAGTCTGTCCTCAGCCTTTTAAGCGAGGCCTCAACCGCTTTACGAACATACTGTGGAGAACCGTCCTCGCCTGTCTCGCGCCTAGTTTCAGGGTCGAAGGTTATTCCAAACTTCGTTATGATTACTATTTCGTCACGGTACTCGCCCAATGCCCTCCCAATGAGCTCCTCGCTATGGCCGCAGCCGTACACGTCGGCGGTGTCGAAAACCCTTACACCGAGTTCGAAAGCCCTCTTCAAGGCTCTCAGAGCCTCCTCATCATCAATCTTCCCCCAACCGTGAGCCAATCCATTAGTTCCCGTGATTGGCCCTCCTATGGCCCATGTTCCAAATCCTAGGGCACTCGTTTCAATACCCAGCTTTGGAATCCTCCTCTTGTAAAGTCTCGCCATGTCTTACTGCGCCATAGTCTTGCTTATATTATTTTCAGAGAACGTGCCGTAATCTTGCTATACGGGAAAAATAGCGATTTCTGAGGAACTAACCTTTCATCATTTTTAACGATCTCTTCTGCAAATGACTTTTTTGAAGTAGAGTCTTTTTAAAAATGAAGAAGCATTGCTAGAAAACAACGCTCTCCGATACTGTAGTTATGGCCTATTGTAGAGTTAAAATCAGCAGTCAATTGGAAGACTCTTTTTCCTGAAAAGAGAGCACAGGATGTTGTTGACCATATGGCGCGCTGTGGAGGTAAAAATTGGGTCACATATGACCCAAGAATTTGTAAATTTGGGCTACATATAGCCTCTATGAGAAAAGAGGAGATAATTTCAATACTTTCTGACTGGAACTTCTGGGAAAAAGGCCTAGAGACTGACGTGAAAGGACGTTCTATCTATTAAACAGAATCTTGAGCCCCTCGATTCCCTTGCAAAAGCTTGTAGTTATTAAACGCAAGCTTTATTAAAAAGCTTGTGAAAAATAATTTTGTTGAACACCGAGGATTTGAAGAAGATAGTGGCTTCGCAGAGGGAGGAGATGGAAAGCCTGTTTGCCACGGAGAAGATAATAGATAGGGATGTTGATACCGGGAGACTGAGGAACTTCCTTTCACACCCGAATGTTTTAACTGTCCTTGGCGTGAGGCGGTGCGGCAAGTCGCTTCTCTCATGGATGCTTCTCAGGGACGTGAAGTTTGGATATGTCAACTTTTTCGACGAGAGGCTCGCCGGCTTTGAGGCGAAGGATTTTGGAAGGTTGCTTGATGCTTTCTACCAGCTTTACGGTTCAGACTTGAAGTTCATTGTTCTCGACGAAGTTCAGCATATTAGCGGCTGGGAGAGATTCGTGAGTAGGATGAGGACTTCTAAAAGGATCATTGTGACTGGAAGCAGCTCGCAGCTGCTTTCAAGCGAGCTTGCTACGCTCCTCACCGGAAGGCATGTCGACTTAGTGCTTTTCCCGTTTAACTTCAGAGAGTTCCTTAGGATCCGCGGCGTGGAGCTGGATGAGAACTGGAAGTATCAGACGGGAAAGGTTTCCACGGTGAAGAGCATGCTTGAAGAGTATCTTAGAACGGGAGGGTTTCCGGAGGCCAGCAGGTTTGGCAGGAGGATCCTGGTGTCAATTTATTCCGACGTGCTTGAAAAGGATGTTGTAAGGAGGCATCGCGTGAAGAAGACGGTGGCCCTTAAAGAGTTTGCAAGATACATGGTTTCAAACGTTTCCTCCGAGTTCAGCTTCAACAGGCTTAGGAGAGTCTTAGGCGTAAGGGATGTTCACACGGTTAGAAACTACGCTGAATGGGTGGGTGAAGCCTATCTTTTGTTTTTCCTAGAAAGGTTTTCACCGAAGCTTAGGCTCCAATACATTTCTCCTAAGAAAGCCTATTGTGTTGACAACGGGATCGTGACTTCAATCGGGTTCAGGATTTCGGAAAACCTTGGGGGACTTATGGAGAACCTAGTGGCTGTGGAGCTGTTGAGGCGAAGAAGCTACTCTTTCAGCGACTTCGAAGTCTTCTACTGGAGAGACTACCAGCAGAACGAGGTTGATTTCGCCGTGAAAAACGGCTTAAGCATTAAGCAGCTTATACAGGTGACCTATGCCAGCGGCAGGGATGAGGTTAATCAGCGGGAGGTTAAGGCACTGCTCAAGGCTTCGAAAGAGCTGCGTTGCAAAAACCTGCTGGTGATCACGTGGGATTATGAGGATGAAGCTGTTTCGAACGGTGAAAAGGTGCGTTACGTCCCCCTTTGGAAATGG
>CAZTSG010000092.1:0-3530 GCA_964616835.1 uncultured Nitrososphaerota archaeon | reverse complement strand
GGCCCTATGCCAGTCTTCAACAAAGGTAATCTCGTCCAGAACGATAAAAGAAGATTTTATCCCGCTACCGTTCCTAAAGCCAACGTAGTTATCTAAAACCTCCCCGAGCTCTTTGAAACTCGTAAGCTCTTCGCAGGAGAAGTAAAAAATTGCCCTCGGATCAACCTTTGGGATGAGAAACTTGTTAATCCATATTTTCAAAGCTGTGGTTTTTCCCACCTGTCTAGGCCCCACTAGGAAGTTTAAGGAGAAGGGTTCGAAAGAGAACTGTTCGATAACCGGCGGAACCCACTTAATCCCCTTTCTCTCCCACTCCTCAAAAGTCTTATCTGGTTCTCGATACCACCACGGGTTCTGCGATTCCATTGCAATGTTATTGCAAACTATTATTTATAAACATTTGCACTAATAATGCAAATCCATTCATTTACATTCGAAGAAATCAGCAGCCTTTTTATAAAAAAGCTCTAGCCCAGGTTCTTTTCTAAGTATTCGATTATACTTTCGAATATTTTTCTTCCATCGCCTTTTTCCGGAGGAGTTTCACTCCATTCCGGGAGCTGCCAGCCAAAGAATGCTCTTTCCGGGTGAGGCATCATCCCCATGACGTTCCCCCTCCTGTTGCAGATTCCAGCAATATCATACAGAGAGCCGTTGGGATTATAGGGGTATAGGCCGTTAGCATTTTCACCGTTTGGAAGAACGTATCTGAAAACTATCTGGTTCCCTTTCTTAAGCTTCTCGAGAGTTTTTTCATCAGTTAAGAACCTGCCTTCAGCATGACCGATAGGAATCTTAATAACTTCCCCTTCTTTCATTGCGAACGTAAACGGCGTCTGATTGTTTTCTACCCTTAGCCAAACCCATCTGCATTCGTATTTTGCTGAAGAGTTTGTAGCAAGAGCCGCCAGGGGGGTTTCGCTAACACCGTCTCCAGGCAGTACTCCCGCTTCAACAAGAACTTGAAAACCATTGCAGATGCCAAGTATTAATCTTCCTTCATCTATGAATTTCTCAAGCTCCTTCCCAAGCCTTGTAAGCACTCTCTTGCCCCACACTGCACCAGCCCTCACATAATCACCATAGGAAAACCCTCCTGGAAATACGATCAAATGATAATCGAGAAGACTCCTGTTTTCAATCTTGTTCATATGGACTATATCTGTCTCAATACCTAGTTCTTCTAATGCTATCTTAGTTTCAAGGTCGCAGTTAGTGCCGCCGGTTCTTAAAACCACTGCTCTAAATTTTCTGAAATTCATTTTAATAACCTCTCCAAGCCCTTTTTATCTCTCGGTTGCTTAACTCATGCACCTTGCTGTTTAAATCGATTATTCGAAGCCCGGCTCCCTTTAATACTCTGCCTATTTTGCTGAACGGTAGCCCTGAGAAGAATTCTTCAAACTGCTTACACTTATTCCTATCTACTTCGACGAGGAATCTTGAAGCCGATTCAGAAAACAGAACATAATCGCTTCTACGGGTTTCCGAAAGTACTTTGCGCAGGTCGATTTCTGCTCCCAAGTTTTTAGATGCTATGACCATTTCTGCCACAGCAACTCCCAAACCGCCTTCAGAGAGATCATGGCAAGATAGGACAAGCTGCTCATCAACCACACTTATCAGCGTGTCTATTATTCTCTTTGAGACTCTTCCATCAATTCTCGGCACTTCTCCACCGTCTACCCCTTTAAGCCTCAGGTAGGCAGACCCTCTGAGCTCCTCCTTGGTTAAGCCAACTATGTAGATCGGGTTGTCCTCTCCCTTAAAGCTTGGAGTAACCACCTTCCTAACGTCAGGCATTATGCCGATGCCTGTTATTAGGAGAGTTGGCCTCACGGACCCTAGGGGCGACTCGTTGTATAAACTGTCTTTTCCAGATATGAAGGGAGCGTCTAAGGCTTTTGAGAAATCGTAGCATGCTTCAACCGCTCTTAGAAGCATACCCATATTTTCCTCGTCCTCAGGACTTCCCCACACGAAATTGTCTAAAAGCGCGATTCTCCTCCCTCCGACAGCTACATTGTTTCTAATAGCTTCCTCTACCGAGTTAGCAGCCATCCAGTAAGGGTCTGGGTAAAACGGGTTTACTCCGCACGATATCACAATACCCTTCCAAGAATCTTTCAGAGGTTTTATGACTGCAGCATCACTAGGCCCAGCCTCATCGCCATGCAATGGTTTAACGACAGTACAGCCTCTAACTTCATGGTCGTAGGTTCTGATAACCTCCTCCTTACTCCTAATATTTGGTTCTGAAAGCAGTTTCAGTATTTCTTCTCCAAGGTCTTTCGGTTCATCCAGATTTATCTGGATAGGCGTGTGCTTCAATATTCTTGCTTTTCTCGTAACCTTAGGAGGATTAAAAAGAAAATTTAAGTCAAGATCACATACCACACGCCCTTTCGTAAACACTCTGACCCTACCAGTTTTAACGAATCTTCCGACTACACTTACTTCAACACCCTCCTCCTTGAAAATTTCAATAACTCTTCCAAGGTTTTTCTCCGGAACCGAGAGAAGCATCCTCTCCTGCGACTCAGAAACCCATATCTCCCAAGGAGCCATATCCGGCGCTTTAAGAAGCACCTTATCCAAGTCGATGTCAACACCCAGTCCTGATCTGTGGGCCATTTCTCCCGCAGCACATGATAATCCTCCGCCACCTAGGTCCGTTATTCCAGAAGCAAATTTTTCATCTCTTATTCGAATTATCGCTCTCCTAAGCCTCTCTTCAACTATCGGGTTGGGTATTTGAACAGCCGACCTTAGTTCTTCAGCCTCTTCAGTAAGCTCTACAGATGCGAATGTTACACCATGAATACCATCTCTGCCTGTTCTGCCGCCCGCTAGTACTGCAAAATCCCCCTCACGAGTGTTTCTCACATACGAGTCTCTGGGGAGGATTCCAATGCAGCCACAGTAGACAACAACATTGCCAGTGTAACCTTTGTCGAACAGTATTGCTCCAGACACTGTTGGAATACCCATGTTGTTGCCGTAACTTCCTATTCCAGCCACAACCCCTCTGTAAATATAACGGGGATGTTTGACCCCAGGTGGCAGATCCTCATACTTAGTATCTAATGGGCCGAAGCAGAGCACATCTGTTAGGGCAACCGGCTCCCCCCAGACCCCAAGGATGTCTCTTATAACTCCTCCAACACCTGTCGCAGCCCCGCCGAAAGGCTCTACCGCAGAAGGATGATTATGCGTCTCGACTTTAGCAGCTATTGCATAACCCTTGTCGAAATCAATTATTCCAGCATTGTCTTCAAAGACAGATATGCACCATTCCTTATTGAGCTCCTTTGTGGCTCTCATTATGTATGTTTTTAAAATGCTGTGGATCAAACGTCCATCGTCTGTTAAAACATCCCCTTTGAAAACGTTGTGAAAGCAGTGCTCTGACCATGTTTGTGCAATCATTTCCAACTCAACGTCTGTCGGAGGCCTGTCTTTGAAATATTGTTTCAAATACTTCATCCTATCGAGACTTATGTTAAGCCCCATGCTCCTGCTTATTTCAA
>CAZTSG010000091.1:0-3699 GCA_964616835.1 uncultured Nitrososphaerota archaeon | reverse complement strand
TGAAGTACCCCTTCTCCATCCCAAGATATGAGCCATGACCATCCAAGACAAGCTTTAAGACTTTTGCTTTAACCATCGCCTCAAATCCTCCTCACTGCTCATAAGAAGACAAAGCAAATATTGAAGCATGCAGAGGTTTTCATCAAGTTTCTCAAATTTTAAAAGCAATGAGTCGGGAAGAAGCTCGAGTAAAGTAAACGCATTTAGTAGCCTTTCAGCATCCCTATTCATGCCTATCTTTTTGAATATTTTTTGGAGATGTTCTGGAAGTTGTACCTCCCTTTCAGCTATTAATTTGTCAAAAGCATTTTCGTCTACTTCTTCCCGTTCTTCCTTCGCTAATTTTCTTCTAAACATTATCGGAACAGTTGTTTGAACAAGAAAAGTACAGACTGTTTCTATAATGTTAAACTCGTCTTTTGGAGATGAGAAGCTGACGGCTTTTCTGAACTTTTCAGAGTCAAGCAACTTTGTTAAAAATCGTTTCTCAATAGGCGTGAAGCTGATGCCCTTCTCCTTAAGCACATTTTCTATAGCATCTAAGATTTTGTCGGATTTGGTTCTGTAGCCCTTTTCACCTTTCTCAAGGTATCCCTGCTCAATCAAAAGCTTACACCAAGAATAGATCTTAGAGGTCGGAGGATACTTCTCGATCTTATAGATCTTCTTAGCTAGGCTGTATCCAGTCTGAGGCTGGATGTATGAGTGAAAGAGTATCTTGGCTGGCAGTCCAATGGTTAGCGGATTCACGATTTTCTTAGGCATTATGTTACCAATCCTCCTGTTTCGTTATATACTATACTATTGAGGTAAGTACCTTGAAGTTATATAAAGCTTGTGTTTAACATATATTCATGGTGAAAGAATGCCTATCATCCGAAAAATAATACCAATCGGAAAAACTAGCAAAGGCATAACTCTACCTAAAAGTTGGCTTGACTATTTCGAGAAAGAAATCGGCAGACCCATCTATTTCGTCGCCATCGAGGTTGATAGAGAACTGAAAATTGTTCCTTACACCTCAGAGAAAGAAGAGAAGCGAAACCCCTCATCTCATCACGGTCAGGAGAGAATGACAACATGAAAGACAAAGCAATCGAATCTAAACATCTCGATGACCTATGTGACTTTTGTGACCTGAAGGTCAAACCCCATATATATGGTTCTGCCTTCAGGTCACCAAAATCACTCTCCAACGAATCCTACGCTCAAAAACTTGAAAGATACTTCAACGAAAAGTATGGACAAACCGTCACTCCAATCGCCATCTTAAAAACATTAGCGGTTATTAGCTCAACATTCAAAGACAACGTTAAACTCTGGATCTTACACGTCGCCCCATCACGACAACTCAAATCACGCACAAGCCAAGAACTGACAAAAATCTTCTCCAAAAGAAAACTTGTCTATGCAGGCTCAGACTTCACAATCCACGGACTCATCAGAGACTATGGCAATAACCTAAACAATAAATGTCTACTCATAAACGATTTAACCCTGCTACTTGCAAGCAAAGCCACTCGCACAAAAGCTAGGCTGATAGACGCCCTTTCAGAACTTGCCAGCGAAGGACACTACATATACTCAGACTCCCAAAGAACTCTAGAAATGAAGGCTAAGTTCAGCCTAATAGCAAACATCACACCGCAGTCCTTCCTATACAACCAGAGAAACCTGCTCGACAACACCTTCGCCAACCGATGCCTCAAAGTCTACCATGAGTTAACAGAGAAAGAAATGACTGACGCAAACCTCAACCGAGAAAAACGGAATTCATTGAGGATTGAACGTTTCAAACAAGCCGTTAATGAAAAAGATGTGAAAATAAGCAGAGAAGACACTGTAAGGTTTGATCAATACGCTAGGCGATGGAGAATTCTAGGAGCCTACACAAGCTCAAGCAACCTCTTCGACATGATCAAATCCGTAGCAGTTGCTTATGCAATTTTGAGTGGACACAAAGAAATTACAAATCAAGAATACCGATTTCTCGATATATTAGAGCCTCATATCCGCAGCCCCATTGAAAGAGTGAAACTGACAATTCTGGACCTTGCATATCAAGGACGATCTATACGTGACATCTGCCTCATCCTTAACCGAGACTATGACAGATACCGCTCGTATGTCTCAAGAGTAATCAATGAGTACCGTAGAAAAGGCGTCCTTCCGTTGCAGACACATTTCAGAGGGGAAGGTGATTAATCATGGTTAAGAGGATCGCTGTTTATGGCTCTTATGAGGCTTTTGTTCCTGTTTTTCAGCGTTATTGGAAGCATAGACGAGACTGCATAAGGCAACGTTATTGGAAGAAAACAAAGCGAATGAAAAAGGTTGTTGGTAAGGGAAGGTATGAGTTTTATGGTAAGGGTAGAGACCTCTACAGGGCTGTGGTTTTAGCCCATAAGTACATGCCTAAAGACTATGTCACAGTTTCGGCTGAGAAGTTCATCGAGCATCCTGAAAGCTACGGTTTTGTTGGTGAGTGGGTTGAGAGGGAAGTGGAATCACTATAGCATTCTAGGTGTTACGGACGATGAGACTGTGATGTTGGATTTTGATAACACTCCTTTCAAATGGGTTAAGTATTGGGCTATGCGTGCGTGCGATTGGTTTAAGCTTGAAGGCTTCATAATCTTAAAGTCAAGTGAAAACAATTACCATGTTGTCTTTAACCGTAAAGTGTCATGGAGTGAGAACATGCGTATAGTTGCTTGGGTTTCATTGTTATCTCGTAACAAGGGTTTAACTAAATGGTTTCTCATGCAGTGCATAAAGGGGGCTTCAACGTTGAGGGTTTCGCCAAAAAAGGATAAGCCAGTGCCTAGAGTCGTGTTTAGATATGGCTCTCAAGGCAATGGTGTTGCTGAGTTTTTAGCGTATCGAAAGATTGTTAGAAACATTATGGTTAGGATGGACAGCCATGTTCTGGAGAGAAAGCAGGAAACAACATGAGCTCAAGAGAAGAAGGGTACGCTTCACCGCAGAAGAATTGGGGAAGATAAGGGAGATGCTGGAGAAGGGGATGGAGGTAAGGGATATTGCAAAGGAGCTTGGAAGGACAAGGAAGTCGATCTACAACATCATCTACAAACAGAGGCTGAGGACTAGTCTAAAGGAGTCATTGGCTAAGCTCTCCGAAGAAGAGGAAGAGCTTAAGAGAAGGGTTGAAGCTCAAGCCAAACAATAGAGGAGCTCCAAAAAAAATTGAATGCTTTAAATGAGGAAATCAATGAAAAGGAAAACAGATTAAATGCTTTAAATAGGGAGATTGAAGCGAAAAAAGGCGAGTTAAGAACCATTGAGTACCTTAGAGCGAAAGGTTTTGAAGAGATACGACGCCTTATGGATGCTCATGCGTGGGAGATATTTGCATGTAAACTTAATGAGGTTCTGAAGTCATTAGGCATTCTTCGTTAACTTTTCCCTTCATTTCTCTATCGTTTCTCGTTTCTTTCTCTCACGTTTCCTTTTTGGTTGCTATGCACTGACGTTAACATCATTATTACATAATTAGCAATTAGGCAATACATAATTAGTAATGAAACATCATTTAATCAGTGATTACTAATCACCGATCAAAAGATGAAGAGAAATCTAGGAGAACATTAAGAGCAATTTTAGAGTTTAGGGTTTGGGTTTGAGGATAAATCTTATCCTAATCTCAAATGTTTAAACAAACTAATAAAAAGTAGATTA
>CAZTSG010000090.1:0-3797 GCA_964616835.1 uncultured Nitrososphaerota archaeon | reverse complement strand
ATGGTTGACACAGCAAAGTTCTTCACCGAGTTCTGCGTAGACGAGTCGTGCGGCAAGTGTACGCCCTGCAGAGTAGGCCTCTACAAGCTCTACAAGATCCTCGACGGGTTTACGCGTGGAGAGGGCAGCGTAGAGGACCTTGAGAAAGTAGAGGACCTCTGCATGTTTATTAGGGACACTAGCTTATGCGGCTTGGGTCAGACAGCGCCGAACCCGACTCTGACGACACTGAAATACTTCAGGGACGAGTATGTTGCGCACATCGTTGAGAAGAAATGTCCTGCAGGAAAATGCTTCAATGATGGAGGTGGGATAGTTGAGTAAGACGGTAGAGCTCACGATAGACGGGAAGAAGATTGTTGCTAAAGAGGGCGACACCATACTTAAAGTTGCTAGAGAGAACGGCATATATATTCCTGCACTATGCTATCTTGAGGGAGTATCCTCCTTCGGGGGCTGCAGGGTGTGCGTAGTCGAGCTAAAGGGCTCGCCGAGAGTATTCGCATCATGCGTGACACCGGTTGCAGAAGGTATGGATGTTGTTACGGATTCTGAAAAACTAAGACGCTACAGGAAGTGGGCTATAGAGCTGTTGCTCGCCGAGAGGCCTCATGTATGCTCTGTTTGCGTAGCCAACGGGAGCTGCGAGCTGCAGCAGCTTGCGACAGAGCTTGGAGTCGACCACTTGAGAGTTGATAGAGAGTGGACTGATTACGAGGTTGATCTCACTCATGAAAGATTCGCATATGACCCTAATAGGTGCGTATTGTGTACTCGTTGCATAAGGGTTTGCGATGAGGTTGAAGGAGTGCATACGTTAGACCTCATGCTCCGAGGCAAGAGTTCCAAGGTGATTTTCGACCTTGACGACAAGTGGGGATTCTCAGAATCGTGCACTTCGTGCGGGAAATGCTCCTCAGCATGCCCGGTTGGCGCGCTCTACGTGAAGGGCAAGCCTCTCTCAGAGTCTAAGAAGAAGGAGCTTGTCTCATTCGTCGTGAACAGGAGGGGTGAGAAGACGATTGGCTAAGGTTAGGCTTGCAACAGTCTGGCTCAGCGGTTGCTCAGGATGCCACATGTCCTTCCTAGACCAGGATGAGAAGATACTTGAGCTGGCTGAAAAAGTGGAACTTGTCTACAGTCCTCTTGCAGACATCAAGGATTTTCCTGAAAACGTTGACATCACGCTTGTCGAAGGCGCTGTTGCAAACGAGGAGCAGCTTGAGCTCTTAAAGAAGATTAGAAGCTGCACGAGGATACTCGTAGCCCTTGGAGACTGTGCTGTAAACGGAAACGTTACAGCATTAAGAAACGTTCTGAAGAGCGGTCGTGAAGACGTTCTTAACAGGGCATATGTTGAAAACGCTACGTTTAATCAGAAGATTCCAACCCAAGTGCCTAGGCTCCTAGAAAAAGTTCTTGCCCTTAACGAGGTTGTTAGAGTCGACCTATATGTGCCGGGCTGCCCGCCGCCAGCCAGCTTAATAAACTATGTTCTAAACGAGCTTTTAGAAGGTAGAACTCCTGCTTTAGAAAACAGGTTCAAATACGGGTAGGAGGTTTAAAAAAATGGTTAAGGAAATAATTGTAAACCCCGTTACGAGAATAGAGGGACATGCGAAGATAACGATCCACCTTGATGAAAAAGGGTCTGTCAGGGAGGCGCGTTTCCACGTCACTGACTTCAGGGGATTCGAGAAGTTCTGCGAAGGCAGGCCCTTCTACGAGATGCCTGGAATAACCTCTAGGTCGTGCGGCATATGTCCGGTAAGCCACCTGCTTGCCTCGGCAAAGGCTTGCGACGACCTGCTTGCAGTAAGCATACCTCGCACAGCAGAGCTTCTGCGAAGACTCATGCACATGGGGCAAATAATACAGTCCCACGCGCTCAGCTTCTTCTACTTGTCCTCACCAGACTTCCTCCTCGGCATGGATTCAGAACCTTCTAAGAGAAATATACTTGGCCTTGCTGAAAAACATCCTGAGGTTGCCAAGCAGGGGGTATGGCTTAGGAAGTTTGGGCAAAGCATAATTGAAAACCTGTCTGAGAGGAGAATACATTCGAGCGACTGGGTTGTCCCTGGAGGGGTTGGAAAACCGCTTTCGAAAGAAGCAGCTGATAGAATACTTGCAGACTTGCCGAAGGCTCTTGAAACAGCTTTGAGCGCTGTAGAACTCTTCAAGAAAATAATGAATAGTCTCAAGGATGAGATGAAGGATTTCGGAGACTTCCCCACATACTACATGGGTCTTGTGACTAAGGATGGTGGTCTCGAGCACTACGACGGTAAGATAAGGATAATGAGCCCAGACGGGAGGATATTCGCGGACCAGCTTGATCCCTCTAAATACTTCGAATACATTGGAGAGACTGTTGAAGACTGGTCCTATATGAAGTTCCCATATTTAAAATCCGTAGGCTACCCGGATGGAGCATACAGAGTCGGACCGCTTGCAAGGCTCAACATCGCCTCGCGTTGCGGAACAAGTATTGCAGACGACCTCTTGAAAGAGTTCAAGAAGCTTGGGAGAAACGGCGTTGTTCAGAACACGTTCATGTATCACTACGCACGTTTGATCGAAATAGTTTTTTGCATAGAAAAAGTTAAGGAGATTCTGGAAGACCCTGATGTCTTCGGAACAAATATTCAAGCAAAGGCTTCTTTAAACAAAAGAGAGGGCGTGGGAGTGGCTGAAGCACCGAGAGGAACACTAATCCATCACTATAAGGTTGATGAACAAGGAAGGATAAGCTGGGTCAACCTAATAATCGCGACGGTAAACAATAACATTGCTTTTAACAAGGCTGTGACTCAAGTAGCTAAGAAATACGTTGATGGTAAGAGGCTCAGCGAGGGAATGCTCAACAGGGTTGAAGCGGTTGTGCGCGCTCTAGACCCGTGTCTCAGCTGCGCAACGCATGCGATAGGAGAGATGCCGATTATAATGCAGCTCTATGACCACAACGGTAATCTATTGAATGAAATCGCTCGCGGTTAAAAATAGATTTTAAATATATTTAACTTAGGCCATTTCATTATTAAAACATACTTCTAACGGCTTTTTCAACCATTAAAACTAGTTCCAAAAGACTTATATATTAATCTCTAGAATTCTATTAACGACGGGGAGTTGTCAGTTAAAAAAGAGGATGAAGAGTATAAACAGGCGGCTAAAGTGTTTAAGGCACTTGCAGACCCTACTCGGCTAAGAATACTCTCAATAATAGAGAGCGAGAGCATGATGATAACGGGAATAGTCGAGAAGTTCAATCTTTCTCAGCCAACCGTCTCATACCATATTAGGATTCTCGAGAACGCCGGCTTAGTTAAGACGGTTAAGAAGGGCAGGGAGGTCTATTGCTCCCTAGTTAAGAAGGGCGTTTTAAAAAAGGCTTTAGAATTCTCGAAATGGGTTAAGGGCGTTGAGTAAAGGATCGTAATAAGGGCCGCCTAGCAAGCCTGCTCGTAAATATTTTATCCTAGCAGTGTTTTTCCGAGTACAGTGTGGCAAGGGTTGAGGATAGAGCCATTATGCTCCGACTCGATGGGTGTGAGAAGCATGGCGACGCTAGTCGAGACGAGAGACCTCAGGCTGATGATCGACCCGGCTGCTGCCGTCGCACCCCGTAGATACGGTCTCCCACCCCACCCTAGGGAGCTTGAGCTCCTCGAAAAGTTCTGGGGGAAAATAGCTTCAGCGGCGGAGGATTGTGAAGTCATAGTCGTAACCCACTACCATTACGACCACCATAGTTCAACAAGGTTCCTCGAGGAGATCTACCGTGGGAGAATAGT
>CAZTSG010000089.1:0-3849 GCA_964616835.1 uncultured Nitrososphaerota archaeon | reverse complement strand
GGAATAATTACAGGAATGGTGAGGTTTTACGTACCGTTCTAAACATCCCATTTTTATCATGTTTGTTGGGGTGTCGTCCGTTTCCATAGTCGTCCAGCCCAACACGGACATGTGTGAAGGCTTCACAGACAGCAACGGCGACTGCAGGTATAGGTCTATACTCTTAGAGGTGAGGTTGGGAGGTGTTACGCTTCCATACCAAAATTCTCCACAATCTTGTAGCCTGATATGAAAAGGTCGGCGTATTTTGCTTTACAGCTTTGCGGAGGCTCTACACCATAGCGCCTCAGCCAGTTCTCTGTGTAAAAGTCGATTGCTCTAATTATCCTTGAATGCATCTCCTCCATACTCTCCGCGTACTCGCATATCCTTAAGATGTCTCTACCCAAGCCTGCAGCCTTCTTTTTAGTGGTTCGGATGAATCGCTCGCTAATTATCTCCCACGTAAAGGGTGTTAGGAGAGCGTAGTCGATCAAGTGGGAGTACCGGGTGGCGAAGCGCGACACTAAAGTCATTAGATAGCCATATGCCCATGCAATATACTTCGAACGCACCACTTCGCTTGCCGCGGCTTGATCCCCTAGTTTTCGTAGAATTTGCTGAGCATGGTGGGTTAGGTGGTCTTGAATATTCACGGATCTCTCTAAGGTTAGCCTGCGGTCGGAGGCTTCATTGACCCAAGATGCTAAGCTCGGGTGACTGATTACCTGGTTGAGCATGGACTTGAACGCTTGTGAAAAGTTGGAAAGCTTATACGGCACCTTCCTAGACACCAATTCTAATTCCATGCAAACAGCCTCACAAACGTTGTCAGCACACCTTTCTATCGGCGTATTAGTGATGTTTGCCGCGATGAGTCTCGGCGCTAAGAGGTCGAGTGTATGGTGAAGAAAGAAGGCATTAGCATGCTCGTCTCTCAATAATATGGAGCGAACCATTGCTTGAGCCTTCGTCAACCGTAAGACTCGCTTGGAAGCGGCTTCTAAATCAAAAAACTTCTCAGAAAACGTTGGCTCCTTCGGCATTTTTCTGCCGAGGTCGTGGACGTCTCTTACGTCTATGACCCTATTTATCTTCTCCGCGACAACCTCACCTATCCCGAAAACGTCCTTAGCAACAGTTACATGAACGGGCCAGGAGGGCAAACTCTCCACCCTACAGCGTCTGTTGACGCAACTCTTCTTCGAAGCCGAGTTGTATTAGGCAGTATTTTATTTCACTTCCTCATTTTTAAATATATGTTTTAAAGCTTTCTCAATAAGCTGGTATCAATGCTAACAAACTGCAACACCAAGATGAAAACCCCGAATAATGTCGAAGATACGGCGTCCCAGTGTTGATAGGTCTTGGTTGGAGTCTACCCATATTCACCGATAGAAGTATGGCTGAGGGTATATGGGTTATGGTTGTTTCAGCATGGGTTCTAAAACTCTTAACGCTTTAAGATAGGTTGTAGTAAGGCGTATTCTCCAGCCAATCTTTTAGGAGAGTGGCATTTAAGCAATATGTTCGTCATCCCTCATCGTTTATCAAATCGTAAAAAGCAAGTTTAAACGTTTAGCTTCTCAATAGGGGGAAAATCTAGTAATAGCCGTTAAAATGTATGAATAGAAGAACATGCAAGAGCTCTAGAAAACTATTAACTGTCATCTCTCCATCTGGTTTGTAGGTTATAGAGTAAGATAGGACAATCACAATGGGATTTGGTCTAAATAAAAAACCTGACGAATCCAGTAAATATTTCAATGTAATTTTCGGAATATAATTGTTCCTAAAGAAAGAGCGATGACTACCAAAAGCACTAAGAGACCAATGGTTACGGTGTTTACCTCTTTTTCCCAATCCGCTGTGATAATGGTTGGTTCTTGAACCTCAAAGGAATACTCTGGAAGGGTTGAAACAATCTCTTCCTCAATTTCTCACCCTTTAAATCGGTAGACGGAGAAGAGTTCTTTAATCTCTACCTGAGATACAGAAATCAACGCTTGAGTGTTTTTCTTGTACCAACCACCACCCGTTACATTCCCTCTTTCAGTAATAACTTCTATCAAGTAGAAAGTTCCATTAAGATGAGCTCTATCTCAAACCTGCTTAAAGGTGTTCTTCCATACTTCATTCTCCATAGTGTATCACTATCGGGCATCATTTTTACTCTACCCCCTTATTAATTATAACAAGGGGAAAATTATGGAAGTTTAGCCACGTAGAAGCGGTTGCGCCATAGCTTCGCAGGGATCCTACCGTAAAACTTCAACATGATCTTTAAGAAATGCTGTTTGTTTGGAACACCGGCTTCTTGAACGTCGAAGTGGAATTTACCTGGTTCACAGTATATCAACTGTCCCAATAGATATCACGCGTTTGAAATGCTTAGTGAACTTTGAGTAGATATGTTAGGTAGCCTTTTTTATCGTATCTTGTTTTTATTGTTTTGAAGCCGACCTTTTTGAAGGTTTTTTCTATTCTTTTTGTGAAGACCACGGCATGGTAATGCCAGCCAGTATAGTTTCGGGAATGGAGTTTGTAGATATATTCTCCCCATATGACGGGCTGCCTTTTTATGATCTTCCAGTAGAGGTAGTTTTTCAGGTATGATATGAAGGAACATTCGTTTGGAACCTTCGCAACGTTTAGGAAAACATATCCACCGGATTTGAGTATTCTTCTTAAAGCCTGGAGGAATTTTTCTCTTTCGTCTGGTGGAACATATTCGAACGCTTGCGTGAACCACACACCATCAAATAAATCATCTCTAAAGGGCAGATGAAGCATATCCATACGCAAAATATGCAAATTAAAATTTTGAATTGTTTTCTTTGCAATCTGAAGAGAGTGCTGGGACAAATCTCCCAAGACTACAGTGTTATTATTCACCATGAGGTAAGGCGTAACCCTTCCATAACCTCCAGCTAAATCTAAAACAAGCCTATCAGACCCCAAGAGATGTATGAATATGGGAAGAAACTCCTTCTCGTCTTCACCCCATTCCTCCCCAGGACGCTCATACGCCCTCACCGCCTCCATAAACATTCTTAACAGAAACTCTTTCCTTCCGAGCCCTTGCATAATAATGCCCCTGCCACACGTAATTTCATACAATAAAAATAAAATGTTAATCATAAACCTATAATATTAGTGATACAATATTTGTTAGAGCATCGTTATGAATTTTGATGTTGTTTTAGGGTGCCTCTACAGTTTTCAAATAGTTAACTTTGTATAACACTTTAGTGTATACTCTGTTATTGATGGAAGTTTTCGTAGGAGTCCCCTTTAAATATGAGCCGAATGATGACGTCAAGAAGATCTTACTGGAATTCAGAAACATGGTTAACTTCTGCATAGACTACGCTTACAAAAGGAGGGTGACATCTTACGCTAAGCTCAGGAAGGGTGTTTACGAAGAGTGGAAGAAGCGTTGGGACTACTCGACGCATTTCTGCCACTCAGCATGTAAGATAGCTTTAGCCATGCTGAAGACGTATAGGAAAAAGCGTAAGGAAGGTAAGCCCGAAGCCAAGAAGTTGTTTATGCAACTAGACCCACAGCTCTACAAGTTTTACGGCGACAGAATCAGGATATCCGTCAAGCCCAGAAAGTTCATCTTCATAGATCTGAAGTACGGCGAATATCAGAAGAGGTTCATAGATGCTTGGAAAGAGGGGAAGCTTAAGACAGGCGAGATAACGGTAAACGAAACCAAAATCATCATTCCATTTAAGAAGGAGGTTGACATGCAGAACCCGAAGGACTGGATAGCCATAGACATAAACGAGTCAAACGTCACGGCAGTTAGCTCAAACCCCCACGTCTTGAAGATAGAGCATGAGCTTAGGACGGTTCACACCA
>CAZTSG010000088.1:0-3879 GCA_964616835.1 uncultured Nitrososphaerota archaeon | reverse complement strand
TCATCAAGCTTCGGAGAACGCGACCTACACCACGCAGTCCTAGAAATAATCCTCAAGGGAAACGGCCAAATACAGGCTGAGTCTCACAGTGCTGAAGCAAAACTAGACGGTGAAGCAACACACGTATTCAGCTTCAAGCTTCCTGAAGCTCCTGGGGTTACGACCATAAACTGGAAGGCTTTTTGGAAAGGGGTTGAGAAAGAAGGCGAGGGTAGCCCGGGAAGCCTTCAAGAAGTTTCCTTTAAAGGAAGCAATAAGGATTCTTGGGTTTTCTCCAGTCCCGTTATAGTTAGAGTTGGAGACCCGATACCGTCAGTCCAGTCTGTTGAGGGATACGTTATGGATGCATTTTACCACGAGGGCACTCAAGAAGTCGGGATAAGAAGGATTGCTGTAGCCGTTAATAACGGCGACGAGGTTGGGTTTACTTCAGGAAGATATCTTGTGACAGGAATAGAGTATCTCGGCTTTTATTCAACAGGTTGCACATGCGTAGAGAGTTCCGATGCTTGGGCTAATAGCGGTTCTACAGTTCAATGGGTTCAACGAGTAAGGTTCTACGATAGCAGTGGATGGGTTACGGAGAATGCTAACGAGGGGGTTGAAACAGGATCCTGCGTCTTGAAGAAGGTTGGCGGTGGTGTCTTCTCGAGAAAGGTTAGTTTCTCCTCTAAAAATAGAGTAGACGAGGCAACGTTGACGATTTCTCTTCCAGAAATAACACTGCACTTCGATTCTATGAAGGCTGAACCTGTGGGTCCCACAGACCTCGGTCTACACTGGATTGGGGAAACCGTTGAGCTAAAAGTCAAAACATTAGATTGCTTAGGAGAATACTCTAGGATAGACGTCTACAGGGTTTCAGAATCTAACCCGGGGATTAAAAGCTACGAGTATGTTCCTCTCACTGGAGTATATAGGGGTATAACTTCAGTAGTGGGAGGGAACGTTACGTTTAGAATAAGCTGGGTGTCTTTAAAACTGGCGATAAATAGTGTCTCCGGCGCTACCTTGAGGGAGGGTGCTTATTGGGCTAAAAGTGGCTCAAGAGTTGAAATCGCGGTTTCAGCGTTTTTCTCGGACGATGGAAGCCCTGCGAGGGGCGTGAGGTTGAGGGATTCTGAAGGAAATGAGGCTTTTACAGGCTCAGACGGCACCGCCATGTTTTCGTATGTTAAGAGCGATTGCGAATCCTACTTGTCTTATGTTGCAGTCGACGAGCAGGGCAATAAGCTGAGTGAAGAGATAGGTATTAGAGTGATATTCTCAAACATCATGATTAATATATTTTGCGAAGAAACTTGTTTAGGAGGAGTTTATTACGCTTGCAATGATGCCTATGCGAGCGTTATCGTGAGGGCTGTTTATTCTCATAACAATATGCCTGCGTCAGGAGCTACAGTCAGGTTCCGACCCGCAGGTTTCTCGGCGTCAACTAATTCTGAAGGCGTTG
This sequence comes from uncultured Nitrososphaerota archaeon, assembly GCA_964616835.1. Taxonomy (GTDB): domain Archaea; phylum Thermoproteota; class EX4484-205; order EX4484-205; family JAAOZP01; genus JAAOZP01. The sequence goes on along the minus strand of CAZTSG010000088.1, from coordinate 2,426 downwards.
CTGAACTGAAGCTAACCGGCAGGGACGCAGCCTACGAAGGCCCTATAGAGGTTAGTAATGGAGCTATAGAGAACAGTGTTATCTTCAGAATCGTATTCACGGAGATTGTTCTGGAATCGTCGAAGGATATATTCCGGGGAGGACGAGGAGACGTGGTGAATGTCACTATTGTTGCACGCTTAACTTTTAACAACATGCTTCTGGACGGAGTTAAAGTGAAGTGGGTTGATGAAGGCGTAGTTAAGGAAACGCCTGCATTATTCAGGCTTAAAATCCCTCGAGACGGTTTCTTGAAAGCAAGATTTGAAGCAGTCGACTTCTTACCCTGCGTTAAGCCTTGTGAAGTAATTTTATACTCCACGTTTTTGGTCGACTTCGTCTCTGAAAATCATTCGTATGAGTTCATTTTGAATATAGGGGACCTCCTGAACCTAACCATACCTAAAGTAGTCTGGCACAATAATGGAAGCATAGCCCACGGTGTAAGAATCGGAGTAGTTTCCTCAAACGGAACTTTAATAAGGACTGGTATAGTGTCGGAGAGAGGAGTAAGCTTCAACTGGACAGAGTTCAAACCTGGAGTCTACTATTACTTTGTAAAGCCCTTAGACGAGAATATTATTAATGGAGATGCCTTAAGTATTAAAGCAGTTTTCACAGCCTTTAACATAACTGGAAACTACATAATTGACTTCAACGACACCCATGTCTTCTATGCTACAGTGCATTGGGCCCATAATAATTCTATCGTAAAAGGCCTCCCAGTTCACACAACCTTCACCAACCAAAGAGTCGTATCGGATGAGAACGGGGTAATCAGAATCTTTTTCAAAGACTCTGATTACAACGTTTCATGCTTAGAGAAAGTAACGGTTTGGAAAAACGATCCACATTCCTCCGGCATCTGGAAGACTGTGGGCGAATGCTCCGTGAAAATAGTTAAATTGGATTGGAACAATATTGTCATCATCGGTGACCAATATGGACTCTGCATTACGCTGAATTTAACAGGCTACGCATATGATTTCCCAATAAGCGTAAGGGTCGAAGGGTATTCTCCAGAATTCTCTTCTTCAATAAGAATCCTATGCGTTAAGAGCGATAACTCGAGCATGACCATATTCTTAAAGCCTACTAGAGACATCTCGCTTCAAGAAGCGCTTGCCCTAAGAATAGAGGGGGCTAGGTACGATGGTGCCAGAATCAGAGTCAAAGTTAAATCGCTTTCGAAGAGTCTGGTTGTGAGGAACGTTAAGATAAAAATATTGAACTCCACGTTAGAGAAGAGTATTGGAGACATGTCTCCAGGGTCTCTTTACGAAACTGTTTTAGAAGTACCTAGAGAGCTTAGGACAAATCCAATCACACTCGTAGCATTTTCGGAGAACACTATACCACACGTTGTCAAGATTTGGAAAGAACGAGAAGTCAATCTTTTAGCTCCCGTATCAATACTACCATTACTTTTAGCTCTTGTTCTCAGGCTTAAGAATAGGAATAGGGATTCTGAAGAGTCGAGAGAAGAGACTAATAACAGTGTTAAAAGTGAGAAGGCTACTTAGTGGTGTTTCATATCCTACTCAGTACGCCTTTTAAACTCTGGTTAATGTTTTTAATATGATCTTAATAAAGTAACATAACTGCTTGCAACGCATGATTGAGAACTGGGCCAGGAGATACTTCCCCTATCCAGAGTTTAGAACACACCAGATTAAAGCAATAGAGTTCATTTTTAAAGTATTCCTAAACGGGAGGATAGGCTTGCTCTCTTCTCCATGCGGCACTGGTAAATCTGTATCTGTGCTCACCGCCTACCTCATGGCTAGGGAGGTTGAAGACATTGGGAAACTCTTCATACTGACGAGGACAAAGAATGAATTGGAGATATATGCGAGAGAACTCCAGGCTATTGCCGACAATTCTAAAGCATTCTTAAGGGCTACTCTGATTATAAGCAGGCAGGAAATGTGTCCTCTGGTTAAAGAGGGACGGTTTGCTGCAGAGAGAATGGATTACCGGAGTTTCCTAGCATACTGCAGCAGGCTTAAAAAGGCGTCTAAAGGCTCTTCCTGCCCCTATTACTCTAGAGTCTTCAAGGACTGGAGGCCTTCGAAGGAGGCAACTGCCTTCTTAGAGGAAACTTGTGTAAACCGCGTCCTTATGCCTGAGGAGTTCTATGAGGAAGCTATTTCTCACGGCATGTGCCCCTACGAGCTCACACGACTAGCTGCAGCAGACTCGGACGTGATAATAGGAAACTACAATCATTTTCTCATAGAAGAAGCTAGGAGAAGCATTTTCGCAAGAAGTAGGATGCAAATGGATAGTGTGAATATCGTCTTCGATGAGGCGCACTCTCTACCCTCAGCAGCCATGGGCCTCCTCTCAGACGAAGTTTCCACAAGGACAGTGTCGAGAGCTAAGAA
>CAZTSG010000087.1:0-3925 GCA_964616835.1 uncultured Nitrososphaerota archaeon | reverse complement strand
TTCGTAAAAATAGTTTCGAAAACCAAGCAACGCTTGTTCATAAACCGTTAGGCAAATATCAATCTCACCTATTTTTCTTGGAAATATCATTTCTTCAGATTCTTGTTAATAAACGGTTAGACGAGCGCTGTATGCACTAAAGTGATTGAAGATGCCGAATATCAGTGCTATGAGCTTCCTCTTTTGGGCGGCTTCTATTTTTCATCACACTAAGCAACAGGAAGTTTTAGAAAGAAGCATGCCAAGTTACGCGAACAGAAGGGCATCGAGAAACATCTTAACTACAAGAAGGCATTCGTAAGTCTACTATAGTTAGATAATGCCTACAGAAGGATATTGAAGGAATATAGTGAAGTCAAAATAGAGATCGGTAATGAAATCGATTGCATTCGAGTCTAGTATCCAAGTTCGCGCGCTAGAGGGTTAAGACAGTTATTACGCACGCAAGCTTGCGAAGCAAGCTTACCGCACTTACCCGCTCGAATATAGGAAGGAATACTTGTGTTCCGCATGCTTTTTAGCCAAGTTTGGGTTAAGAAAAAAGTTTCGAAGGATATTGGGAAAAAGGAGCATAAGGTTTCCATAAGCTGGCTTGAAGAACCTCCTTAAGGGGGAGTGGGGCCGGGGTGACTTTCAGCACACACGTGCTTTTGAACACCCATTCACGGGTAGCTCCCTTAAAGCTCCAACCTCTCCTCATCTCCCCGGTGGGATCGTCTTTGCTATTAATTGGCTGGAGCCCGCCGTCCTGCCTGGTTAGACTACGGCCCCACTCCGGGAGAGTTTTGTTAAACACGGGTTTTAAAGGTTTTCCATGGCTTACTGCTGGAAACATAAAGCAAATTTTATGCTGCTTAACAAACAGGAAAGGGCATAAAATAAGGGTTTAGAATAAAAAGGTTTTTATTAGGGGTAGGGTTTTAATCCAAACAGATGGGAAGATGGTTCACGCATACGTTTTGATAAACGTTGAGATAGGGACGGAGAACGACGTGTTGAACAAGCTTAAGGAGATACCTGGGGTTACAGAGGCTTGGATAGTCTTCGGAGTCTACGACATAATAACGAAGGTCGAGGCAGATAGTAGTGAGAAGCTAAAGGATTTCATAAGCAGATCCATAAGGAAGATCGAGGGCGTTAGAAACACTCTTACACTAATGCCGATAGAAGGATTCACCAAGTAGTTCTCGCTGTGCTAGTGGACTGGTGGAGATGAGTATCGGATTCAGGTCTAGGAGGGAACAGGAGCGTCTGTTAAAGAGGCTCGGTATAAAGATAGAGGAGATACAGGGTGTTAGGAGCGTAGTCATAGAGACGGATACCGAGAGAATAGTCTTCGATTCTCCCATGGTGACTAAGATGGTAGGCGGCCCCCAAGAGATATATCAGATAGTGGGGGAGCCCGTGGTTGAGAAGAAAAAGGAGGAGTACGTCCCGTCGGAGGATGATGTTCTGCTAGTAGCCAAGCAGACGGGTAGGAGTGTTGAAGAAGCTAGGAAAGCATTGGTTACGACGGGTGGGGACATCGCTCAAGCAATAGTTCTACTGCAATCCGGAAGCCCTTGAGGAAAGGAATATCTTAACCCCCTCCGCCTTTTTCTAAGCTGAAAATGATATGTGAAATATGCGGGGGTAGGGCGCCCAGGCTCAGAAGGGTTGTTGTAGAAGGCAGTGTTATGAGCGTCTGCCCAGACTGCTTTAACACTCTTGCGAAGAAGATTCCTGTTGAAGAGGGTTTCCCTGAGAGCGTTGGCAGGGCCCAGCCGAAGGTGAAGAAGCCTGTAGCTAGGCTCTCCACCCTCAAGCCCGTTGAGAAGAAAGTGGTAAAGACAGAGGCTTCTCTCGAGATGGAGCTTGTGGAGAATTACAGGGATTTGATAAAGAATAGGATGAGAGAACTGGGCTGGAGCGAAGAGGAGCTTGGGGCCAGAACGGGTTTAAAAGCCTCTCTCATAAGGAAGATCGAGTCCGGAAGGATCATGCTCTCTATTCCTGACGCTAGGAAGATGGAGGATGTTTTGAAGATAAAGCTGCTCAAACCCAGTTCGGCGGAGAAGGAGCATGTTCCAGTAAAGCACGTGGCTAAACCCTTGTCAAGCATAACCTTGGGAGACGTTCTTAGGGAAGAGTCTTCGGATAAGGAATGAGTGAAAACGCTTTCGAAATAGGCGTCCTACGCTTGGGCCATAGAATAATCAGGGATAAGAGAGTAACAATGCATGCCTTCCTCGTCTCAAGAGCTTTCGGGGCGAGCGTCTTCATCATACATGGAGATAAGGATTCTAAGCTTGAGGAGAACGCGAAAAAGATCGTTAGGACATGGGGCGGTAGAATAAAAGTGGAATATGCTGAGAATTGGCTGGAGACGGTGGGGGAGTGGAGAGAAACAGGCGGCCTAATAACCCACCTCACGATGTACGGCATGCCTGTTGAAAGCATCATTAACGACATAAGGAGGGCGGGGAGGATTCTGGTTATAATCGGGGGGCAGAAGGTTCCTGGCGAGGCCTACAGGGTTTCAGACTACAACGTCTCCGTTACAAGCCAGCCGCATTCTGAGATAGCTGCTTTAGCAATATTCTTAGACAGGCTTTTCCAGGGGAGGGAGCTCTACAAGCAGCATGAGAACCCGAGGATATTCATAGTTCCTTCTCCAAGGGGAAAAGTAATATGTAGGAACCCCCTGTATAGGAATGATAGTATTGGGCGAGGATAGGCTCGACGCAGTAGGCCACCTCTACACGCAGATAGTTGGCCTAATAGGAGGGGACGAGGCCATAGAGGTTGCGGAAGCATTAATACAGCTTAAGAAGGCTACTGAAGAGCAAATATCCACAAAAACCGGGCTGAGAGTGGGGGACGTTAGGAAGATACTGTTCAAGCTCTACGAGAAGGCTCTGATAACCTACGAGGAGGTGAAGAAGGAGGAGGGTGACAAGATAAAGAGCATATTCCTATGGCTGCCACTGATAGACCAGGTTGAGGGCATAGCTGCCAACTATAGGAGAATAATACTCCAGAAGCTGAGGAGCAAGCTCGAGTTCGTCGAGAAGAACGAGCTGTACCACTGCGGCAAGGAGGGCCATAAGATACTCACGTTCGACGAGGCTGTTGAAACCCTTTTCAAATGCCCTGTCTGCGGCGAGCCTTTGCAGAGAATGGATAAGGAGAGTTACATGAAGAAGCTTAACACGCTGATAAAAACGATCGAAGATGAGGAGAAAGACTAGAATACCCGATGAAGAAGAGTGCTTGAAAATACTGCGGGAGGAAGGAGTCGCCGACAATGTTATTAAGCATGCTATTAGGGTTCTAGGGGTTGCAAAAGAACTAACGGATAGAATAAGGCTGAAAGGATACGTTGTTGACGATAAACTTGTTGCGGCGGGAGCATTGCTTCACGACATAGGGAGGTCAGTTACCCACGATGTTTCGCATGGTTTGGTGGGCGGGAGAATAATAAGGAGGAGGCAACTAGATGAAAGGCTTGCGAGAATAGTTGAGAGACACGTTGGGGGAGGAATCTCCAGAGAGGAGGCTGAGAAACTAGGTCTAGGTCCTTTAAACCTCGTCCCTGAAACCATTGAGGAGAAAATAGTCTGCTACGCCGACAAGCTTGTGGATGGGGATAGGAGAATAGACTTCCAGGAAACCCTGAAATACTTTGCTGAGAAACTGGGTGCGGAACATCCTGCGATAAAAAGACTGGAAGAATTAGACAAGTTTTTCCAAGAAATCCTCAACTAGCAAAAAATAATGTTTAACCAGCAATAATACGAATTCCTCGAGGATAAGACGCAAGAATCCTAAACATCGAGCCGAGAAACATTTTTATTCTCCCTCGAACCCCGCTTTCCCTAGGGCCCGTAGCTCAAATCCAAATATGTGGAGAGCAGCCTGGTTAGAGCGCTGGGCTTTTAACCCA
>CAZTSG010000086.1:0-4083 GCA_964616835.1 uncultured Nitrososphaerota archaeon | reverse complement strand
CGCTTTAACCCTTGGGGCCTAGCCGTTTGAGCTACCCCGGCCTGTTTTTATTTTTAAAGCGAGGAGTTTTAAACTTAACCCTTGTCTTTAACATTGCGTTGCTTAATCTATATCTGGGTATTCTAGTGCTTTCAAGATTTGCCTTAATCCTTCCTCCGTAACTTTCTGTCCTAATACTACGTGTTCTCTCCTGGGGTATATTAGGAATCCCTTGTACATTCCGCTCATGTTGATTATGTAGAAAGTGTGTATTACGAATATGAGGAAGTTCAGCTGTTTGCTCGTTAGTTTTTCTAAAAGCCTTCTTTCTGTTCTGAAGGATATTGCGCATCTTTTACGGAGGCTTTCAACCATGCCTTCCACATCCTCATCCATGGCTCTGACCACGTCTATTGCAGTTAATCCCTGTTCTCTGAGAAAATCGTCAACAGCCTTCTTGAGAGGAATATAATAGCTTGGGATACTCGTTTACAGCACCCCCTCTACGGGTAGACTATCGTCTGTGTCCTCGGATAGGGGATGGCGTATTTTATACTCGGCAGGTGAAGAATGTGTGCGAGTAGTCTTTCGAAGCCTAAGCCGAAGCCTGAGTGCGGTACTGAGCCGTATTTCCTCAAATCTAAGTACCAAGCGTAGTCCTCAGGGTTATAGCCTGATTCAACTATTCTTTCAAGCAGCATTCTGTAGTCGTCTATTCTTTGTCCTCCTCCAGTTATCTCCCCGTACGGCCAGACTATGAGGTCTGCTGACAGAACTACCGAAGGATTATCCGGGTCGGGCATATGGTAGAACGCTCTAACCTCTTTAGGGTAGTGTGTTATGAAAACTGGTTGCCCAAATATTGTCGCGATCATTCTCTCCTCCTTCACACCGAGGTCCTTGCCCCACTCTATGTTAATGCCTTTACTTCTAAGTAGTTCAACAGCCTGAGTATAGGTTATTCTCTTAAACGGTTTTTCAAAGGGTTTGAAACCCGGGTTGAATCTTTTAATCTCCTCCTTATGCTTATTGTAAAACTCTTCTATAACGCTCGTCAACATTTCCTCCTCTATTTGGAGGAGACCTTGAAAATCCACGTTGCTTGCCTCGACTTCGAGATGCCAATACTCTGAAAGGTGTCTGCGAGTTTTAGATTCTTCAGCTCTGAAACTGGGTTGGAAGCAGAATACTTTTTCAAGCGAGAAAATAGCCCCCTCCAAGTAGAACTGTGAGCTCTGTGTTAGAAATGCTTTCTTTCCGAAATACTTTACTTCGAACATTTTTGCCCCTCCTTCAGTTGCGGCAGTAACTATTGACGGTGCACTTACCTCATAGAAATCATGCTCTAAAAGCCATTTTCTGAAAATGTTTGAAAGCGAGGACCTGAGTTTCAGAATGGTGTTCATGATCCTGCTTCGTATGAAGAGGTGTCTATACTTCCATACAACACTTGGCGATAACTCCTTTCTAAGAGGGTAGTCTTCGAGAGAAGGAGACTGGATCCTCAGGGATTCAGCCCCAAGCTCAACTCCTCCAGGAGCACGCTTATCCCTTCTAACAACTCCCTCTATTATTAATGAGGATTCTCTCCTCAACTTATCGACCTGCTCGAAAACCTCCCCACCGACCTTCTCTCTTCTAATAACAACTTGGACTATGCCCGAGGAATCGCGGACTCTGAGAAAGGATATTCCCCCCACAGTATTTTTTACGTAAAGCCAGCCGCGGATCCTTACCCTGCTCCCCACAAGCTTTCCGAGATCTGAGATTTTGCACTCCCGTACTTCTATTCGTGTATCGGGCCCTGTGTTCAAATCGCTACCGCGTTCATCCTCTCGCTTCTAAGAATATAAAGCTAACTAGCAGCAGCCAATAGTTTTAACTATGGGTTTGTCTTCCTAAAGCCATGACTAGCAGAGAAATAATTGACTATGGGGTTGCGGACGTGAAATCCTTCTCTGAACTGCTTTCCCGGATGGAACAGGGATGGGGGTTTGAGGCCGCTCAACTAACTAGGGCTTACAAGATTATTCTTGAGATGGCAATGGACAAGGAATGCGTAAAGTTTCTATCAATGACTGCTAACTTGGTTTCAACAGGTCTCAGGGGTGTTATTGCTGAGATGATTAAGAAGGGTCTTTGCGACGTAATAATAACTACTGGAGGGACATTCGACCACGATATTGCTAGAAGCCTGAAGAAGTATTACAGGGGTGAATTCATAATGAATGATAGAGATTTAAAAAAGAAGGAGACGCATAGGCTTGGAAACATACTCATACCCCAAGAATCCTACGGCTTAGTTATTGAATCATTCACTATGCAGATGCTGAAGGAGATAACTGAGGAAAAGAAATGTTTTAGCAGTAGGGAACTGGCTGAGGAAGTTGGTAAGAGGCTGAGAGACGAGAATTCAATACTGCGTTCGGCTTACGAAAAAAGGGTTCCTGTGTTCACGCCGGGAATAGTCGACTCAGCCTTCGGCACTCAGCTCTTCATATATTCACAGACCAACGAGTTCTCACTAAACCTTTTAAAAGATATGAAGGAGCTTTCAGACATAGTTTTCTCCTCTAGGAAAACGGGTGCTATAATTCTCGGTGGGGGAATAAGCAAGCACCACACAATATGGTGGAATCAGTTTAAAGGAGGCTTAGACTACGTTGTCTCTTTAACAACAGCATATGAATTCGACGGAAGCCTCTCCGGGGCTAGGCTTGAAGAAGCCATAACGTGGAATAAAGTGAAGGAAAACGCGCCAATAGCATTAGTCCACGTTGATGCTACGTTGGCACTGCCGCTAATACTTGCGGCGGTTTACGAGTCTCTTTAGAAGCTCCCGTCAAACTATACATGAGGAGGGAGGGTGAACATTAAGTTTAGAGGAGCTCTTCCTCCGCATACCTTGCTACGGATTTTACAAAGTCTTCCCCAACCATATCTATTATTTCAAAAACCCTCTTATCCGTAACCCAGTACGGCCTCTTATTGCCTTCCTTTCTGCAACTTACTAATCCGCATCCCTTCAGAATCTTCAAGTGCCGGGAGATCAATGGTTGGACAGTTTTTAAGAGGGGAACCATTTCAGTCACGTACTTTTCACCATCTCTTAAGCAATAGAGGATTTTAAGCCTTATGGGGTCTGCAAGAGCACTGAAGATTTTTACTCTGGCTGTGTCCAAATCGTTTTTCTTTTTGCTCAAGCTTTTCATAAAATATAAATCATCTTTTATGATTTAAATATTGTTTTAAAAATTTTTTAACAAAACCCTTTCTCCTATTTTTTTCCCATAGATGTATAACAATTTGTTTATACTGCCTTTTTTATAGCGTTTGTCTACTACAAAAGTAATTAATGATTATAAAAGCCTTCTCTCCTTCTATCAAACGATTTCGATAAATTTGCTGTCATGAATCATCTTATCGGTTGCTAAAAGCCTTCTCTTAATAAGTAATTTGCTGAATGAGACGACTTTACTATTTAAGACAATGTTTCACTTTTCATTAGGTTGGTTATTAAGCGGAGAGAATTATAGATTGTGTATTCTCTATTATCCACATTGGTTCTCAGCCTTAAAATTAGAGGTGATGAGCAGCCTTTATTTTGTCTTTTCAATAGAATGCTAATATAAAATGAAGGAGCGCGATTTGATATGAAGCGTAGTTTATCTCTAAAGCTGAGCACTATTACAAAAATATCTAAATATTTTACATAAACGGATAAACTTTTCAACTTCTAACAGAATTGGAGATAAAGATTAGAAGTGGGCCCGGAGGGATCTGTTCGCATACCTGCTTTGAACCCCCAACCAACGGGTTTCTCAACACCAGGCTATGAGCCTCAACGCCTTTTCTAAGGCTCCGCCGCTCTGACCTGGTTGAGCTACGGGCCCTCGAGCTAATTATTTACTCCCTGCTATTTAAAAATTTTTCTCAGAGAATGCGATATTCTTACATTTCCTTTTCCTCTAGCTCTTTAATGGCCTCTTCATATCTTTCTCTAATCTCCCTGTATGTTTTTTCATCTACTTTCTTCTTCTTATAGGCTTTTTCCAACTCTTTTATTTCAAACCGTATTCTCTCGATTTCTTCCTGAACTTCCGG
>CAZTSG010000085.1:0-4118 GCA_964616835.1 uncultured Nitrososphaerota archaeon | reverse complement strand
GTGATACCGATTATTAACGAGAATGACGCGATATCGGTTAAGGAGCTTATTCCAATAAACCCTTACGTGCCTGATTCCGTGAGGTTTGGAGACAACGACAGGCTTTCAGCAATAATAGCTTCGAAAGTAAGGGCCGACCTCCTGATAATGTTGACGGACGTAGACGGGTTCATGATGCCAACTAAAAACGGTGTTAAACTAGTAAGGGAGCTGAGGGGGGTGGATAAGAAGATTTTATCATACGCCGGTTCCTCGGGCTCGTTGGGTAGGGGCGGGATGCTCTCTAAGCTTCAAGCCGCTGCAATCGCCTCAAGGGCGGGCGTCACGACAATAATAGCCAATGGTCTTAAAAAAGGCGTAATAACCAAGATACTTAATGGTGAGAGCATTGGCACTGTGGTTAAACCGGTCCGAAAAAGGTTTAAGTCCTGAAAAAGTTTTCCACTACTAGCACACGTTGAGCATAGAGGACGAAGTTGTTGAAAAGGCTAGGAAGGCGAAAGAAGCCTCTATAAAACTCGGCGTGACGCCGACTCCGGTTAAAAATGCCGCCTTAGAGAGAATGGCGGAGAAAATACAAAAGCATTCCGAAGAGATACTTGAGGAGAATAGGAAGGATATTGAAGCGGCGAAAACCAGCGGAGCCTCACCGGCCTTCATAGACCGCCTCCTCCTGAACGAGAAGAGGATTAGAGAAATGGTTGAGGGGTTGCACCAAGTAGTTTCCCTACCGGACCCTGTTGGGGAGATTGTTGAGGGCTGGAGGACCCGGCACGGCCTTGAGATAAGGAAGATCCGTGTTCCCCTCGGTGTCATCGGAATCATATACGAGGCGAGGCCTAATGTTACTGTCGACATTACCGGGTTGGCTCTTAAGGCGGGGAATGCCGTAGTGCTGAGGGGCGGCTCGGAAGCGTTGAATTCGAATAAGATTCTAGTTAGGCTTATGCGTGAAGCGCTAGAGGGCTTAATCGACCCTGAGGCAATACAGCTCATAGAGAACCCGAGCAGAGAGCTGGTTAAAGTCCTGTTGAGACAAGATAAGTACATAGATGTTGTAATACCTAGGGGGAGCGCGCAGTTCATCAGATTCGTTAGAGAAAATTCTCTCATACCTGTTATTGAGACTGGGGCTGGCAACTGCCATATCTTCGTCAACTGGGACGCTGACTTCGAGATGGCGGATAGGATAATAGTTAACGCCAAGGTTCAGAGGCCGGCAGTATGCAACGCGGTTCGCAAAGTCTTGATACACAGCAGGATAGCTGAGAAATACCTCCCACGGTTGGTGAACATCTTAAAAGAATACAACGTCGTGATAAAGGGTTGTGAAAGAAGCAGGAAAATAGTACCGTCTCTCTCGGAGGCTGCTGAGGAAGACTGGTACGAGGAGTACATGGATCTTACGCTTGCAGTCAAAATTGTTGACAGTGTTGAGGAGGCGATAGGCCACATAAACAAGTACGGGTCGAAGCATTCAGACGCTATAATAACAAGTAATCTGAAGGATGCAGAACTTTTCACAAGCCTCGTCGACTCCTCCACGGTCTACGTTAACGCTTCAACAAGGTTCACTGACGGTGGTCAATTCGGCTTCGGCGCTGAAGTAGGAATAAGCACTCAGAAACTACATGCGAGAGGCCCCATGGGCCTAAAGGAGATAACAACTACGAAATACGTGGTTTACGGCTCAGGCCAAGTTAGAGAAATATAGTTCCAAAAATTTTTAACGAGGAAAAGAATATATAGGGTTCTAAATAATGCTTAAGAGTGGGCCGATAGTCTAACGGTAGGATGCCGCTCTTACGGCTTGTTGAAAGTAGGAAAGGCGGTGGTCTCGGTTCGAATCCGGGTCGGCCCATCATAATCCGATTCTCCTTATTACTACTTACTAATGATTTCTTCTCCGCCAATTAAGTAATCTATGTAACTGTCTTACTCTAATCGAAATCCCACCAACACATTATTTTTACATGTCCATGTATATCTAAAAATTAATAATTGGCGGAGAAGAGTCTTGGGAGGATTGAAGATCTGTGATGTTGTTACTACGCCTCTCAAGAGGCTTGACAAACGGTTTAAAGTGGTTCTTGTAGCCATCGGTATGTATAATGGGGCAAATAGTCTTACGTTAAACTATAACCAGCTTTATGCTGTTGCCTTAGGAGCAAATCCGGTTGAGCTGGGGCTCGCTGAATAGCGTGGGCAGCGTGATTTCCTCAGCAGTCTCGGTTCCTGCAGGATGGTTAATCGATAAGTACGGCGTGAAAAGTATGCTTGCGACGGGGCTGGTTCTATGTGCATTGGTTTCTGTGCTCTACGGCTGTGCAACAAGTTGGCTTACGCTTTTGCCTGCAGTAATGTTGGTGCAATTAGGTGTTAAACTGATAATGCCGCTTACAGACATCAATCTTTGTAAGTACCACTAGGGTGGAAAACAGGGCTCGGTTGATGGGGGCTTTCACGCACGGTTTGGGCAATACCCTCTCTTGATGCCTATGGTGGCTGCGATTATCGTGTCTCTTTACGGTGGCATAACGATTCAAGGAATACGGCCTCTTTACTTCATGCAGCTCTTAATTATTGTTTTAGCGGCTACTTTCATCGTTTTAAAGCTTGAGGAGTTACGTATTCGCTCAACTGTCAGAGAGCCTATAGAGAGAGCCGGCAGAACGAGTTTCTTAGAGAGCTTCAGGGATCTGTTTAGAGGCAAGGACAATCTAAGAAAATGGATATCGTTAATAGGGTTATGGCGGTTCGGAACCAGTATTTCGATGCCTTTCGTAACGATTTGGATGGTTTACTCGAGGGGTGCTGATCCCTATGTTCTTGGTTTAGTGGGCACTGTAGGGCTTGTGGTTTCTGCTCTCCTACAAATCCCGATAGGAATTATGGCTGATAGGATAGGGCGCAAGAAAACATTCCTTATCACACGCCCCCTCAATACCTTGGCACGCTTATTCTGATCGTTGCTCCCAATCCTCAAATGCTCGTGTTGACAGGGTTCTTAGGTGCTTTAGGCCTGACGGGTGGATTCAGCGATCTTAGCTTCATACCGTTCATAACCATGTTCTGGGAAGTCGTTCCAATGGAGAAAAGAGGCAGGTGGTTTGGCATAACCGGAGTATTCGATTTTCTCTCAGTACCGGCGTTCCTGCTCGGGGGTTTCCTCTGGCAAGAGGGTTTAGAGGAGCTGGTTCTCATCCTACCGCTCTTAATGGAGGTGTTTGTAATAATACCCATAATATTAAGCGTTCCGGAGACCTTACGTTCAAAAGTTAACAAGCTGTGAAGACCTTTTCTATGCAATTATGGTCGGCAGCATTAAAGGCTTGAACTCTCCTGTATAGCTCACTTCTTAAACTACGGATGGATACTTTACTTCATTCCTTGAATAACAGTTTGATGAGGTCAAGCCCTTGGAATAGGAAGACTATGATCCTTGTGCCTTTTGATTTCATAGAAGGTAAGTTTGAGAAATGTGGCGAGGGCCGGATGTATTCGATCGGCAGTTTTCCCGCCAATCTTTGAACCGACGACACCCCGGTGGCAGATATACCTTTTGTATATCTTCAGCCGGGCGCTCTTGGGAATCTTTTTCGTTTCTCCCAGGCTGAGCTACCTCGCCTAAGCTGTTATTTTCTGCTGACTTATATTTTAATTTTTTCTTGATCTTGATAGTGTTTTATAAGTTTTGGGCCTTATTTTTCGTTTTCACACGTAGTTTCTTCACGGGTCGAAGAGGCTGAAGTTTAGGTTTTTACCGTCTAGGATGATTTTCAATCTGTTTAGAATATCTCTGCCTAGAAGCACGTCGCGGTGCTGGGCACTGATTACTTCAACCATTTTATACTCGAAGCCGTTGAAGGAGAGGTTTACGAAATATGTGTATCTCCAAATCCTTTGTCCGTCAAAAGATGTGACGGATACTCTGCTGGCTGGAATGAGCCTAAGCTCGCTCACAGCGCGCTGTGGTATGACAGTCATGTCGGCACCCGTATCCAACTTAGCTTGGAGCTCCAGCGAATGGTCGGAGAACGGTCTCGCGAGCTTGATTTTCAATGAGGGGGCTGGTGGAGAGTATTCAGAGCTGTAATTCATAGCGTAGCCAACTCGGG
>CAZTSG010000084.1:0-4181 GCA_964616835.1 uncultured Nitrososphaerota archaeon | reverse complement strand
TCATTACCGTTCATCTTACACTCCATGCAGACTGTGAGGCCGGGTATGTAAGGTGGGACACGCATGATGAGCGACATTAACGTGTTGACCAGTTCTCTCTTGTCTATCGGGCAACCGTATAAGTATGCGTCGACATTAACGTATTCATTTAAGCCGAAAGCCTTCCCAGACCTCACGTACTCCGGCATAGGGTATACTGTGCGCTCCACCTCTCCTTCTGGAGTAACGTTCTTAATCGCGTTCAACCCGCCTGAGGTCGCGCATGCCCCTGCTGCAACCAGGAACCTTGAAACACGCCTCACCTTCTTCACCATGGTCGCCTCCTCCTCGTTGGTGACAGCGCCCTCAATGATAGCAACATCCAAGGGTTCCTCCGGAAAATCATCATCAGTAACCATCCTGAAGTATTTTATTTCGACATGTTTCAAAATTTCCAGCAAACTCTCTTCTAAGTGCACCAGCACCATTTGACACCCTGAACACGACGCTAGTTTGAAAATCCCTATTTTCAATTTATCAACCATCTTTAAACACCTCACTCAATAACATCCGGGAGGAGGCCTATCTCCTCCAGGTTGAAGACCGGGCCGTCTTTGCAAACATACTTGTAACCTATCTGACAGTGTCCACACTTCCCTATTCCGCATTTCATCCTCCTCTCTAAGGATAAGAAGATCTCCGAAGGGTAGAAGCCCATTCTAAGCAGCAGCTGTGCAGTAAACTTCATCATTATCTCAGGCCCGCAGACGAATATTGTCGTGTAACGCATCCTCGGCTTCACGTATTTCAATAGCTCAGTCACAACACCGACATCATGCTCCCATCGTACTCCTGGAGGAACATAATCCACTGTCAAGTAGAGACGCGTGTTCGGAATGTTCCTCCAAGATTCAAACTCGTAAGTATATATCATGTCGCTAGGCGTCCTAGCCCCGTAGAGTATGTCGACAGAACCGTAGAGATCCCTGTGTTTAGCAATGTAGTGTATAACTGGCCTCAATGGAGCGAGGCCCATTCCCCCACCTATCAGTATAAGGTCGTTTCCCACAATCTTCTCAAGAGGCCAGGGCTTGCCATAGGGCCCTCTGACTCCAAGCGTTTCCCCAGGTTTCACGTTGAAGAGCGCGGTAGTAACCCTGCCCACTTTCCTAACAGTGTTTTCGAAAACATTCTTCTCCTCCGGACTAGAGCAGATTGAGAACGCTGACTCTCCGACGCCGAAATAGGAGATTATGTCGAACTGCCCTGGTCTAAACCTTAATGCTTCACCGTTCACCATTCTGAGCCTGAACGTCTTTGTTATCGGGTTTTCGTCTCTAACGTCTATCACCTTCGCGAAAACAGGCACGTAAGGGTTTTCAGACATGCTGCTCACAGCGTCTCACCCCTCAACCTAGCGACTATATTCGTTATATCTATTTTGGCTGGACACTGCTCTACGCATCTCCCGCAGCCCACGCATCCTAGAGAACCATACTGGTTCAGCCAGTAGTTCATCTTATGGTTTACGAATTGCCTTATCCTGGCTGACAAATCCCTCCTAAAGTTCCCGCCTAAAGCCACTTCAGCATACTCCCAGAGTAGGCAACCGTCCCATGTCCTTGTCCTTAAAACACTGCCTGAGTCAAGCTCAGGCTCATCTACAACGTTGAAGCAGAAGCAGGTTGGGCAAACCATGTTGCAGGAACCGCATCCAGTACATTTTTCCGCAAGCTCGTTCCAAATCGGGTTGTACAATGCTCCCGTCATCACTCTCTGGATGCCAGCGGTGTTAACATGCCTCCTTATCATCCCCTTCACCCTCCTTATGGAGTCATCCTTCTCCATGAAGTCTGTGCTAGAAGCCTTGGGCATGTAGAAGTCTTCTATTAGCTCAGCTCCCTTTCTCGAACCGACTTCCATAAGAAACCTGTCCCCTAAATCGGTCAGAAGCAGGTCGAAGCCCTCTTCCAAAGAGGGGCCTGTTCCGAAAGACGTGCAGAAACAGTATTCGTCAGCATTTTTACAGTTTAAAGCAATTACTATAAGATTATTCCTTCTAGCCTCGAAATAAGGGTCCTTGGGGCGATCCATGTATACTCTCTCTAAAAGGTTCATAGCGTTCACGTCACATGAATGAACTCCAAGCACCACGGTCTTAGCATTGGGATCGGGAAGCACTTCCTCAATCTTCCCATCTCTAATTCTCAGCATTACTTCCCTCGGAGGTATGAGGAGGGTTTTGAGAGGAGGCATAGTAGTCCTGATGTAATCCAGAGAGATATCCTCAACCCTTCCATCTTCGATCTTCCTGAAAGAGCTTCGAGCGTTTACTTTTACAGGTGCGAAAAGGCTGTAGCCTTTGGCCAGTATGTGTCTGGAAAAATGGGGAAGCTCCTCCCTCTTTAATACGAACGACATTCTAGCCTCTAATGCTTTCATCGTCTTTTTTATAAACCTTCCTTTTCATCATACAACGCAAAATGCATCATTAGTAGTGCCCACGCATAAAGCTAGACTGCTTTTAGACGCAAGAGTGGAAAAAGCAAACTCTTAAATATTATTAACCTGCGGGTTTTGGAGGCTGAGAAATGCCGAATAGTGGGGCTCGGCAGATCGGTTTGAAAACGGATAGGCGTTTAATGCTTCTCGAAGCAGCCATTAAGCAGCATAATTACAGGAAGGATGCTCTGCTCGAAATACTTCACACAGCCCAAGAGCTCTACGGATATTTAGATAGAGATCTCCTAATGCATATTTCTAGAACTCTACGCCTTCCGCCGAGCCACGTCTACGGTGTAGCAACCTTCTACAATCTTTTCAAGCTGAAGAAGCCGGGCGCTCACGTTGTCACGGTCTGCATGGGTACAGCATGCTACGTTAAGGGTGCTGAAGCAATTGTTTCAGCAATAGAGAAAGAGTTCAATCTCAAGAGGGGAGGTACAACAGAAGACGGTAAGCTATCCCTTTTCGTAACCAGATGCATAGGGGCTTGTGCAATGGCGCCCAACGCCATCGTAGACGGGGAAACCATTGGAAAGGCTACGCCGGAAGAAGTTTTGGAAAGGATTAAGGCTGTTCTGGAGGCTGAGAAGGTTGAAGCCAGATGAGTTACGCAGCCTAGCCCAGAAAGAGTCTGAGCTCAGAAAGTCCTATCGTTACAGGATAAACGTTTGCTGTTCAAGCGGCTGCATGCCTTTCGGAGCCCTTAGAGTGCTAAGTGCTTTCAAGGATGCTGTTAAAGAGTTTGGAGTGGAGGGAGAGTGTTACGTAGCCAGGACGGGGTGCATAGGAACATGCTCTATAGCTCCCGCAGTCCTAGTGGAGCCGGGCGATTACCTCTACCAGAACGTTACTCCTGAGAAGGCCAGGGAGATAGTTAAGGAGCATATTGTTAACGGCAGGCCTGTTAAAAGCATGCTCTACAGTAACGAAGCATATTTCAAGAAGCAGCTTAGAATAGTTTTGAGGAACGCTGGGAAAATAGACCCTTTGAGAATAGAGGACTATATTGCTGTAGGCGGGTATTATGCTTTGCTCAAGGCCCTTACCAGAATGACTCCGGAGGGTGTGATAGAAGAGGTTGCTTTAAGCGGGTTGAAGGGGAGGGGCGGCGCAGGCTTCTTAACAGGGTTGAAATGGAGGTATGTTGCAAGAGCCCCGGGGTCGCCTAAGTATGTGATAGCTAATCTAGACGAGGGGGACCCGGGTGTTTTCGCAAACCGTACTCTTGCTGAAGCCGACCCTCATGCGATAATAGAAGGAATGGCAATAGCTGCTTACGCTGTGGGTGCGAACAAGGGCTACATCTACGTGCGTAGTGAATATCCTCTAGCAGTAGAGACTTTGAAGAAGGCTATTGAAGCAGCAAGGTCTATAGGCTTTCTTGGAGAAAAGATTTTCGAAACATCATTCAGCTTCGATATTGAGCTAAGGCTTGGAGCCGGTGCGTTCGTAGCAGGAGAGGAAACAGCCATACTTGCCTCCATAGAGGGGCGTAGAGCAATGCCCAGGCCCAGGCCCCCGTACCCTGCGCAGTCAGGCCTCTGGGGCAAGCCTACGCTGATAAACAATGTTGAAACGCTTGCAAACGTTCCAGTCATATTGCTGAAGGGCAGCGAGTGGTTCGCAAGCATTGGCTCAAAGAATTGCACTGGAACGAAGTGCTTCTCCCTCACCGGTAAGGTTAACAACCCGGGTTT
>CAZTSG010000083.1:0-4252 GCA_964616835.1 uncultured Nitrososphaerota archaeon | reverse complement strand
CATCGCGAACAGCCAGATTGGAAATACCGAGGCTTCTCAAAAGGCTTAACTCAGACAAATACTTTGCAATCCTGAAAAGCCCTATCTACAGCCCACTCTAATGGTCTGAGGTGAAGGATATGGTTGGGGCGAAATATGGAGTAGCATAGGATAAAAACGTTTCAACCCTGCTTTAGAAACTGGTTAAAATGGATTAGTGGGAAGGAGAACAAGCTTTACAAAATCGCAGACCCCATGTATCATTATGCATTAAGAGGAATGGGGTGAAAACGCTGCCAAACGGGATCCGTAGTTAAAGGGCTGAAAGTGAACGAGCATCAGTTTTTAATAAGCAGGATGAATGTCGATTATAGTCGGCATATCGTCGACCCCACTGTTTTCCACGGTTCTGCAAGTAAACATCCTGTAATACATGTTGCATTCCTTAACTGGATTCACAGAAGGATTGCTTGTAACAACGCTGTAGACGTCTCCGCCGAGAATTAAGTTGAAAGTCTTCGTGAAAAGCAACACGCCCCTATTATCCCTTATTTCTATGCTCCCGCCCTTAATAACAGGGTTAGTTATCATGTTGAGAGTGACGGAGCCGGAGGTTGCCGTAGCTTGAGCAACAATATTACCACCACTATCTCTAATAATAACTCTATACCCTGACCTCAGGTTCCTCACGGTAACAGTCCTGGGATCAGCATCAGCGCACGCTATGAAGAAGTCGAAATCAGCGCTTATCCTGTTCCCGTCATTAGGAGTCGCGTCGTACAGGCCGAGGCCAACCAGGTTCACATCAATCTGCTTGTCATTTGCAGAGGAAGACCCTATTGAACTTCCTTGAGAGTTGTATGCAGTTATTTCCATACGGCCATTATACTGTCCAACGAGTGTTCTACTGCCTAGGAAAAACGACCAAGCTCCGTCGGGGAAGCTCAGGCTCAAGCTTTGTGCACAGGGGTTCCACTGCCCTGATCTCTGCCTCCATATTCCCAGTCTTCTTAAGTTATAGTTGTTCCCCTGCCTATATCTTTGAAAGCCCAATAGGTAGAAGTTGCTCACCGACTCGTCGAGCATCGTTAAGCCAGCATACTGTTCAACACTCGAAGTGTAATACCGTGCTTTAGTAAGCACGTAGACCGTGCGCGTACCTGCAGGTATTCTTGTAGTAGAGTACGCTACGCAGAATGAGCCGTCTGGAGAAGTGCCGCGTAACCACCCATTGTTCGGGTCATGGCTCCAAGAGCCGGGATTAGGCGCGGCGAAACTCCCGGTGGAGAACGGGTTTTCAGAGAAATCGTCGTAGGCGAAAGCACTCCTCTGGTAAAGCTTAATATCCACTATTTCGCCGCCTGCCGGATCATATAATACGCTGAAAGGCCTAGGGTATTCCCTCCCCCCGTCATACCAAGTGTTGTCATCATCATACTTAGAGCTATCATCCGCTATTCCTCCTCCGATGAGGAAGCCGGCGAACTTAAACTCTACTTTCGGCGTCTTAGAGGGGTCTATCGTTGTTTTCTGATAGCTACTGCCCTTGGCTTCAAGCCTTATAGCATCGTACTCCATGAACCTGCTTGCACCCAGTCCCCTCGACCATACGAAGAGCTGGTCGACCTCGCTACCGCCCTTCTTATACGCTTTCCCGTAGGCATCCAGCAGGTCTAGGAGCTGTTTCGAGGCGAAAAGCGCTGTCCCCCAGCTCTCATTGTATAATGCTATCCAGTAGGAGTATGCTCCGGACCCGACCTGTTGCCCAATAGCGTACCCCCTGTGCGGAGTGTAGGAGTTCACGTTGTTGAAGGTCCCGTTGACTACGCGTTTAGGGTTTTCGCTCTCGAGCAAAGATCCCCATTTAAACCTCTGTATTGTTTGAGAGGAATAACTGTTATCGGGAAAGCCTCCTATCATGCCTGCGAAAACCAGGTAGCTGTACTCTATATCGAAGCTCTTCTTCCAGCGCGCGTTGACGGAGTAGAGGAAGTATGGAACGTTGTAGGGTATGAAGACCATGTCCTCGTAGTATATCTCGTCACGCACCTCCTGCCCCTGCTTCGGATGGGGGGAAGTGTAAACTACTCTGTCAGACTTCCTGAAGGCCACGATCCTCGCGGGAGCCCTCACAACACCGGTTCTTGGGTCTGGCTCCGGCACTATGCTCCACTCGTCCTCGGGGAATTTAATAGGGATATAGTAGGCGTCGGAAAGATAAGAGTCGTAAGCAGTCAGTATGTATTCGACATGAGAAGTATTGAACCTGTCCCTGAAGCTTAGCGACCAGTCGACGTGCGGGAAGTGGCGCGACGCCTCCTCTCTGTCGACGACTATCCAGAGTATGTAGCTCCCAGTATCAACTCTCGCCAATCCCCCGGATACCTTCATCTCAATCCTGTAATCCGGAACCTCAGCATCGCAGTCTTCAAGCCAGACTACTCTTACCGCCTGCTTCCTGCATCCCGGCGGATAGTTCACTTCGAAAACCAGCTTAGCACCGTTCGTGAACCTTTTCCTCCAGCCTAGGAAATTCGTACTACTGGGCCAGAGATACCTGCTGTCCCAGACCTCGACTTGGTAGGGCACTTCAACAAAGTTGTCAGGGTCGCTTTGGTAGTTAACCGTAGCGTATACTCTAAGCTGTTTAACAGGGGGGATGGGTATTGGTGGAACAGGTTTCTCCGTCCTCACTGGGAGGACAGTGTTGAACCAGTATAGTGTGCCGTTTGGAAGAAGCTCGAACACGTAGGTCTCCTTGGTCTTGGCAGGCTCATCCGGGTAATAAGGTTCTACAGCGTTCTCCCGTATCACGTACTCTATCCCCGGGTAGCTGTACGCCTCGACGATTATGTCCCTGCTGTCCTTAACCCGGACTATTATGAACTGGAAGTAGCCGGGGTCGCTCCCCCATTTCCAGAATGAGCCTTGCCTGTCCGGGTCATGGAAGTTAGGCTTGAGGATTAGCGTGTAGTTCCCCCCACCGTTATACCTTACTTCAACTATATCACTGCTCTCAGCCCTTTTCCACCAGAATTCCTCTTGGGGGACTGTTGGGTCGAACCAGTAGAGTTCAAAACTATCCTTCTTAAGATTGCTAACGGGCTCCTCGTCTTCTCTTAGAACCACCGTGTTCACGTAGACGAGGCCGTCCTTCTCATCCCCCCATATCGAGGTTATTGTCAGGTTGAGCAGAAGGATGCGAGTAGACTCCCAGCCGACTATCCCTTTGGCAACGGAGTCCACGCTGATCTTAGAGCCTATTGCAGAGATGCTGTTAGGCTTGTACCAGAAGAGCTTAACCAGCTTCTTCTCAAGAGACCTAGCGGGATAGCGTTGAACAGGACGAATACAGTCTGACCTTCCCTGCCTATCAATCCAACCTATCTTTACCGCAATATCCTTCTCCTCTTGTATCGTATCTCCTATCCACTCCGTCTCTATGTTTAGACCCTTGCCGGCGTAAGCAGCCTGCGTCGCCAGGAACCAGTATGAGAACGTTTTATTAGCCAGCGTCCTAGCCTCCTTCATCTCGTCTATGTCGGAGGCTTCAGTCCTCGTCTTGTTATACTGCATCGTAGCATTGGCCAGTATCCTTGTCAGAACCCTCTGGAAATCAGAGTCTATGCTCAGGATAACCTCCCTGCTCGGGTTGTAGTTGAAGAAGAGGTGCTGGATCGAGGTTAAGTATATTATTGTCGCGGCGGAAAGTATGACTATCACGAGCACCATGCTCATAACAAGTACGAGCTGCCCATTCCTCCAGCCTAATGAATCCGGCAACATGCTCACCTCCTAGCTAGCTCAAGGTGGATCTTCAACACCCACCTGCTCCTCGTGGTGTACGTTATGTCTGCACCAGTAGCCTCAAGGGCGGTCTTGAAGTCCTCTGGGGAAGCGTTTGAAACCCTCCCCAAGGGGACATGCTCCACAACGACTCCGGTCTGAGTCATGTTGTACACAATCATGTTGTAGAGGACACCAGGGGGCAGTAGAGCGTTAAGCATGTTCTTCATCAACCCCTCCCAATCCCGGCGCATACCCTCCGGGGTGAACATAACCCTGTCGAAAACCTCCTCGTCCGCAAGGCTCATAAGGAAATCGTAGCAATACCTTGTGAAATCGCTTCTAGACTTAGTGACGTAGGGGTCAGGAGGCCTTACGACGTTTAACATCACAGTCATCGCTACCGCGATTATTCCACTGGCCAGCAGAGCCTCTACAGTCCTCATCTGCCCCCTGCTGTTCAACCCTCACCCCACCTCCAGACCCT
>CAZTSG010000082.1:0-4261 GCA_964616835.1 uncultured Nitrososphaerota archaeon | reverse complement strand
TAGACTATTACACCGGCGGCGTCTCCATGCTTTTCACCCCTGAGGAAATATTCTACAATGTTCCAGAGGCCCTTAAAATAGCCTATTTGAGGAGAGTAGAGCGGCTTTTCAGCCTCGCATCCGAAGACATGACGCATAGAGAATGGTCGGCAATAGCCAGAAAGGTTGCAGAAAGCCTAAGCCAGGGTGATGCCGGAATTCTGATACTCCACGGGACCGATACGATGCACTATACTTCCGCAGCGCTATCCTTCATGCTGAGGGGCTTGAACTCTCCGATCGTGCTCGTCGGCTCGCAGAGGTCTAGCGACAGGGGTTCAAGAGACTCTGACATGAACATAATATGCGGCCTCCACGCCGCTGCTAAAGCAAACATCGGGGAAGTCGTAGTATGCATGCATTCCGAGTCGGGAGACACCTTCAACTATCTTATCAGAGGTACGAGAGTCAGGAAGATGCACTCAACCAGGAGGGATGCTTTCAAGCCGATTAACTCTCCGCCTCTGGCAAGGGTTTGGCCGGACGGCAGGATTGAAACCATTGCTAAAGACTTAAGGCCTAGGGGTAAGGATCCTCCTACTGTAGACGATGCTTTCGAACCGAAGACCGCGCTTGTCAAAGCATACCCTGGCTCAAGCCCGGAGATAATCGACTTCCTCATAGACAAAGGCTACAAAGGTATAGTCATAGAGGGAACAGGCATGGGGCATGTCCCAACCGAGCCGCTTGACAAGAGCCTCTCATGGGTTCGAAGCGTTGAGAGAGGCCTGGAAGAAGGGGTTTTCTTCGCGATGACTACCCAATGCATCTTCGGAAGAGTAAACCCGTATGTCTACAGGAACGCTAGGATAATGGCTAAGCTTGGAGTAGTGTATTGCGAAGACATGCTTAGCGAAGTCGCCTACGTTAAGCTAGGATGGCTCCTAGGCCACGGTTTCGACAACGATACTGTTAGAAAGCTAATGCTGCACAGTTTCGCCGGAGAAATATCCGGAAGATCGCTGTATTCAACCTACGCGCTTTAGCCTTTCCTCTTCCTTATAGTCAGCTTCTTCCCGTCGGATAAGACCCTGTACTCATCGCTCAGCTTCTTCCTGCACAGGAACCATCGAGCAGCCTTCCTCAGCCTGGTATTGGAAACTTTCTCAACCGTAATCTTTCCACCAGCCTCCTTAACCTCCCCAAGCTTCTTCTCAAGAAACTCTCTCAACTCCTTCAAAGCGTCACCCGGAAGCTTCGAAGCATCAAGCTCAGCCATGGACAAGCATCAACAAAGCTGTTTAAATGGTTTACTCTCCGAAGCCCTTAACAGAATGTGTCTCTGAAAGGGTCCTTTGATACCATGCCCCCCTAACACTCATCGGCTTCACGTGCGCAATAACCTTATTAACAAGGTAATAAGAGGGAATTACGGAGAGAAACAAATGCAGAATGTTAAACAAAGCTGTGAAAACTAGCGTAACTACCAATACGGCAAAAGGAGAATCCGCTTGAAAACCTATAGTAGCACTAAGGTATTTGGCAGCCTCATTGAGAAAGAAGGGGAAAAGCCACCAGAGCACCAACAAATTCATCAAGGAAGTAACAACAACCCTCGCAACCATAGCCAGCACAATCCCCATGAGCATTGAAAAAGCGATACTCGGATTCTTCCTAAGCCTCCTACTCAAGGCGAAACCCGCCCACAAGCCTAGGATGGTAGGGGCTACTGCCAGAAACTTCATAGCCGGCCCTATAGGAGTCCACTTGCCCACGAGAGTAAGTATAATCCAATATATCACCGAGGAAAGCAGCCCGGGGAAAGGCCCCCCTATTAAAAAAGCAATAACCACAGGTATCTCCGCCAGCTCAAACTCAAGATATGGAAGTACTGGAAAGGCGAAAACAACCTTGTAGAGAGTCAGGAAAATAGCTAGGCTAGCACACAGGGCGGCGAAGACAATTTCAAACGTAGTGTATCGATGAACCAAGCTCTTCCCATCTCCTTTCATGCACGCTTCCTACCAACATCCACTATTTAAATTTTGTGACAGAATACAAAAATGTTACATTTGATTAGTAATCTCCAATCGCATCCTACTAATACAATGTTTTAAGCAATTATTGAGAAAGAGATGAGCACAACATCGTTCTCAACGAACTCCCCGCTAACCTTCATCGGACTATTGTTTGTAGAATTAAAAATTTCAAGGGATTTTTAGAGAAACATAGTCTCGAAAACGATAAGTCAAGAATTACGTTTTCGTTTGTGACCAGCTAGCAATGCTTAAATATTAAGATGTAGTGGGACATGGAGGCTGTTATAGACAAGAAGGGCAGGATCGTAATCCCCGCCAATTTACGTCAAAGATTAGGGTTGCGTGAAGGAGCCAAAGTTAAGCTGGCTCTAGAAAGGGGGAAAATAGTCATAATGAGACCCGTAGCTCCTGAGGAATTCATCCATGAAATGGAAGGTTGCATAAAAGAAGGCAACCCAATTCCCAGGGTTAATCCATTAAGGCTAAAGGAAATCTGGGAGAAGCAATGATCTACGTGGATGCCGACTATTGGATTTATTGGTTTGACCAGTGCTTACCAGAACACAGGTACGTAATAAAACCCGTGAGGACAGCTGTTCGAGAGGGCATTATTCTAATGTCGTAACGCTCATGGAAGTTGCACACTATTTTCGCAATCTGCCGAAAGAAAATTTTAGAAGAAAGCTTTCCACTATACAAAACCTATCTACGTTAAAGCTTGTCGACCTGGACATGGATATAGCTAGGATTGCTTTTGAACAGCTCATGAAATACGCTAAAATCGGGATTGGTGGTAGAGATAGTGTAATCCTCGCAGCAATGAAAGCCACAGGCATTAGAAGAATAGCTACCCATGACGGGGTCTTCAAGAAAATCGAGAACATAGAAGTAATGGATCCTATTCCTTGAAGTAGAAGCTTGCCTCTTCAATGGGCGTGCGCCGGAGTAGGGTTGTTCCTGTTCCCGAAGGAGAAATGGTTGTAATAACTTTCGGAGCCAGTTTTTTCATTCTTTTCTCATCTCCGATGCTTTGGCTATATTCTTAATTTAAGCGTGCCCCAAGGCCGGTTTATAGGAAGCTTTAAATCCGTCATATTTATTTTTTAAATGAGATGGAGTATAGGGTTAATTATGATCCCTTGGCTGATGCGTTATACATCAGGGTGAAGGACGGCGATATTGTCGATAGTGTCGAAGTCAGGGAGGATTTAATCGTTGACTTTGACAAGAATGGTGAAGTAATTGGCATCGAGGTAATAAATTTCTCGAAATCAAAAACAGATGTCGGCGAACTCTTTATGAAGGGTATAGAGATTTTAGTTAAACCTTGAAAATCATTTATACGATGCACGCGTTAGAAAGAATTAGGCAAAGGAAAATATTGCCCAAGGATATTTTAAAATGCATAGAATCTCCCAACAAAGTTATAGTTGAGCACGGTATGTATAAAAGCATTATGAAAACAAATAATAATGTGCTCATCGTAGTTTTCAAGAAGGAAGATGGTAATATCATCGTAATCCCAGCGTATCGTTCCTCAAAAGTTGCAAAATACTGGGAGTAGTATTAGCGCCTTCGATGAGTTGACTACGAAAACTTTCTGACCATAGATACCTATTTTAAGACGCTTTTTCTAGCTTTATTAAGATTCGATTGCATTTTGTGGGTTGGAAAATTTAAAAAGCCTTGTTCAAGAGGGTTGTGTATCTTGAAGATCATGATTGGCCCGGCCAGTAGGAGTCTGGGCGAGAAGATTTGCCTGCTCACAGGCTTGGAGAAAATCAGTGTTCAAACTAAGGAATTTCCTGATGGAGAAGCGTACGTAAGGCTGCTTGAAGATGTTAAGGGTGTTGACGCGCTTATAGTTCAATCCTTGTCTCCTCCACAAGATAGAAATTTAATGCTACTGTTGCAATTGATTTCTGCTTTCAAAACTAATGGCGGCGGAGTTGCTTCAGTCATCATCCCGTATATGGCTTACGCTCGTCAAGACAAAGTTTTCCTACCCGGCGAGACTGCTTCAGCGCACTTGATTGCCAAGATGATAGAGGCTGCTGGCGCTGACCGCGTGGCACTTGTTGAGCCCCATAGCGAATCAGCCATCCAGGGGTTTAAGAACAGGATTGTAATAGACGTGACCCGTTCCTTCGCAAAATTCTACCTTGAAAACGGGTTTGAGAATGCTTATGTGGTTGCACCCGATAAGAATGCTGCTGCAAGAGCTAAGAAACTGGCTGAGATGA
>CAZTSG010000081.1:0-4276 GCA_964616835.1 uncultured Nitrososphaerota archaeon | reverse complement strand
AGTAAGCAGTTCTGAAAAAAGAGTCTTGTAGATCTATTGGTTTAAGCCTGCTTATCGATTCACGAATCTTCTCAAGGAACATTTGAAAGAACTGTTCCTCAGCCATTCGTAGGAATGGTTGCATTCTCTGAATTTAACACTTTCCTGAGAGGCTAACAGTATTTAGCTCTAGACACAATATTTTTAGTATTAATTTAGAGGAGAAAAAGCATTAACTATTTTACTTCAACTTCGCTGAAGAAGATGGTTCTATTCTTAATTACCCTGGTTTCTCCAATTATCCTAAACTCTCCTTTCAGCCTTATGTCTTCAGAGGAGCTCCCGATCATCAATTCGAAAGCCCCTGGTTCAACAACCAGCCTCATATACTCGTCGTAGAATGCAAGCTGTTCGGCGAAGAGAGTAAACTCCACTTCTTTCACCTCCCCAGGGTTTAGGCTTATTCTCTTAAATCCCTTAAGCTCCATCACCGGCCTTGAGACACTGGCAACCACGTCTCTTACATACAGCTGTACGACTTCGTCGCCCTCTCTTTCTCCTGAATTCTTCAGTTTGAAGCGTATTTTAACATGCCCCGTAGAGCTAATGGTGCTTGGGCTTATCTCCAGCGAGCTGTATTCAAAACGCGTGTAGCTTAGTCCATGTCCAAATGGGAATAATGGTTTAGCATCCATCCCCACATAATTCCTAAAGGATGAAGGCTTCCTACTGTAGTTTAACGGTATCTGCCCCACGTCCTTAGGGAACGTTATTGGAAGCTTGCCCCCAGGATTGTAGTATCCGAAGAGAACGTCTGCCACAGCATTGCCTCCTTCTTCACCGGGGTACCATGCTTCGACTATTGCTGAACACTTCTCGGCTATCCATCCAAGTGAAAGCGGCCTACCGTTTACCAGGACTAAAACTATCGGTTTGCCGGTGTTGCAGAGCTCCCTCATTAAATCCTCCTGTACGCCTGGAAGCCTTAGCGAGTAGCTGTCGCAGCCTTCTCCTGAAGTACCTGCTTCAAACATGCCCGATTTCTCTCCCATTACTGCTATCACTATGTCTGACTTCATAGCTGCTTCAACAGCCTCCTTGAAGCCTTCTTTCGAATCCCCCGTTACGTCACAGCCCTTCGCATAATTAATAGTAACGCCGGCGGAGACTCTGTTCTTAATG
Source organism: uncultured Nitrososphaerota archaeon (assembly GCA_964616835.1). Classification (GTDB taxonomy): domain Archaea; phylum Thermoproteota; class EX4484-205; order EX4484-205; family JAAOZP01; genus JAAOZP01. Next base: position 3,115 of record CAZTSG010000081.1, on the reverse strand, counting down.
CCCTCGAGTATGCTGACAGTCTTCACAGCACCCTCTTCAAATACTTCGTCATAGCCAGGGGGCTTGTCCTTGCTATCCATGTGCGCAGTAAAGCTATAGTCTCCGTGAAGATTCCTCTTACTGCTAGCATTAGGACCGACTACTGCTATAGACCTTATTGTACTGGGTATCGGTAAAACACCATTATTCTTGAGTAGGACTATGGATTCTCTAGCAGCCCTGAGGGCTAGAGCCCTATCCTCTTCTTTATCCAGTTGTCCAGCGGCCTCCTCAGCCTTAACGTAAGGGTTTTCGAACAGACCTAGCAGGAACTTAGCCTTTAAAACCCTTGATACGGCAGTGTCCACTATCCCCTCAGACACCAGGCCCTCATTTACTGCATCTAAAAGGGGCTTACCGTAACAGTCCACTACAGGCAGCTCAACATCTATGCCTGCTATAATCGCCTTTGCAGCAGCGTCCTTAGCGTCTGAAGCAACGTAATGGAAGTTCTCAAGCATCCTTATGGCAAAATAGTCTGAAACCACAAATCCGTCAAACCCCCACTCTCCTCTTAAAATGTCGGTGAGTAGAGTCTTTGAAGAAGCACACGGCACTCCATCTACATCGTGATAAGCATTCATAATCGAGTATACTCTAGCCAGCTTAACCGCGGCTTCAAACGGAAATAGAAATACTTCTCTAAACTCCTTCGGAGTAGCGTGAACTGGCGCGCAATTCCTACCGCCTTCTGGAAAACCGTGGGCAGCAAAATGCTTAGCAGTAGCAATTATACCGTTTCTCAAATCCTCTCCTTGAAGACCCTTAATGTAAGAAACCCCAATGCGTGCGACGAGATACGGGTCTTCTCCATAAGTCTCCTCCGTTCTACCCCATCTCGGATCCCTTGCAACATCGAGGACTGGTGCAAGACCCTGATGAGCTCCGCACGCCCTCATCTGTCTCCTTATCGCAGAAGCGATTTTTTCAATGAGCTCAGGATCCCAGGTACTAGCTAAGCCGATTGCTTGAGGAAAGACTGTAGCACCCATTGCTAAGAAGCCGGTTAAGCACTCCTCATGGATTATGGCAGGTATGCCCAGCCTAGTTTTCTCCACTAAAAACTTTTGGATTTTGTTAACTATTCTTGCGCCCTCCCCCGGCTTAACTCCTAATGCGCCTGACGCACGCGCTATTTCTCCAATGCCCTTTCCAGCTAATTCTTTAAACTTATCCTCGGAAAGCACTTCCATCCCTATTCTCAGCCAGAGGCATTGGAGCTGAGCTATTTTCTCTTCAAGCGTCATTCTTCTCAGAAGGTCTTTCACCCTCAGCTCCACCGGGGCCGAGGGGTCTAAGTAAATGGGCTTGTCCCCCATCTTTCTACACCAATCATGTCAAGCGTTTACAATATTTATAGTTTTTTAACATAATTGACGAATCATTTCAATTTTTCAACAAAAGATTAAAATCGGTTGGGAAATGGGAAGAATTTCGCGTTGCTTCAGAGATTAGAAACGTATCTAAAAAATGCGGCAAATTCACACTTAAAAAACTAGGGTGAACTGGATTCTTCCACGGATCTAGCGTGTAGGAGTTCAGCTTTAAGATTAACTATCGTAGCCCTTGTAACTAAAATCGTCCATGGCTCATCCTCTATGTTAACAAGGCCGAAATTACTGTTCTCACCGTCAAACCTTCCCTGCGCTGGCTGGTCTGCGTATTGGAACCAGTGGTAGCCGACTACGTAGGGCTCGGACAGAAGTTTACTAACGTATTTTTCAAAACGGTCTGCCCTGTCTTTTTGTGTTGCCAAGGGTGATCCAGCGCCTCTGGTATTTGGCAATCCGGAGTCCATCGCTTTGAACGAGAACTCCGTAATCATTATTGGAAGACCTGTTAAAGCATGCATCGCCCTAAGATCTTCAATCGGGGGGTCCCATCCGTAATTGTTCATCGAAACTATGTCTACATAGCCTATGCAACCCTTTAAAACTTCGTCAGGAGGTCTGAAAGCAAATCTGCATCCTAGAATCATATGGTTTGGATCATGTCTTTTTATTGCGTCGTGGCAAACTTGAAAGTATCTTTTAGAAACAACCTCTAGGAAGCCCAGCCTATCAGAGTCTATTGAACTACTGGATGGAAGAGCATAAGTATCTAGAATTTCTTCAAAAGAGTTGAAGCTCGTCCCCCATTTTAAATTAAGCTCCCCTATACTCCCATATTTCTCCTCCAAGTATTTTACTAACGCTCTCTTTCCCGGCGCGTTCTTATCGAGCGCGATGTATTCGTCGAAAATGTGTTTAGGAGACCTCCAGTCGGGGGACCATCTAAGCTCGTTGTCAGTAAAGTAACCTAAGAGAAACGGATCGTTCTTCCTCGGTGCACATATTTCCTCAGCTACTTCCTCCGCAACCTTTTCAAAATCCTCTGAGAAGAAATCTGTAATCCTGCCGCTAACCCATTGTGCCCCCGCCCTCACAGCAATGTCAAGAATAATCGTGTAGGGCATCCCTAAAGTATAGAGCTCTTCACTCGACCAGGCGCCAATAGTGTTAAAACCGTATTCGCGAAGCCTTGCAACGGTTGCTCTAGCCCAAGCTTCCGAATTCCCATACTTCTTCAGCAAGGCCCTGTTGAAAGGACTGTATCCGAGCGTCGGCGAATAATCTCCTTGAAAGTTTATTGCGTTAACCCCCTTTGAAATAAACGCATTCCCCTCAGGGTCTATTATCCACCACACTTCATTAATCTTCTCAATGTGAAAGAAACCTGTAGCCTCTCCTTTCACGCGCAATGCTCCACCATAGTCATCGTAGTATAAGTCTGATATAAGACTTGTCAAAGATTTGAAATCTTCACTATACTCATCAAGCAGGTTTTCAACCCTCCTGACGGATTGGAAACAAGTGAAAAAGTTATAAGAAGAGAAAAGTAGAAGAAGAGAGACTGCAAAGAGGAAGACTAGGTAAGCACGCTTATTCAGCTTCATAAGCCTATTGACACATCTTCAGTCTTAAAACTTTTACTAACGTCGAATCATCTTAAGACATCTTACAAAGCTAGAAGATATTTAAAAAATTCTGGGGGAGAAAGAAAGGGGGGTTTGAGTGTTTTATGGTGCGAATAGTGT
>CAZTSG010000080.1:0-4278 GCA_964616835.1 uncultured Nitrososphaerota archaeon | reverse complement strand
ATACAGGATATAGTTTATGTGAAACCGTATATAAGACTTGACGTCTCACCGATGACGCCCATATAGCTAACAGTTCTTCTAAAACCCTTATATGTTAGCTCTTAGACTCAGCGTTTAGTACGTTTAAACCCGTTAATTTAGATGCTTTCTAACAAAGTTACTATTGGAAGTAGACCGGATGGTATGTAGGCTTTTAAGTCGATGTCTGCTGGTTGGACTTCTACATTTTTACATGCTTCTTGCAGTCTTCTATAGCTTTCTTTGAACTTTTTATTTTTAAAGAGCTTTTTCCTAGCTCTCGGAGGTTTTTCCATCGCGCGTTTAAAGTTTTCAATGCCACTTTTTGCCTCTTTGACGGCTTTTTCCAATTCATCCTTCTGAATTTCTCTTCCAAACTCTCTTTCATATAGCTTTATGAAGACGTAGAAGCTGCCGCCTATTCTTACACGGTTCGGTTCGACATAAATATCTCTCATTTGGTTGATGAAATCGTAAATGAGGATATCGCTCTTCTTCAAATAATCCATAAAACCTTCGTTCCTTGAAATATAGTTACAGTTCTTCGCCAAACTTATGAACGTTTGAATGGCCTCAGAGTAGAGGTCTGATATTTTCACGAGCGTCGTAATGATGGAGCTGAACTGCTCAGCAGTAACTCTAACTCCAATCGATTGAATATTCGGCAACACTTCCTCTTTAACCAATTTAGACGTTTCCTCAAATAGATTTAGATATTTTTCGAAGTCATCTTTTAAAACATTAAAAACATAATCAACAGACTTCCTTCTTCTCATATATTCATTTATTCTAGTTATAAGCCGATCAAACCCTATGCGGATTATATTCGTAACAACAATTTCATATATACTTGTCATCATCCATCTAATTAATTTATAATTCTATTTAAATGCTTCTCATATTGCACAATAACTAAATTTACCTGTAGTTTTCGACAATTCCTCAATTTGTAGAAGAACCCCTTATTGTGGCAACTCTTAGCCAAGTCGCAGGTCCAAGTCAATGTGAAGTTTTCAACTCTGACCTTAACGTGAGTTTCCCAATAAGAATTGGGGAAATAAAATGGAAATGTTTTGTAATTTTTGGCTTTTTTCCATGTTTCTTACATTGCAATTCTGAGTTTTTCTTCGTACTTTTTCTTCAGTTCCTCATATTTTTCTCTGGGAAGCCGTCCAAGCTCGTATTCTCTCTCAATAATTTTTAAATCTTCCTGTATCCTTTTGAATTCTTTAAATCTTCTTAGGATATCTTCTATGATCGTTCTGATGTGCATTGGGTCGGAAACACCGATCATGATGATGGAGCCTGCATATTGTCCTGGTGTGCTGTAGATTATGTCGCCATAGTTGAGTATTCTTTGGAAGAATCCCTGTTTAACGATTACTCCAGTTATCCACTCATTTTTTATTTCAAAGACTCTTCTTGCTATTATGCCGTACTTAACATACATTCTGTGGCTTGTTATGAAGTATTCTGTTGACTTAACTCTTAAGTAAGCGATTATAAGAAAGATTATTCCGATCAGGAACGGGATTGTTAGAAGTCCTAATAGTATTAGAAGCCAGTTTGCCTTCCAACTAAGCCTACTGTACCAATAAGGGCGTTCATTTTCCATCAAAGTGAAAGAGCTTGGAATTGTAACTGACATTTTCCACCGTTCTTTAACTGTTTTCTGATAAGCTTATAAGTCTTAGCTACTTTTTTGGAGTTTTATTCTTTATTCTTAGACTAGAGCTGAACATTCGACTTTTATCCTCAAGAGAAGTCTCCATACCCTCAAGTCTTTATCTGACGGCTTCTTAAAGCTCACCTCTCCACACGGCTATGGGGGCTCAAGACCGCGGTGGATTTGGACTTTGAGTATAGGCGGAGGACTGCAGACTGGCTACACTTCATGAGGGCTGGAGAATACGGGAGGAGGAAGATTGGGTATAGTGGAAAATGCCTGTGAAAAGTAGCAGTAGTGAGCGGTGGAAGGGTCTGAGAGAGCTCTGCAGTGAAGCGGTCCTCTCACTATCCGTAAAAATCCGACCACTCGACCACCCATCTTACTACAGCCGAAATATTTTCCCTGAAAATTACTACAGTAGCAATATCTGCGCATGTTCTAGGGTGAACAGACATGTGAAGAAGCAGACTTAAGCCAATTATGGAAAAATAGGGGGTTTAGAATGGGAACCAGAACTTGATGTGTGCTATAATGGTTCCGACGATTAGCACGGACATGTAGCCGGCTATGAAGCCTGACGCTAATGGAGTGCCTACGTTTTCATACAGTCTGCTCCCACCGACGCGTAAGGTTATGGTTTTAAGTATCCATGCGACCAACGCCGAGGACCAAATACCCCATGGAAGCACAGCTTTACTTATCGCCAGCGTGAAACCGATCGGTTCAAATGGAAACCAGACGAACCTTGCGTGGAGAAGACTGAGGACAGCTGTGATTAATATTCCTATGAAGAAGTGGGAAGCCCATGGCTCAGCTGCTGGAGCTAAGTTCCACGCCTCCGTGTCTGAAAGCAACTTATTACAACCATATACTGCCCAGTTTCCCGAGATCTTAGTGATACCTAGAGTATATATTGTGTAGTAGAAGCCGAAAAGCGCCGCAATAGGTAGAACTACAGAGGCGGCTAGTACGGTTAGGAAAACGTTCCGGTTACTCGTTCGCGTCAGGTTTGCCATCTGATACGCGTAGAACGATGAAAAGAAGTTTCCGCCGACTTGAAACCCGTTCTCCGGAGAGTTTATAGGAATATTGGTAAAGTACGCAAGCAGAACAAAATCCCTGTTTAACTGCTCCGGCGCCATCGGATATAGAAGTAGCCTTGCGAGAGGGTTAGTCTTATGTTCACCCATGTAGAAGAAGCCTGCTATGCCAACTTGACGCGCAAACGCAAGCCAGAATAGAAGGATGCTTACCTGAATTATTAAAGCCGATGCCAACGATAAGCCCATTACCAGATACATAGCTACAAGCAGTACGAAGGATGCGGCGAAAACCGAATAAGTAGCCTTATAGGTGAGCGGCTCGTTCTTCTCTAGTTGCGATTTTTCCTCTGGGCTTAGCATTCCCAAAGCAGCCTTGATTGTACCAAGCAAGTACCTTCGACTATGAAAGATTATTAGAAGAGCTAAGCCGAAGGCGGCTCCAGAAGACACCGCCTGCCATTTGAAAGGCTCACCATAGGCTAGGTACTCGTTACACCATATCCTTCCGCATCCACTCGCTTCGATGATGCCTGAGTAGTAGCCCATGCTGAAGGCAACTTGAGATAAGATGACCACGCATATGAAGTACCAGAACCATATGTTAAACAGCACGTTTAAAGGTGCGAAGTATGCTATAGCGACGGCAAGTGGATCCTTTTGGGCTGTAGCGAGACCGACTATGCTCGATAACGGAGAATCCGGTGTCACATACCATTGTCCAGAAGTGCACGTGTTCGTCCTCCACCCGTAAATATCAGGGAACCAGGGGAATAGATCCGACATCATTATCGGCACTTGGAATACGATTCCTAGAACCATCCCCATCGCAAACACAGATAGAGCACGTTTCCAATGGATCTCTTTGGCTCCAGCTCTAGAAAGCAACTCGTAAGCAGCGATAACGTGTGGGAATGGAACCTTTTCAACCTCTATCCAGTCTCTCCTGAATACAGTCACCCAAGACAGCACCATCACGGCATTTAGAAACGTGTACATCCACCAGAATAGCATGCTTGGAAGAAGATCCATCCAAGGTGGAGATATTCCTCCTGCTAGGATCCCTTTCGCAACCTCAGGAGACGGAGCCATAAACCAAGCGACGTACTGCTCCATTATATCCGGATTCTGTATTCTAGCTCCGAAAAAGACACCCCAGCTTGAACATGGAGAGAGCCACGCCAAATAATAGGATGACAGCAACGAGACTATGTAGATGTAGGTGAGATGCTCATAGTTTATTCTACCACGTAGTATTCCAAACCTTGGTAAGAGCCCTACAAGTAGCAAGACCATGAACGGCAGCGTCGTTATCCCTGATGTACAAACCGTTGGAATACCAATACTCGCCGTTTGAGCAGGCCGTCCAGTTATCCCAGGTGCCGTAGTTAATTGTCAAAAAGTACCAGTAAACCCTAGGAAAACCGCGAAAATCACAATATATAGCCAAGGAAACCTCTTCTCCTTAACCTCCTCGCTCATCTTTCCTCACGTAAAGTGTTTTTTTTGCAATGGTATTTAAGATTTTTCTATGTTTTTGTCTGTTTTCCA
>CAZTSG010000079.1:0-4400 GCA_964616835.1 uncultured Nitrososphaerota archaeon | reverse complement strand
GCCTACCAACTATCCTGTATTGCTGTTTCTCGAGCAGGCTCTTAACGTTCGACGGGAGCATTAGCACTCAGATTAGTAGCCCGGATGGTGATTTAAGAATTTGGGATCCTCGAAACAGCCTCCCTCAGGCTGGCCACTTTAAAGTCTGCTCCCTTGCACGGGGATAAATCTTCAATGGAATATCCTTGACCCCATGTAGCTCTATAGCTCGCCCCACATAGTCCTTGATCCCTCCTCTTGTGAAGCCCAATAAGTAGACATCGTTTACCATGCCCGTTGAGGAAATGTTATCTTGGTTCTCGAGCATTGACATCAGTTTATCAAACATCAGTTTATCAATAATAAATATTATGTTGCAAGATAAAAATAAGTAATAATAAATTTAAGCTGTTCTCTCTTTTTCCGGCATGGACAAGGATAGTAAAAACGGGATGGAGGTCGAGAAGCGTTTTCATGTAAAAGTTTAAATACACGTATGTGTATGCTAATTTCATGGGCCACAAGACCATCACTATATCAGACGAGGCGTACAAAGCGTTATCCCATCTTAAACGCGACAAAGAGTCATTCACAGACGTAATACTAAGACTAGCAAGGGGAAGGGCGGAAGGCACTCTTTTAGACTACGTAAGGTCGCTTGAGCCAGACGAGGAGTTCGCAGAGATAATGGAGGGCATTATCAGGGAGAGAAAGAGAATCAGATTGAGAGCGTCAAAGGTGTAGGTGTAACCGAATGGTTTGCTTAGATACGAGTTTCATAATTGCCCTTATAAGACGTGACCAAAAAGCGGAAAGGAAGCTGGAGGAGTATGTGAAAAGTGGAACAAGGATTTCGACGACGCCTATAACAGCATGTGAACTGTTTAAAGGGGCTTATAAGTCGAAGAAGAAAGATGCTGAGGTTAGGAAAGTCAGAGAGATACTGTCACGCCTAGACATACTGGATTTCTCTATAGATTCTTGCGAAAGGTATGGTAAGCTTGTGAACGACCTTGAATCCTCAGGAACGCCGATCGGTGATCTGGATGCCATCATAGCGAGCCTAGCCCTAACTCATAACGAACCCATAGTAACCGCTGATAGGGAGCACTTTGAAAAAGTCTCAGGTCTAATAGTTGAATCCTGGTGAATTCAACTTGCCCTATGAGCCTAATATTATTGAAGCCGCTTCACCTAGGCTCTTCACTGTGAAATCCGCATCCTCACAGTGGATACTCCCTCCTTGAAACGCGCTGCGAGTTCTAAACTGTGTTTTTCATATAGATTCTATTTTTCGACTCGTTGAGTTAGACTTATATAGTTGTAAGCAAAGTATCATACTTGTGATACAACGATTTGTGAATAGAAAAAGCGAATTAGAATTTCTTGAGAAATCATATTTTAAGAATTCTGCCCAACTTATCGTTCTCTACGGGAGGAGAAGAATAGGTAAGACGGAGCTAATTAAAAAATTCATAGAGAATAAAAAGGCAGTCTACATCTTATGCACCCGGGATAGTCTGCAAGAAAACATAAATGAAGTAAAAAGAAAATTCTACGAGTTAACCGGAAAAGAATATTTTTTAAAACTTGACACTAATTCTTTCTTCGATTTATTCAAGTATTTAGTTGATGAGATTAGAGATGAAAAAGTAATAGTTGTCTTAGACGAGTTTCCATATTTGATAGAACTGCAACGGGGAATAGTTTCCACATTTCAGAAAATCTGGGACGAATTGTTAAAGGGAAGAAGGATATTTCTAATTTTATGTGGTTCAAGCATAGGAATGATGGAAACAGAAGTCCTAGGCTATAAGAGCCCTCTGTATGGAAGAAGAACTGGAGAGTGGAATGTCGAGCCTTTCAATTTTAAGGATATACGAAGCATGTTTAAAAAAATCCCTATAGAAGATGTTGCAAAAATATATTTCATATTCGGTGGAACGCCTTTCTATTTGGCTCAAATAGATTCGAGCCTCACAGTGGAGCAAAACGTGAAGAAAAAAATCTTGACGAAGGGCGAGATCCTTTACAATGAACCGAAGTTTTTGCTGAAAGAAGAATTCAGAGAGCCAAAAACCTACATGCTCATTTTAAAATATCTTTCACTCGGCTATAACACGCAGGGCGAACTGTCTTCGGTAACTGGGATAGAAAAAGGAAATCTTTCAAAATATCTTTCTGTTTTAGAAGAAACTCGATTGATAAATTTCGTTTTACCGCTAGGCCAAAGAAAACGAGGCATTTATCTTATCAGCGACCCGTTTTTCAACTTCTGGTTTAGATTTGTTTATCCTAATCTAACAGACCTCGAAATAGGCCTGGTTGACGAGGTATTTTCAAAAATTAATTCGCAAATTAATTCCTATTACGGGTTGATGTTTGAACAACTAGTTTTTGAGCTGGTTAAAAATAAGGCTGTTCCAATCGACGTTCCGTATAATGAGACGCGAAAGTGGTGGTATAAAGATAAGGAGATAGATGTGGTAGCATTAAACGGGAAAACGAATAAGATAATTTTCATAGAATGCAAATGGCAGGATGATGTTGATGCTGAGAAAATCTTAGAAGAGTTAAAAGAGAAAGCGACGTATGTAAAATGGAACAAAGGGGGGAGGGAAGAGTATTTCGCTATATTCGCTAAAAGCTTCAGGAAAAAAATAAGGGGACCAAACTTGAAACTTTTTGACTTGAAGAGCCTGGAAGCATCACTTGGAAAAGGTTCCGGGCCCCGTAGTTGAATCCTAGTGGGGTCGATTCGTGTCGCATGAGCCTAATATTATTGAAGCCGCTTCACCTAGGCTCTTCACTGTGAAATCCGCATCCTCACAGCGGGTACCCTTCCTTGAGACAAGTATGAACCGCATCCCCGCGCTCTTGGCAGACTCAGAGTCGAAACAAGTGTCTCCGACTGCAAAACACTCTTCAGGCTTAACCCCTAAGAGTTCAGCTGCCTTTAGGAAAACGTCCGGCGCCGGTTTCCTTCTGATAACAGTGTCTGAGCCCACGAGCGCATCCACCATTTTCAAAACGCCGAGAAGGGAGAGGTATTTCTTAAGCCTCCTCGTAGTCTGGGAGCTTGCAACCGCTATTTTAAGACCTTTTTCTTTGAGCATTCTTAAAAACGGCTCAACGTCTTCGAAAAGCCTTATTCTATTAACGTATTCAGATTCATATATCTCGTCTTTAAGCCTTCTTAGCTCTGCAGCCTTAGCCTCATCCCCGTTTGTTATCTTCAGAGAAATCTCTGGTCCTGCTAGGCCTACGTACTCCTCAATCTCCTCCGGCGTCTTTCTTATGTTCAGCATGCTCGCCGCCCTTGCCCAAGCCTCCGCTAGGGGCCTGACAGTATCTACCAGGGTTCCGTCGAAATCGAATACGACTGCCTTAACCCTGTTCCTCCCCATCCTCTCAGGCTGCTGAGTTACCACTCCGTGAGTTTCTTAACGGTTTCAGCATCCAGTTTTTTAACCAGCTCTATTACAAGCTTGACAGCGTTCTTCACATCGCTCAGGCTCATTATTGAGGCTGCTGAATGAATATGCCTCGTCGGAACACCTATTACTAGGCTTGGACACCCTACTTTGTGAATATGTATCCTACCAGCGTCAGTACCGCCTTTAGCGACGAGCGAGAGCTGGTAGGGGATGTTGTTTTCCTCAGCAACTCTTATCGCAAGGTCTTTCAAAGCCTGATTTGGTATCATTGAAGCATCCATCGTAACTATGCAGGGTCCCTTGCCCATTTTAGCCTGCGCTTGGCCGGGCGGTATCCCCGGAACGTCCCCAGCTATATCTACTTCTAACACTAGCGCTACGTCGGGGTCTACAAGGCTGGCGATTGTTGTAGCTCCTCTTAAACCAACCTCCTCCATCACTGTTGCTGAACCATAGATAGTGTTAGGGTGCGTAATATTCTCGACTCTCAGCCTTCTGACTACTTCCATAGCTATAGCGGCGCCAACTCTATCGTCGAAAGCCTTACCCATAGCAACCTCCCCGTTCTTCATTAGGGTGAAAGTAGAATACGGTACAGCTGGGTCTCCTATTCTAACGCCCATGTTCTTTGCTTCGTCGAGTGACGATGCCCCTATGTCTATGAACATGTTCTCCTTGGTTATTACCTTGTTAGCCTCCTCCGGAGGAATCAGGTGGGGCGGCTTAGCAGCTACGACGCCGTGGAGATCGCCTTTCTGAGTCCTGACTATGACTCTCGTAGAAAGCAGTACTTGGTCAAACCATCCTCCCAGAGGTGCGAAGCTTAGGAAACCCTGCTCGTTTATTCCTGAGATGACGAAACCAACCTCGTCCACATGGCCGGCTAAAAGTACTCTAGGCCTTTCTGAAACCCCTTTCTTAACGAATGCTAAAGAGCCCAGTTTGTCAGACATTATCTCGTCTGCATAAGCCTGCATATAGTTC
>CAZTSG010000078.1:0-4454 GCA_964616835.1 uncultured Nitrososphaerota archaeon | reverse complement strand
TTGGAATAAGCTCCTTAACCGATATCGCGTCATTCTCGTTAATAATCGGTATCACATCATGCTCTATTAGTGCGGAAAGAGTCCTCCAGAAGTTTTTGTAACGGTACTGGTTAGCAAGGTCTTCTTCCGTAAGAAGTATCTGGGCGACGTTTATGCCATACCTGTTAAAATATTTAGTGTATAATGCCATTAGGCTTGGTTGACCTACTGCAGCACATACCTGTTTCATCGTAAGCTTGAGAGATCCAGGCGTAGCATTTATCCCAAGCCTGGACAACCCGGTTGCGATGGCTCCAGAGGTCACCATGATGACTGATTTCATCTTGCTCCTGTTCTCCGAGACCTGTTGTACTATTTCCCTCACTCTACTAGGGCTAATCCAGCCTCTGGAATTCGTTAGAACACTGGTACCGATTTTAATGACTACGCTCCGCTTCTCGTATACCAATTGAGATACTGCCATTAGAATAACGCGAATATTTAAGCAATGCTCTTAAAACCCTATTTTTATTTTTTCAAACCGTATTTCGCCTTTATCTCCTCGTCAGCCCTCTTAAACTCTCCGTAAGCTATCCCAAGTAGGTCCACTAGGTTTTTTATCATCTCTATCTTCTTCTCGACAGCTATACTCTTAGAGTCGAAAACAGCATATAATGCGGCATCGTGGTAGTGTTTACGTGGGATGAAAAACTTAACCTCGACCCCAGTTATTTCCCTTGCTTTTCTAGCAACTTCTTCGCCGAGCTCGTATCTCTCTATCACATCCTTGAGATCTGTGTTTCTATACTTAGGCCAGTTTTCCTTGTCAGCGAGCTCCATAACAATTCTATCCGCGTCTTCACCACGCTTGTGGTCTATGCTTATTGAGGAGTGCGTGCGGAAAGCTTCATACGCGACAGTGACTTTACCATCTTCTGTTTCGAAGACCATTATGTATGGTTCTCCACACGTACGCACCATCCATTTAGCACTCCCTCCCTCAAAACCCGGGAATCCCGAAGGAATTTCGTAAGAACACCAAATCGAAGACCAGCTTTTCAAAAGCTCTGAAACCGCCTTAGCAAATTCCTCATCTTGGGGAGCGATCCCTCTCCTGCGCTTCTCTTGGATCTGCGCCTTCCATTTCTCCAATATTTCACCCTCCTCTTTCGAAATCTCAGTGAACGCATTGTAGAGAGCAAGCCATGCTTCCCCTATTTTCTCTATCTTAGCATCATCGCTCAAACCCTTTCCATCGAAGCTTGCATAAAAGAAAGAGTTTTTCCCAGGTGGAGTAGGAAGAGCATGCTTAATTTCAATACCCGACTGAGCACTTGCCCTTCTAGCTATCTCGTTACCCTTTTCAATAATCTCCATTATCCCGCTCAGTTCATCCCTATACTTATCCCAATTACTCCTATCTTTAAGAGCAACTAGAAGCTCGTCTCTTTTCTTAGTAAGCACCTTGTAGTCAAGAATATCCGCATACTTCTCCTTATCAAGGAGATAATCCCAAAGTATGTCGCCGACATGTGTAGCAGGACCATATCCCGCGACGATTTTACCATCCGTAGTTTCATATGCTTCAAAGGGTTCGTAATCTGTCTCAGCGTTTATGCTCCAAATTATTTCCTCGTTGAAAAACCCTTTTTCACGAGGCATTTCAGTTATAACGTCCCTAAGACCTAAGTCATCCGTCAAATGCTTCCTAAGCTTACCTATGAATTCTTCTCCAGTCAATTCCACTTGTCAATAAGGAGGGAAAACGAGTTATTTAAAGATGTTTAAATCCAATTCTTTAGGAACAATTATCGCAGAAGAGCTGGCGATATCCTTCTGAATCAGCCTAGTGTAAAGCTTGCAGTTAACCCTCCTACCGTCACAAGGAAAACGCCTTTTTCAACTATTTTCTTAGGGTCTTCTGTGTATAAACCTAGTTCAGAAACGGGTATTGTGAAAACTACGGTCTTCGTCTCACCTGGTTCAAGCATTATCTTTTGGAACCTGTATAACTTTTTAACTGGTGCTGGCAGACTGCTCTCAACGTCGCTGATGTAAACCTGGACTACTTCACTACCGCTACGGGACCCCGTGTTTTTCACACTAACCCGGATAGTTATAGTGTCCTCCGCGTCGGGGTCTATCGGGCTAACGGTAAGGTTAGTATACTCGAATGTTGTGTAGCTGAGGCCGTATCCGAATTCGAAGAGAGGATCATAGTCTTCACCCGGGCGCCTATCGTAGTTTATGGGTTCTTGCACAGTAGACCTAGGCCAGGAGCGCGGAAGCTTCCCACTAGGATTGTAGTCTCCAAACAAGACGTCTGCAACGCCCTGACCCTCTGTTCCAGGCAGCCAAGCCATGAGGAATGCGTTCCATTGAGGGAGCCTAGACTCTATTCCCGTCAGAGGCCTGCCTGCGACCATTATCACGACCGTGGGTGTTCCTGAGGCAACTACTCTATCGATTATCCTAAGCTGTTCCTCTGGTAGGTCAAGGCTCTCTCTGTCGCCGAAGAACTCTGCGTATGGAGTTTCGCCGACTACGACGATTCCAACGTCGTAGGGGCCAAATGTTTCGCTAGCATCTTCGTCGAATATTATTGTAGTATTTGGAGAGACGGTTCTCCTAATGGCTTCAAGTATGGTTGTGCCAATCGTTGTGCTTCCGCTACTCCCCTGCCATGTTATCGTCCATCCTCCACACTGGTTTCCAATATCGTTAGCGTTAGGGCCGGCGACGTAAATCGTGCTCACATTCTTAGGTATTGGGAGAATACCATCATTCTTCAATAAGACTATGCTTTCGCGAACTGCTTGCCTAGCGACCTCTCTGTGAGCAGCATTGCCAACTATCGAGGCTAGTTTTTCATCAGCATAAGGCTTTTCGAAAAGCCCTATGCGGAATTTTGTTACAAGAATCCTGTAAACGGCCTCGTCTATCCTGCTGATCGGAATCTCGCCGCTGTTAACCAGGTCTTTAAGCACCGCCTGGAATTGCTTCCAGCTGGATGGAACCATCGCCATATCTATCCCTGCCTCTATGCTTTTCTTAACAGCCTCTCTGTAAGAGGAATCAACCTGACCTATTGCCTCCCAATCCGAGACTAAGAGCCCCTGGAACCCAAGTTCTCCTCTTAAAACGTCTGTCAGGAAGAACCTGCTGCCATGTATTTTCTGACCATTGATACTGCAGTATGAAGCCATTATCGACCCCACTCCCGCTTTAACAGCCCCTGCGAAGGGCTCGAGGTGCTGCTCTCTGACTATTCGCAGAGGAGCCTTGCAATCACCCTGGTCCCTACCGTTCTCCGTTCCTCCAGAACCCATGTAGTGCTTGGCTGTGGCTAATACCGTATCATCTCGATCCAATCCGTCTCCTTGATATCCTTTAATCGCGCTAATAGCCATAGTTTTAACCAAGTAGGGGTCCTCGCTGAAAGACTCGTAAGTCCTACCCCAGCGGTCATCCCTAGCCACATCAATGCACGGTGAGAAAGTCCACCTTATGCCAGTGGCCCTCACTTCTATCGCAGTAATACGGGCACACTCCTCCACGAGCTCAGGGTTCCAAGTTGCACCCATCCCCACATTGTGCGGGAAAATCACCGCACCGTACACGTTATTATGGCCATGGACAGCGTCGATACCGTATAGAATCGGAATTCCGAGACGCGTGTTTTCAACAGCCTCTCTCTGGAATTCGTTATACATCCTAGCCCAGTTCCACGGGACATTCGGGTCAGGACAGGAGCCGCCGCCGCTAAGCAATCCTCCCAGATAGTATGTTGATATGTCTGAAATACTGCTTATTGATTGACGGTCTACGAGAGTCATTTGGCCTATTTTCTCTTCAAGAGTCATACGGGAAAGAAGGTCAGTAGCCCTTTCCTCAGGCGTTAGATTCGGGTTACGATAAGGTGCTTCTTCGGATGGTGGAGGAGGGGGTGGAGGCTTAGTCGCGGAAGAGAACCAGAGCCAGATACATAGTGCTGTTACAAATATAATGATGACTCCTGCCATGATTTCTCTATTCCTATTCTTCTTATCAGAACCTTGAGACGAGGATAAGAATGATGCTGAGAGCCCGCATAGTAATATACCACTTAAAGCTGTCTGAAAACCTAGTAAAGCGGTGAGCGTCGGGGACAGAATCAACATCAGGAGGATTTTATCTCCTCTCATTTTATCATTCCCTGAGAAAAAGTTGTGTTACTGCTATTTAACTATGACGAACCTAGGGGAAGGAGCCTAATACCTGTTAAAAAAGACAAGCTTCTCAAAAAATTAGGGCAGCGATACTTATGCAACAACGAAGCATCCTCCTCGAGAACCTTCATGCCTATGTGAACAATTCTTAATGCTAACACTTTCACTGGTTTTAACTTGCTAATCAAAACTTCATTCATGAGAAAAGTGCGGAGGGTGGGATTTGAACCCACGAACCCCTTCGGGACGAGGTCCTGAGCCTCGCGC
>CAZTSG010000077.1:0-4470 GCA_964616835.1 uncultured Nitrososphaerota archaeon | reverse complement strand
TGGTTAACCACCACCTAATAAATTCTGACCACTTGCCGATCAGCAATAGCGATACAAGTTCCAGAATATTTGAAATAGTGAACATCCCTACACGTACCCATGTTTTTCCTGATTGCCCCAAGCAAAACTACTCCAAGAAAGCATCCGAGATCGTGTAGAATGATGAATATACATTGCTCGAACGAAAATCTCCGAAAAATAAAAACCTTCAGCTAGATAAAGATATCTAACGCTTTAGGTTGCTTATCTACTCAGTAATGCGGTAGAAAATCATTTCACGGCGATGACTGGCCGAAACGTTCCTTAAGCTCTGTTCGAAGGTTTAAGGGGCTGTACGTGCTCCTGTACTTTCTACTTCCCATGGAAGCATTGGCAGAGAGTGGAGGGTTAAATCTCCCAAGCGTGTTGCTGACTAAATGGAGTTCTACTGCAGGAATATGGAAGCATGTTCATCTGGCTAACTGACGATAACTTCTTGGACAAGCGTGCGAGCTACTTAACCCTAGATTAGTTAGTAAACCTATTGGCAATCGTTTCTTATAATCTTTAAACTTGTTTTACACTTTAATGAACGATATTCCAGTTTCTCAGAACCGTTTCTTCTATGAACCTAGTGAGAGCTCTAAAATAGATTGTTCTATTTTATGGACAATCCTTTGTGTGTTCGTACTGAAACATAGGTTTATATTTGTAGGAATAATGCGCTTATGACGGAGGGAGTAGGTGATTTGAACAAAGTCGTCATCATAGTTATTATCGCATTGATAATCGCGGTTAGTGTATTTTTCACTTGGTACTTTTGGCTTTACGATACTAAACAAACGATTAAAGAAGGCTTTGAAAACGGATTTAGTGAATGGGCAGCAGATGCGGATATGCCACTCGACCCTAACAATCCCGGCCATTTCGTTGAATGGAGCATAACACGTTCAACCGATATCGCCAGCTCCGGACAATACTCATTGAAGTTTTTCATTGACGGACGACAGGACGATGGGACCATATGGATAGAAAGAAAAATTGCTGTCCGAAAGAACGCTCTGATAAATGTCAACATTTCCTTCGATTTTTACAGTGAGCAGGAGAGCTTCAACACTATAGCCGTTATATGCGCCTATATTGGTGTACGAAATCCAGAGTTTGAGGAGAATTTCAGCGTGATCGGATCTGCCAATGAGGTTGCAGGCTGGAAGCGATACAGCCTAGCAGCAAACATAGAAACTGGTTCCAGCGAAGAAATATGGGTTGCCTTAGGCATCTCAGTACGCTGGGAAACCTTTATGACCTATTACATAGACAACATTGAGGTACAAATAGCACGCGCTAAATCCTAGAGCTCAGTTGAAGCACACATATCCAACTTTTTCTTTGATACTTTAAAAGCAAGCATGAAAATGCCTAATAGGAATTGTGCTTCGTAAACTTTTTGCGGATGCGTTGAAAAGGCGTTGAGGGTTGAACGAGGATGGTAACTAACCTCCCGTACAATTTAACGGTAAATTTATATGTAAGTCATCAATCTCCCATAGAGAAGAACAAATGAGCAAAATAACTATTTCTGGAACTCAGGACTATTTCTTAAAAGGAGGCGAGAAATTCTTCTATCTTGCAGATACTTGTTGGAGCGCCTTCACTAATCCTAATTATGAAGAATGGGAGTACTACCTCGAATATAGAAGAATGCAGGGGTTTAACGCTCTACAGATAAATGTTCTTCCTCAACACGATAGAAGCCCTTCGGATAGCTATATCGATCCTTTTGAAGTGCTTCCTGATGGTGGATGGGACTTTAGCCGGAGGAACGAGAAATACTTCGATAGAGCGGAAAAAATGGTAGAGATGGCTGTTGAACGAGGCTTCACGCCTTCACTAGTGGTACTATGGTGTAATTATGTGAAAGGGACTTGGGGCTCTAAAATAAACCCGTCTAGGATAATTCCGCTTGAAAAATTGGAGGATTATGTAAGTTACGTGGCGGATAGATTTGGGAAATATAATCCTATTTTCATAATAAGTGGAGACACTAATTTTGAAACCGAAGACGCTGTAGAGTATTATAAGACTGCTTTTGAGACAGTTAAAAAACGCTGCTCTGCCTCTCTAACAACTATGCACTTAATAGGAGGACTATGGCAAATACCGGAGGCCCTTGTTAAATTACCGAGCTACGATTTCTATATGTATCAGTCAGGACACGGGAAGGATGCGCAGCATCTTTCATACGAGCTTGCTCAGAGGTTTTACAGCATGCCGGTTAAGAGACCTATAGTAAATGGAGAGCCCTGTTACGAGGGGATGGGCTCGTTCAAATTTTACAATAAGTACGGAAGATTCAACAGATTCGACGTTAGAAAAGCAGTATGGCAGAGTCTTCTTTCAGGAGCTAAAGCCGGAGTAGCATATGGAGTACATGGCATATGGTCTTGGCAGGAGAAAGGAGAGTATGCAGTAGCTGGAATTTGGGATACTCCTTATCACTGGAGTGTAGCATTAAGACTCCCAGGAGCATTTGACGTATCTTTCGCAAAATGGATTTTTGAGAAATATGATCTCTTCGACATAAGACCTGCCAATGAGAAGCTTCTGAACGAAACTACTGAAATCAGGGTTTCGGAGGGAAAAGACAAGATAATCGTTTACACCCCGTTCAACACGGATATAAAGCTAAAAAGCGATGAGTCATATGATGAGTGGGAGGGTATAGATCTCGAAGCAAGAAGAATCTTTAAACCGAAAGTTGAGAAAACAGAAAAAAGCTTAGTAGTAAAAATTGCTGAGTTTAACAACGATCTTTTGATAATCGGGAGCAAACACTAAAGAAAGCCATTAGGCACAAGCCGACTAGGCTGCTGTGACGAAACATCTGTATGCGTTTAGAACGGAAGATTTATTACGTAATGTTTTATGCAAATATTAAGACGAATCCGAAAGGGCTTGAACGACAAACTCACAGACCCCATACGGCTGGTCCGTAGGCTCCATAATAATCCTAACTTTAATCTTGCCATATAGAATACTGGCGTTTACGACATAGAGGCATAATAATAAAATTAGTAGGCTTCAGAAACCCGAACCTAAGTACTGTTTAGCTACCTTTTTGCGCAAAACATAAGTTCAATCTACCAAGCAGAAGTGACTCCTTCTAAATGATGATTCTCCGGCATGCTATATTGCAATTTAGCCACCAATATGTCCTGATACCAAGCTAAGGCTTTTAACACTGTCACGAGAAGTATCAAGGCAAAAGGCTCGATACACATGCAACACCATCCCCTTTTTCACTAAACTCCCGCAATTTTGAGCTTTGAAATTGCATAAAAACAGACAATAGATGCAGCGAGAATCCTAAAACCTAGCGCGCGAAGAGGGTCATAGTCTCTGCCGAAGGTGGTTACTAGCCTCATCCTGCCGCTTAGGTGTGCAACACCGTAGGCTACGTGAGGAGCCCTGCCCTCGTAGCTGTATTTCTATCGAGCCTTTTGCCTTCCTCCCTACCCCTATGTCTAAATGTTTTTCAGCATTTTTAAAAAACTCTTCTTCATCATCTGAGGCAGTGTGTTAGTAGAACGCTACAGCTGTTCTTTGGAGCCTGATAAGACATATATTCCGAAGAGATATCTCAATGCCCTTTCCTCTTTCTTCATCTTCCTAGTTAGTTCTAACCTTTGAAATATATGTCTGCAAAAGCGGCTTTAGAAAGCAACTCTGCCCTATTTCCAAGCGTATCTATGCAATCCACCTCGAGGCCGAATTCTATTGCCTTCGGAACTACTTGGATTCCGTCTAATGCGGTAATTAGACCATGTACTGCCTTTGCCTCATCCTCGAATGGTGGATAGAAAGTCGCCAGTGTGTCAAGGGCATCGGCCAGAGCATCAATGATGTTTACCAAGCCCTTGAGCCCCTCTGCCCAGTTCTTGATATCTTCCTGTGTCCTCAACGCCTTCCATGCCTTGTCCTGTACAGAATCTACGATCTTCCTGTACTCGTAGAAATCTCTAAACATTCCACTCTCCCAGTTATCTGGCTCTTTTCCCTGAGGCGTGTAGTTCCTAGCGCTCTCTAAGGCTGTATACAGACCTGCACTAACCTTGTTGATATAATAAGGCTTTAAAATGTTTTCAACAAAATCTTTTTCAACGACCTCTTTTGACAACTGGGGTCTGCCAATATACTCGTTAATCGCCATAGTGATAAATGGCTTATAAGGACCATCTGGAACTTGCTCTAAAACCATATCAATAAGCTCAGGTATAAGCTCTTTTTCAATATATGTCTCTAAAAGATCAAGCCCTCTTTCAACGGCTTCTTTGGCTGCTGTAAAACGTCCATCTGTGAGAATATCATAAGCTAACTCTAGTGCTGCACCCGCAAACTTCTCGCCGATAGATTCTTTCCTAGCATTCTTTAAAGCTCTTAATTGCTCGACGATTTTATGAATATCCTGTACGATTTCTTGGAAGTCTTCAA
>CAZTSG010000076.1:0-4516 GCA_964616835.1 uncultured Nitrososphaerota archaeon | reverse complement strand
AAAATGATTAGAATGAGTAGTATGATTTATAAGTGGATTATATTTATTCATTCCCAGCGAAAAAAGTAGTTAGGCTTAATAAACCTTTAGCCGAAAATCGTTGTGCTGGTATGCGTATGTATCATTTGTCTTGTGCAGCAATTATGTATGGTGATAATGAGGTTAGGCTGTTGCATACAGACTAGCTTAAACCGGCCTAATACGTCGTAATAATCTTAGCGGCTTTTTACAAGCCTATTTGCTTTTTTTAAAAAAATCAGGCAATAATCTCACTAAGCCTATTCTGCTCCATGGCTTAATGAAAACCTTTACATCCTGTTTATTCCTCCTTCTGAATTCTGTGTAGTTTAGACAGCCGGACCCTGTTTTCTTTATCATATAGTTCGTGAGCCTTTTTAATTACTGAGAAGGCCTTGCGTATGTCCTTAGCTAAGAAAAGTTGTTCGACATCCTCAGGGTCTAGTAATTTGTGTTTTAAAGGCCATTTCTTTATCCATTCTACGAAATCAAAACACATTTCTCCGAGCAGGATTATGGAGATGTCGGAGATATGTTTTACTTGAAGTAGTTGCCACGTATAGGTAAACTCGAGCAGTGTTCCTACGCCTCCTGGAGCCACCACAACTGCATTAGAATGGTTTATGAAGCTGTCGAAACGGGTCGAAAAAACGTTTGAACTCCTTTTTTATGTCTAGGTGGCGGGACTCTTCTTCTTCAAAGAGAAGACGGATTCTCAAACCTATTGATTTAGCTCTTTTATCCCGGCGCCCGTAGTAATGGCCTTCAGTAGCAGCATTCACAAGCCCAGGTCCACCTCCAGTAACAATACTCATTCCTGCCCCAGAAATCATCATGGCCAAGTTGCGGATCTCTTTATAGATAACACTGTCTTTACGTATTCTTGCTGAACCAAATATAGCTACGGTAAAATTTCTTCTCGATTTGGTTTTCTTGTTACTATGTTTCAACGCGCTGTTCGCCTCACCTGCCCTCTTCACATACTTCTAATCCCGCAAGCCTCGCCCCAGCGATTACATCATACCTATGGTTTCCTAGGGAACTTACCATGTGGAAGCCTAAAGTGTCCGAATCATATTTCGTGATTATCTCCTTCGCAACAAACTCTAAGTCCCTAACCTTTGCGCAAAGCCTCTCCAAAACAATCTGTTTATACTGCCTGTTGTCAAATCCAATACATGGGTGGCCTGATTCAAATTTCGGCTTACTTATAAATACGATGCAAATCTTGATGTCTTGAAAGTTTGGATAGCAGTATTTATTTTTATGTCTAAAACTCTGTTTTTTTGATTAGGTTTAAAAATTCTTCGGCTGGCTGAGGCTGAATTCAGAATCGTGACCTTTATAGCTAAGGTATTTAAACAACTTAGTCATTTACTGTAAAGAGGACGAATATGGGTATTGAATCATTCAACCGGAGAGGATTGATAATAGTGGTTGTGATTGCAACAGCTCTTGTCACAGCTGCGGTTTTAGCCTATTTAACATGGGGTAAAAACAATGAAACTAAACCTGTTGAAGCATATGGTTTCGTTAAGCTTCCTAGTCCTAATTTGGAGGGCACAATGTCTGTTGAGGAAGCAATCTGGCGAAGGCGGTCAGTAAGAAGCTATACTGATGAACCCCTGAGTCTTGAAGACGTTTCGCAGCTAATGTGGGCGGCTCAAGGAATCACAGATCCCGTTAGAGGATTTAGAGCAGCTCCGTCTGCCGGAGCAACCTATCCTCTGGAAGTCTATCTAGTAGTCGGAAAAAATGGCGTAACAGGATTAGATGAAGGTCTCTACCGATATGATCCTCATGAGCATCAACTAGAAAGGATATTGGAAGGAGACTTACGTTCAGCTCTAGCTCGGGCTGCACTAGACCAGAGCTGGGTCAGGGAAGCACCGGTCAACATAGTGGTGGCGGCCGTCTACGAGCGTACGACAAGCAGGTATGGTGAGCGAGGTGTCCGCTACGTGCATATGGAGGCTGGCCACGTGGGGCAAAACCTCTATCTGCAGGCAACTGCTCGCAGGCTGGGTATGGTTGTGGTTGGGGCCTTCAATGACGATGATGTTCGTAGTCTTCTGCGGCTGCCGTACGAGCAAAAGCCTCTTTATATCATTCCAGTCGGCCACCCAAGGAGTTGATTGAAATGTACGGCCTCTCATTACACTATCTTCTTGCAGATATAACATTGTTTTTATTGGTAGCCACTACTCTAACAGGAGTCACGCCATTCATTAAGCGTGCTAAACGCTGGTATAAGCACCTGATAATTCTTCACGCAGCCACTGGTTTTCTAACATTATTATTCTTCCTGCTGACATACTTACTCGCGCCGAAAATATGAATAGTCGCGTAACCACTTTGAGTGTGTGATTCACTAAAATGCGTCACTATTCTATACCCGATTATGCTAGTAACAGTTAACGAGGTCTGTTCAAGTCCTTTTCTAATACGCTATTTGGAAAATCGAGGATTATGTCACTATCTCCTCAAGCCCGTCGTTTTTAGCAGCATACCTTATCTCTAGCATCGGAAGATCCATAGGGGTCTCAATTCTCTCTATACCATATTCCTTTAAGAAAATGGAGTATTTCAGCATGAGCCTACGCATCTCCGGAGAAGTCGGCCCCACACACGGGCATCCAGGTATCCTCGGGCTGACGTCGAAAACATAGAATTCCAGTCTCTTCTGCTCAGGATCTTCTGTATCATAGGCTATCGCGCCTTGGAGAGCGAAGAGCCCTATCATCCCGGGCGGATACTCTTTTTCGCATACTCTCCTGAATTTTTCTGCAGCCCTGTATACGAGAGGCTTGAGGGATTCCCTCATCGTTAAACCATAGTGGCCAACCTCCTCATTCTTAACAGGCACATTTAGAGACACCTGGTCTTTAGCCGGGAGTCCAAGTATGCCGTGCAGGTTTGTTTGCTTCCTATCGTCGAAGCCCACTAGGTCGAAGTCGTCGAAAACATTTTTCAAAGCCCATCCCTGGAAATTCGCGTTGAACTTCTGCCCCAGCACGTACTCTTCTATCCTAGCCTTCTTCAAGCCCTCTTCGCTTATCACATCCTTACTCAGCAGTTCCTCAGCCCTCCTATAGTATTCCTCCGGCGTTGAGGCGTAGAAGAACGCTCTTTCAAGAGGCTTCTTTTTCTGCTGAACCTTAACTATTACGAGTCGGTCTATCTCCTCAGGCTTATCGAATTTCTTAGGGGTCTTTATTCCTGCTTTCTCGAGGAGCCAGTACTGGTTCCTATCTGCATCACGCTCCTCAGCCCTCAGAATCATCCTGTTACCGTAGATCGGTACTCTGAAAACATTCTCAATATTATCGTAGCCAACATATACTGAGAAGGACCTGTTGGGTATGAATATTGTGTTTAATCTTATTATCTCGTCTTGAACATCCTCCCTCACGATGTCTGAGAATTTTTCGAGGAGAATCACGTGGTCGAAGAGATGCTTATTGTACTTCGCGTAAAGCTCCTCCCTGCCCTTCTGGCATACGACGAGCGTTTTGAATCCTAGGGATTTAGCAGATATTCCCACTTCCTCCGCAGAATGCGAACCTAGTACGCCAATAGTAATATTCTCAGCATCGTATTTTGAAACAATACTCTGAATTTCCTCTCTCCTAATTACCATTATGCAGTACCACTATAATCACTTGTTGCTACTCACCTTAATATTTCTTCTCCTCTTCCCATTGAAAAACCTCTTTTTTTAAAAAAATCCACACTACCCTAGTATTTCTTTCAGCCTATCCTGCTCTATAGCCTCCCTTATTTCAACGGCAATTCTTCTACCCGTGCTCATCGGCTTACCGTGTTTCAAATATGCGTATGGCGAGCCGTTCATGAAGACGTTTGTGCCAGCGACTATTCTGGCAGAGATTTCGAAAACGTAGAACTTAAGGTCTGGTGTTACAACGGTTTCGAGGCAGAAGGGCCCGTATATTCCTGGGCTACAGATCTCCCTAGAGGCTTCAACAACCCTCTGTCCTATTTTGAAAACCTCTGGCAGAAGCGATTCCCGTAGCATGAGCGGGAGGTTGCCTACGATCGTATACGTCACGTCCAACCCCTCTTGGAAAATCGCAGGGATCCTCGTAATACCGTCTACGTTAGACTCGTAGCGCCTATCGAAGCCCATTAGCTCAAGCTCCCCACGCATCACCGAGTAGAAGTAGTGGATGTAGACAGGGGTACCGACTACGTATTCTTGGATGAAGTACTCTTTAGCATCACCTATCTTATCGTAGAAGTCTTTCTTGTTTCTCGCCAAGAAATAGCCCTGCCCTCCCTTAGCACCATGGAACTTAACTATGCATAAACCGTCTATTTCCTCGGGGCTTTCATAAACCTCAGGAATGTTGACTCCCGCTCTCCTAAGCCACTCCCTCTGCCTATTCCTATTACTCTCCCACGCAAGTATCTTCCTATTGCCGTAGTAGGGTACTTTAATTCTCTCAACAACATCCGTACCCACGTAGGCTATTAAAGA
>CAZTSG010000075.1:2207-4563 GCA_964616835.1 uncultured Nitrososphaerota archaeon | reverse complement strand
CCGTCGAACGTTAAGAGCCTGCTCGAGAAACAGCAATACAGGATAGTTGGTAGGCACTCTGCAGTTAAGGTTTGCTACTGGACTAGGCAGAGACTGACTCGGGGGCGGAGTTGCTATAAGGAGCTGTGGTACAAGAATGTTCAAAGCCACAGGTGTATGCAGATGACCCCATTTCTAGGTTGCAACTACAGGTGCACCTACTGTTGGAGGATACATTCCGGCGATAGGCCCGGATACGTGTGGCAGGAGTATCCTGCCCAGCTCTCTGAACTGGACGACCCAGCTTACATTATTGAAGAGGCTGTTAGGATGAGGAGGAGCCTCCTCATAGGCTATAAGGCGAACCCGATGGTCGATCCTAAGGTTTTCGAAGAGGCTCTAAGGCCGTCTATGGTTACCTTTAGCCTCACCGGTGAGCCAACCCTCTACCCTAGGCTGGGAGAGTTGATAGTGGAAGCCAAGAAGAGGGAGATGGTTACTTATCTCGTCACCAACGGAAGCATGCCTGAAGCCTTGGAGAAGCTGGAGCCCCTTCCAGACCAGCTCTACGTAAGCATTCAAGCACCTGACGAAGATGTTTTCAGAAAGATTGCTAGGCCGCTGGTTAAAGATGCTTGGAGCAGGCTTATTAAAACGCTGGAGCTCTTCCCCAGCCTAGGGACGAGACGCGTCCTTAGGATAACGTTGGTTAAAGGGTTTAACGATTCTAATCCCGAAGGGTATGCGAGACTGATTGAGGTTTCTAATCCGGATTATGTTGAGGTTAAGGCTTACGAATGGGTTGGAGAAAGCCAGTCGAGGCTTCCGAAGGAGGCGATGCCATGGATGAGCGACATTGTCGCCTTTTCTGAAAAAATATCTAAAGAATCAGGCTATGTTAAGAAGGGAGAGTTTGAGCCTAGCGGTGTTGTGCTTCTCTCAAGAACCTGAGACAAAAAATATGTTAAAAAATGTTGATGCTACTTTAAGAGCTTCATCGCCTCGTCTACTGAAGCATCTTCGTGCACAATTTTCATTATTGCTTTAACCATTTCGGTAGCGTTCTCCCTCTGGAAAACGTTTCTACCGACGACGACGCCCTTACCGCCAGCGTTCATAACCTGCTTCGTAACCTCTAAGAACTGTCTGGGCTCCTCCGTCTTGGCTCCGCCAGACATTAACACTGGGACGGGTGTTGCCTTAACAACCTCCCTGAAGGTTTCTTCAGAACCAGTCCAGTATGTTTTGATGAGGTCTGCACCAACCTCCGCAGCAGCCCTAGCAGCATATCTAACTATCTCGACATCGTTCTGATTAGCCATGTGGGGGCCTCTCGGGTATGCTAGGTTCAACAGGGGCATTCCATAGACCTCGCAGGCGGCAGCTATCTCAGTAAACTGTTCGAGCATCTGCTCCTCCTCCGGAGCACCCCAGTAGACTGTTGCCGCAACAGCCTCAGCCCCCAGTGCTACAGCATCCTCCACAGTAGCTATAAGATTCTGAGTATACTGTCTCTCCCTAGGCCTTAGGGAAGTCTTTCCAGTAACCTTCACGATTAGGGGAATCCTGTTGGCCCAGGACTCCCAAGTCAGCCTCGCCAAGCCCCTTGGAAGCATTATTGCGTCAACCCCGGCTTTAGCAACCTTGTCTATGATAACGTTCGGATCCAGGTGAGGCTCGATAAAATCCTTCGGTCCATGCTCAATACCGTGGTCCATAGCTAGGACGACAGCCCTACTGTCCTTCAGTATTCTCCTTAGCCTAACGTTTTTACCGACGCCTGAAACCGTTAAGAGGGGTTTCATCTCTCTCACCAGCCTTATCTGACTGGCACTAAACCTGTTAATAAATGTATTTCTTGAAACCAAACCTTAAAAATCAAGAACGCCTCCATTAAACGCTAATGACTGTAACATGGTACCCTGTTATATACCCGGATAGGTGTGACGGGTGTCAGGGATCAGACAAGCCTAAATGCGTAGAGTTCTGTCCACACGATGTTTTCCACGTAAGGGACAATAAGGTTGTTGTCGCAAACCCTCAGAACTGTGTCGAGGGCTGCGTAGCATGCATGCAACTCTGCCCTAGGAAAGCGATAGATTTCCCTTCGCATAAGGGTTACAGGAGGAGTGAGAAGGCTTGGACGGAAGGCTTGAGAAAAGCGGTTTGCAAAAAATGCGGTAAGGCTTTTTGGACTAATGAGGATAAAGACCTTTGCTGGGAGTGCGAATCCTCTTGACAGCAGGAAGGTTGCTTCCTTAGCGTGAAACCCATTTTCCGGCGGGAAACATAGAGTGAAACAGGAGAAGCGCCCTCAAATACTGCCTATTAATAGGGATAGGGAAACGGCTATTATGACTATCGCGACGGTTTCTAA
>CAZTSG010000075.1:0-2107 GCA_964616835.1 uncultured Nitrososphaerota archaeon | reverse complement strand
TTTCTAATCCTCCGTCTTCCTGAAACAAGTATGATTACCCTTATGATGTCTGGAAGCTCCTGTATTTCAAACGACAATCTTACAAACCACCAATACAGTGGAAGCCAGGTTAAAATTTCCAGCTTGGCTTATAAGCTTTTATTATTTTACAATCGCTCAAACTGGGAGCTTAAAATGCCGAAAATAAGATTCGCATGATCCCCCAGCATTCAGAGTTCTTTTAATTCCCTAATTAACTGTCTGTAGAAATTGAAAGTTTTATCATCAACCACGTGGAACTCGAACGGCTCGTCGAAACCTTTCTCTCTAAGCCTTGCGATAACTTCGCTGGGCTTCAACTTCGTTAAAATCAGCACGTCTATATCGCTGGTTAAAGCATACTCTCCCCTAGCCACAGAACCGAAAAGAAAAACTCTGGATTCTTTATCCATATCGATCAGTGTCTTCTTAATTTCCTCTAGTATTTTTTGCAAGTTTTTAAATACTTCTCTTCTCCTTTCGGCTTCTTTAACCAGAAGCTCCTCCAATTAATTCTTCAACCTCCCTAGCAAATTCTACTAGTCTAACCGCTTCCTCCCTTTCAAAATCCCTAGGGAAATACCTAGCGGTGACATAAGCATCCTCCAAACTCGAAAACTCTAAGATCCTTCTGTCAATAAAATTCTTAAACTCCTCAAACTTGTCTAAAATGCTACCTAACAGTAAGAAGAGTTTTCTTAAAGTATGGGTCTTCGGAAACTCAGCGCCCTTCTCCAGCAGCTTAGCCTTTAGAAAAAGCTGTAACGATTGCTCTATATTGAAAACAGCCAGATCATAATCACCTCTTGAAAAATGAAATTCAGCAGCATCTTTAAACTTCTTTGATCTTTCAAACAGCTTTTCTATCTCTTCTTTCCTCACAGTTGAATATTAAAATCCTCGATGAGATATAAACGTTTCAATTGTTTTTCAAAAAACGCTGGAAGCAGGCATAACTTTATAAAACGTTCATCATGCGCGTATTTCCACATTGCCAGAAAGCATTAGGGCAGTCTTATTCGATTTAGATGGGACGCTGGTAGACACTATGGAAGCATTCCATAAGATGGTTAACGACATACTTAAAAGATTCAATATTCCTGAAAGAAGCTTCAATGAGAACGTTAAGCTTGTGGGAAAACCCTCGAAAACAATAGTTGAAACAATCTTAAGAGAAACAGGGTTGAACGTCAGTAGCGAGGAATTCTCAAAGACGATGTTTAGAGAATGGGTTTACAACTATATGCCTAAGTACGGCAGACTCTACTCTGATTCTTTGAAAGTCCTTAAAGAGCTTAAGAACAAGGGTTACTTGCTGGGTGTTGTCTCAAACACGAGTAGGGAGGAGCTTCCCCACTATTTAGACAATTTTAAGATAAGAGAGTTTTTTAACGTAGCAATCTCGTCCGGCGACGTTGATAATCCTAAGCCTTCACCCGAGCCTGTTCTGAAGGCGATTAGTTTTCTGAATGTCAAGCCTGAGGAAACAATCATGGTTGGAGATAGGCCTGAGGATGTTGAAGCAGGAAGACTAGCGGGCGCGCATACAATAGCAGTATTAAGAGGCATAAGGCCAAAGCATGAAATTGAAGCTGCTAAACCAGAATTCATAGTAAACGAGCTGTCCGAAATACTTTCTATAGTTGGAGAAGGATTTAGGAAAATAACATGATATAAGCTTAATCCCATGCATGTTTTCTAAATCCTTCGTAAAGTTTTTCACATTAACATTTCTGTTCATTCAACAATTATCTCTAAGACTGTTTCAATATTCCGGGTGTTTTCATAGTATAAAAATAAAAATCATCTAAATTCCTCTTTGGCTCCTTTCCATGAGCATAGACGCCTCAAGTTTGTGGCACTGAAAAATTAGCTATGATAAAAAAGCTTAGTTTTTACTTTAATCCAATCTTCCTCTTTATCTTGCTTATCTCGAGTTCTATCTTTTGAAGCCTTTCTTCCATATAGGTTTTAAGATCGCTCCTCAAGTTCTTAACCTCGTTTATTAAAACATCCTGCTTCTCCAACATCAAATCCTGCTTCTGCAGCATTTGGTCTTGTTTCTGCAACATCAAATCTTGTTTTTGCA
>CAZTSG010000074.1:0-4657 GCA_964616835.1 uncultured Nitrososphaerota archaeon | reverse complement strand
CCCCGCACTAATTTACCGATAAGTTATAAAATACTTCTGCATAATTTATTTCGAGTGGTATGCTTAAGCCCAATAGGGGTAAGACTGAGACCATTAATGATGCTATTTATGTTTACTTGCCTTCTTTAGGGATGATTGAGAATTGGAAGCGTAGGGCTGAGAAGGCTTGTGCTTCCATCTCGAAGTTCGTGGTCGAGCGGGTTGAGGATTCTATTAGGCGTGAGGAGGGCGAGGAGGGCCATCTTAAAGCTCTAGAAAATCGTTATGTTGAGTCGAAGAGGATAAGACTTGCTGAGGTTCACTTTAATGGAAATGCGAAAGGGTGATGGTATGGGTATTGAAGAAAATTTCATAAAACCAGGGTGCATTTTGGAAGGACCTTTCTGGCCTGAACGTATTAGAGTTATTTCTTCCAGACGAATTGGCAATAGTATCAAGATAGAAGGTGTAGGTTTAAAATCCGAGCATTTCTACTCTAGGATTTTCACTGAGAGCGACCTTGTCAAAATAAAAAAAGTAGAGTTGAGAGAAAGGGATTTTTCTGGTGATGCGGAGGCATTCCTTCTTTTTATTGAAGGGAAAAGGATCCGTTTGGCTCATCAATTTGACCCGCTATACGCTGTTAATGTTTCACAAGTAGATCCGTTACCTCATCAAATCGAGGCCGTATATCATTATATCTTAAAACATCCGAGAGTTAGATTCCTCCTCGCCGATGACCCTGGAGCTGGAAAAACAATTATGGCTGGGTTAGTGCTTAAGGAGCTTAAGCAAAGGGGGCTTGTTAATCGCGTTCTCATCGTCATACCATGGCACTTAAGAGATCAGTGGCTCAGGGAAATGAAAGAAAAGTTTGGTGAAACATTCAAAGTTATCGATAGGTCTGTAATGGATGCATCATGGGGACGAAATGTATGGTTAGAAGAAAGCCAAGTGATCACCTCCATGGACTTTGCTAAGCAAGAAGATGTTATGCAGAGCTTAGCCGAAGCGAGGTGGGACTTAGTGATAGTGGATGAAGCACACAAAATGGCTGCTTATGAATATGGTGGGAAGAGAAAGGAAACGCAAAGATATAAACTTGGAGAACTCTTGTCAAGAAATTGTAGTTTTATGCTCCTCCTTACAGCAACTCCGCATAGAGGAGATCCCACTAATTTTAGGCTACTTCTGGATTTACTTGAACCTGGATTCTTTGCAACGGATGAAATGCTTATAGAATCGGTGAAAAATAAAGATAACCCTCTCTTCCTCAGGCGACTAAAAGAAGATTTAAAGAATTTCGATGGAACGCCTTTATTCCCTCCGAGAAAAGTGATAACTATTAAGTATCGTTTAAGTGATGATGAAAAGCGTCTTTATAATGCTGTAACGGAGTACGTGGAAAAATACTACAATAAGGCCATGGAGCAGCCAGAGAAAAAGAGAAACGCTGCTTTTGCCTTACTAATCCTTCAAAGGCGTTTGGCATCGAGCGTTAGGGCTGTAAGGAGATCGCTTGAGAGAAGAAAAAACAGGCTTGAGGAATTGTATAAGCAGGGGAAAATAATCCAAGAAATGAGAATAGATGAGGAGGCTCTAGAAGACTATCCGGAGATAGAAAGGTGGAGAAAAGAGGATGAACTTCTAGAAAAGCTGACCTCAGTTGACACACTCGATGAACTAAAAGAAGAAATTGAGAGACTTGACGAGCTTGTTAAATTGGCAAGAGAAGTTGAGAGGAAGGAGATCGAGACGAAGCTTGTCGAACTTAAGAGGGTCATAGATGAAGAAAAATTAATAAAAAACGGTGAGAAGCTATTAATTTTCACAGAATTCAGGGATACCCTTGAATACCTTGTTGAAAAGATCCGCAGTTGGGGTTTTTCTGTAACCTACATCCATGGTGAGTTAAGTATTGATGAGAGGATAAGCGCGGAGCACGAGTTCAAAGAGAAAGCTCAGATAATGGTTTCCACAGAGGCTGGAGGGGAGGGGATAAACCTTCAGTTCTGCTGGTTAATGGTTAACTATGATATTCCATGGAACCCGAATAGGCTTGAGCAGAGAATGGGGAGGATACATAGGTATGGGCAGCAATATGAGGTGCATATTTATAATCTCGTCGCAGTGGATACAAGGGAGGGAAAAATTCTTGAAAAGCTATTCAATAAGCTTGATACCATCAGGATGCATCTAGGGAGCGATAGGGTTTTTGATGTAATAGGTGATGTGTTCCCAGGGAGGAGTCTTCAAGACCTTATCATAGAAGCAGTAACAAACAAGAGGTCTATGGATGACATACTGAAAGACATTGAAAGAATGACGGATGAGGAAGTGCTCAGAAGGATAAGGGAGGCTACTCTAGAAAGCTTAGCAACAAAATATATAGACCTAAGTCGAATTCTGGGTGAGATGAGGATTGCTAAAGAGAATAGGCTTGTTCCGGAATACATAGAGAAATTCTTCCTCAAGGCTGCAGAAAAGATGGGTGTAAATGTGGAAAAAAGGAAAGATGGTTTCTGGAAAATATCTAATGTCCCTTATGAGCTCAGAAAGCTTTCGCATGAATTTAAGTTAAGGTTTGGGGAAGTTTTTAAGGAATACAACAAGTTTTCATTTGAGAAAGAGAAAGCGTTTAAGGGGCAAGCGGAATTCGTGGCTCCTGGACATCCGCTTCTCGAAGCCATTGTGGAGAAAATATTCGAAAAATATAGCGATGAAGTTGAAAAGGGTGCTGTTTTTCTAGATCCATCAGGGAGCATGAATGGTTTTATTTGGTTTTTAGAAGGACAGATAAATGATGGTAATAACTCTATTGCAGGTAAAAGAATTTTTGCATTATATCAAGATAGCCAAAATAACATAAGGCAGGTTTCTCCTTCAATCCTTTGGGACTTAAAGCCTTACAATGGATCAGCTCTTAAAGGAGCTCAGTTGGTACCCGATGAGGAATCCATACTCGCATTTGCTGTGGAAAAAGTTTTACCAGCATATCTCGAAGAGTTGAGAAGGCAAAGGGAGCGTGATGCTGAAATAAAGAGGAAATATGGTTTAAGGTCTCTTCAAGAGCTCATCCTACAATCTGATGGTAAAATAGCTGAATATGAGATAAGAAAGTGGAGGGGCGAGCCCATCCCCGAAGCCACGATCCTGAATGAGATAAGAAATAGAGAAGAATTAGAGAGAAAGAGGAAAAAGCTTGAAAAGCAAATAGAGGCAGAAATAAGCCTTCTACCATCACCACCAAAAATCCTTGGGGTCGTAGCAGTTGTTCCAAAGGTCCCAGTAGATGATGTACTGAAAGAGGATAAGGAAATAGAAGAAATAGGCATGAAGATTGCTATGGAATTTGAATTGGCTCAAGGAAGAAGCCCAGAAGATGTATCTTCTCAGAACTTAGGTTTTGACATACGATCTAAATCGCCAGATGGGACCTTCCGATACATAGAGGTTAAAGCTAGGGCACAAGAGGGCAAGATAGCACTCACACCAAATGAATGGTTGATGGCTCGTAGACTTGGAAACGAGTACTGGCTTTACGTGGTCGTAAATGCGAGCAAAGAACCAGAACTTTATACGATACAAAATCCGGCAGAGAAGCTAAAGCCAGCAGAAGAAGTAGAGGTTGTCCGATACATTGTAACAGATTGGAAAAGTGCGGCTACAAAGGAAAGGGTGGTTAAATGAAGGATAGAAGGCTAATAGAAGTTAATTTTCCTCTGAAGGAAGTAAGCGAGGAATCAGTGAGGGAGAAGAACATACGACATGGGCATATCTCTACTCTCCATATTTGGTGGGCTCGACGCCCCTTAGCTGCATCTAGGGCGACTGCTTACGCAGCGTTAATCCCAGCTCCTAATAACGATGATGAGCTGAAGGAGAAGCTCGAATTCATCGCTAAGCTTTCAAAATGGGAAAACTCTCTAAACGAACAGTTGATAGAAAAAGCGAGGAAAGATATCAGGGATTTCTTCAACGGGAAGGCACCTAAAGTTTTGGATTGCTTCGCTGGTGGAGGCTCTATTCCTTTGGAGGCATTAAGGCTCGGTTGCGAAACTTACGCTTTGGAATATAACCCTGTAGCTGTGCTGATCTTGAAAGCTGTTTTGGAGTATCCGCAAAAATATAGCCAAACGAGAGCTGAAGATCCCAAACAAACGACATTAGCGGGGGAAGTACAAACTAAGGGAATACCCAGGCTTTTACATGATGTGAAGAAATGGGGAGAATGGGTTCTAAATGAAGCTAGGAAAGAAATAGGCAGATTTTATCCTCCGGATCCAGACGGGAGCATCCCAGTAGGGTATATCTGGGCGAGGACCATTAAGTGCCAAAATCCATCATGCGGCGCGGAAATTCCCTTGATGAAACAGTTCTGGCTCGCTAAAAAGAAAGATAAGAAAATTGCCTTGAAAATGCTCGTTGATAAGGAGAGGAAAAGGATAGATTTTAAGATAGTTCAGGGAAATGAGATAGACTTCGATCCATCACGGGGAACAACACGAAGAGCTACGGCTTTATGCCCAGTATGTGGCGCGGGAATTGATGATAAAACTTTGAGAAAACTATTTCAGGAAGGGAAGGCGGGGCAACGCATGGTAGCTGTAGTGTTATATGACCCAAAAAAGCGTGGTAAGACTTACCGAATCGCATCAGAGAAGGATTTGGAGATTTT
>CAZTSG010000073.1:0-4746 GCA_964616835.1 uncultured Nitrososphaerota archaeon | reverse complement strand
CCTAAGCTTGCTGCTGCTATTAAGCCTAAAGCGCTCAAGCCCAAAGCAAGCTTTTTATTCCTCCTCTTCTTCTCCTCTTTATCAGCCAATTTCAAGAACTCTTCTCCCAAGCTTTGAGACGCAATTTCTATAGCTTCGAGAGCAAGACCTTTATAAACCCTCTTAATTTCATCAGCAAACTGAGAAAAAGTCTTAGCATCACCTCTAGCCTTGCAAATATTGAAGTAATTACTAAGCTGGTTTGCAAGGAGTAAAACAGCTTCTCTCTCAGCCTCTTGCCAAGGATTATCGAAAAGGTTCTGCAAAGGAGTTATGGCTTTATACTTTTCTTCAAGAAAATCAGCAGCTTTGAAAATATAAGACTCGTCTTCAGCTTTAATCGAGCTAAAAGCCTCTTCCAGCTCTAGTGCTTTCTCAGTATCTAAAACAGAAAGCTTTCCAACCAAATCAGCAACTTCTTTACAAGCTTTAAAATAATCTCCGATTAAAGTCAAGCTTAGCTTTCCACTAGGGTCAAAATTTACAGCAAGATTTTCTGTAGTTATCGGAATGCTTTTCGAGAAAAGCTTTTCGATACTGATTTTCCCGATCCTTACTCCTAGGTTTCCAAGATTTGAAAGCGTTTTGCTAGCCAGCATGCTTTTCAATAAGAATTATTGTGGTAAAGGATTTAACTCTTCCTCCTTATTATTATTCTTCTCGAAGGAAGAACGCTCACGAACTCCCACCCCTCCTTAAGGTGTTTCTCAAGCTCCTCCTCACTGACAATCTTCTGAGGATCGTTACTTCCCTCCCTAATCTTCTTGATCTCGTTTTGCAGTAGCTGAACCTCCTCGTCCAGGCTTAACTCTTTGCCCAGCTCCTTCTCCCTCTCTATCTTTATCCTGAGCGGGTCTATTCCGAATACTTCTGCAAGCCTTCTTATCGCCTCCAGCGCAGCCTCCTTCCTAACCTTCTCCTCCTCTATCGGCGTGCTCATTATAGTAACATGCCTCATAGCCTTAGAATATTGTTCGGCAAGCTGCTCCACTGTGAAACGCCTGTAAGCCTGGTCAAGGTACTCCTTGTGCCCCATCAACGCTTGAGTGACGTCTCTCCCAAGGACTGGTAGGAGCTGGGTGAAGAAGAATTTTCTCAAGGAATGGATGTGTATCACATCCCTGCCGTGCTCATCCTTAGCGTAGAGCCCAGCCTTCTTCAAGACGTTTGTGAATATTGTGTCAGCGTTCCAGTAGCTCATCGGCCCATTCCTAAGCCCTCCCCTCAAGTATTTAGTTCCGTCAGCCCTGGTTCCCTGCTGCCTACCCTGGAAAATGTAGGACTCAGGATCATTAATCCTCTCCCCAAGGTACTGTTTAAGTATTTCAGCAGCCTCATCGCTCAGGAAACAGTATCTTGCCTGCCTGTCCTTAGCTATCTCAGCCCTAACGTATATTCTTACAGGATGCTTCTCGAAGTCAACATCCTTAACCCTTAGGCTTAAAAGCTCGCCTATCCTCATCCCGCTCGATGCTAAGCACGCTATCAAAGCCTTACCCCTGAGGTCTGCAGCCATGAGCATGCGCTTAAGCTCCTCCTTAGTGGGAGCCTTGTCGACAGTTATAGAATACTGCCTCGGGAGCTCAACCTTCTCCCTTAGTTTTGCGGACTCAACCTCAACATCGTTGAAGACAAGCCACTTCCTAACTCCTGAAACATAGTCTTTAATGCTGTGGGGTGCAACACCTATCCTGCTCAAGTATGTTACGAAATCGTCCAGAATCCTATATGGGTCGCTCCTCCCACTCTTAACCTCTTCAACAACCTGGTTTGGAAGCATCCTAAGGAAGCCGCAGAAGACGCTTAAAGCAGTGAGCTTAGCCTCCCTGGACTTAAGGCTCCTAGACCTCCTGTAAGCCCTCTCCAGAAAGGCCTCGGCCTGAGCCTCTATCTCACGCCTATGCTTAACCCTCCACCTGTAAGCCTCCCTATCCAGGATCCTCAACTATACATCTAGAATTCAGAAAAGATAAATAGCAGTATATAAGATTTTATACAAAGTCAAAGTCCACTACTAGATGTCGAAGTAAAGGTAGAACTCGTATGGATGGGGTCTTGCCGAAACTTGCATGTATTCGCTTAAAGCGTTTTCTATAATGTTTTCTAAAAGCTCGTTTGAGAAAAACTGGCTTTAGAAAATCATTATCGCTCTTTAAACACTCTATAGCTTCCTTTAAGGTTCCTGGTAGCTCTTTTATGCCAAGTTGCTTTCTTCTTTCAGGAGTTAGATGGTAAATGTTCTCGTCTACTGGGTCGCCTGGGTCAATCTTCTTCTTTATAACATCAAGTCCTGCACTTATTATTGCAGCGAAGCATAAGTATGGGTTGCAAGAAGGGTTGGGTGTTCTATATTCCACCCTCTTGCTTTCAGCACTACTAGCTCCCTTCTGGTATACGGGGATTCTGATGTTTGCAGACCTGTTGCTCCTGCTCCACGCTATGAATACTGGTGCTTCATATCCGGGTACGAGTCTCCTGTAAGAGTTTGTTGTTGGATTGGTTATTGCAGTAAGCGCTTTACTATGTTCGATTAATCCTCCTACAAAATACCTTCCTAACTGGCTTAGCTCAGCATAATCATCTTCAGCATCGTAGAAAAGGTTTACTAGTTTCTCTTCTTTAAGCCTCGTTGACGCTGGATTACCTCCCCAAAGACTAACGTGTACATGCATCCCGCTAGCGTTATCTCCAAATATTGGCTTAGGCATCATTGTTGCAACCATTCCCCTGTTGAACAGCAATGTTTTTGACAACATATTTTAAAGTCATATTGCTGTCAGCCATTTTAACAAGACTATCCTTAACTATATCTATTTCACACTGTCCTGCTGTAGCGACTTCGTGATGATGGGCTTCACATGCTACTCCGAAATATTCTTCCATTATTCTATCAGTTTCATATCTTCTATCCTAGCTAAGCAGTGGGGTGCAAAAACATCTATTTCCAAACCAGTTTCTCTTAGAGCTGCTGTAGGCGTGACTCCGCTGATTATAGAGATTCCACACCTGCCTGTACCAACCGGTATGCCTAAAACAGGCTCTTCTGGATGGCCTATTACTGATAATACTCTCCAACCTATTGAATGAAGTTCAGAAATTATAGATTCAACCTTGCTCAATGCTTCCTTAGGTATCTCCCTGTAGTTGGTGGGAATAGTGCCAGTCCCAGTGTTCAAATAGCTTATTATCGAAGTCATATTCCTATAGGTGAAAACCTCTAAAGGCGGTATTGTAGTACCTTCGTAAGACATCAACTCGACAAACCTGATAGGAGTCTTATTTACAAATTGTACCAAGCCTCCATACTTAAGTATCAAAGGTATTCCTGAACGTATAAAGAGACCGTCAATAGTAAGATTGCAAGCTGTTAAAATGGCAACTTTACCCTTATTTACGAAGATGTTTTCGTAAGACTCTTCTTCATCTAAGATTTTAAAATATGGTGCGAGAAGCAGTTCAGCATTGTTTAATCTTTTCAGAATATCCAGCGCCTTATCGAGATATTTTTTATCTATAAGAGTAACATTCGTCACTATTTTTCCACTTCCAGATCTCGGTGTAAAAGTTACTGAATATGCGAGTGAGAGATAGCGCGTCAGAACAAAGTCTAAACGCCAGTATGTGAGCGAGCTTACCAGTTCCTTCAAACCAATCTCGGTTATCGAACGCCCGTTTTTACCATGGC
The DNA here is from genome assembly GCA_964616835.1 of uncultured Nitrososphaerota archaeon. Classification (GTDB taxonomy): domain Archaea; phylum Thermoproteota; class EX4484-205; order EX4484-205; family JAAOZP01; genus JAAOZP01. The sequence continues at coordinate 1,022 of CAZTSG010000073.1, read as the reverse complement.
TCAAAACCAATCCTTCTTTTTCAAACATCTTCAAATAATTTCTTACGGTCCTCTCGTTTACGAGTATACCTCTCTTAACCAATTCCCTCGTTATTGTAGTTGAGCCTACTGGACCGTTATTCTCACTTAGAACCCTAAGTATTCCTATTCTAATTCGTTCACGCAAGGAATTTCTTGCCATTGGTTTAAAAATACTATCATCATGTACTTATATAATTTTCTGCACATTTCTTTACATCAGGGGCTTGATTAAGATTTTTAAAGATTTATGAATACGCTGCCAACTGTTACTGCATGAATTGGGAAGATGTTATCGAAGAATACGGCTTACTGATCGAGAGGAAACTGGAAGAAGTTCTAAATAAGACTATTAAGGATGCTGAAAGGTATCATCAATTCATAAGCAAGGCTTATACCAGCTTGAGGGAGTTTGCTCTTAGAAGAGGCAAGAGAATAGCATCTTGCAGTACGCTCTTAACCTACAAGGGATATACGGGAGTAGTTGATGAGAAAATACTTACCGTGTGCAGTGGAATAGAGATTTATCGCCATAGCATATTGATTCACGATGATCTTGTAGATATGGATGAAACAAGAAGGGGAGGGGAAACTATTCACAAAATATTTACGAAAGGTTTTGACAAAAGGTTTGGGGAAGGAGTCGCAGTCTTTCTCGGAAATATCGCATACTCTCTAGCTGTTCAAACAGTAATGGGCTCAGGTTTCTCAAAGAATAAGGTTGATGAGGCTGTGCGGCTTTTATTGGAGGGCTATAAGGAGGTTAATGAAAGCCAGATTCTTGACTTGCTCTTTGAATACAAGAATAATGTTGATGTGAATGAATGGCGTATTATGGCTTCTAAAAGAGCTGCTTCTCTTTTTAAAGTTACGATGGTAATGGGAGGAATGCTTGGAGACGCCCCATTGGAAGACTTAGAATTGTTAAAAAACGCTGCAGTAAACATAGGCTATGCCTTTGATATTCAAGACGATATAATAGATACTTTTGCTTCAGAAGAACA
>CAZTSG010000072.1:0-4927 GCA_964616835.1 uncultured Nitrososphaerota archaeon | reverse complement strand
TGCATCAAGTACCATAGGACTATGTTCGCAAGTATTGAGAAAGTTATTAGGTCTGAGAATATTTCGATACTGATCCTGATGGGAGAGAAGAGGAGCGTTACCCCAAGTATTAGCGTTATGTTTGTAAAGCAGCTTCCTATAACGTCTCCAAAGGCTAAGGTCGTATGCTCCTTCAACATTGCTTGAATATCTAAGGATAATTCAGGGAAGCTTGTTCCCACGGCTATGATTGTCGCAGATATCAAATATGGGGACATTCCGATTAGAGAAGCTATTTTAACAGTAGAATCTACAAGGAAATCTGCACTCACAATAACTCCCATTATACCTATGAATGCAAGAAATACGTAAAGCATTAATCTCCCTCTATATTTTAGATTCGTCGTCCTGCCTGATTTATTGGGTTCTTCCAATGGCAATTCTCTCTTCGAGATTATATTGAAAGTATAATACGTGTAAATCGCTATCAATAATAATCCGACTATCCGGCTTGCCGGCAGAAAACTCACGAGGAGAAGCGGTATTATCGAGGCTGTGAAAATACCGAAATAAAGCATGTCGAGCTCTTCGGCTTTAAAGTTAATACGGGCTAGTTGTTTTCTCCCGAGCTTTAAGGAGTATAGAATGAGGCCCAGTCCAATTATCAGACAAATATTAGAAATGTTAGATCCTAAGACGTTGCCTATAGATACTGCTCCCTCACCAGATATTGTTGAGAAAACTGCTACTGCAAGCTCTGGTAGAGAAGTTGATGTTGCGACGAAGGTAAACCCTATTCTAGATTTCTCTAAACCGGTTATTTCAGAAACTTTTACAGTGTTCCTGATCGCCACGTAGCTGCTTACCAGTAAGACTATTAGTGAAGCAACCATTGTTACTAATGGTTCTATAAGCCCGTTCATCAAGAAGTATAAGTAGTAAGTCCATAAAAACATTACTCATTAACACAAAAATAGAACTTCTCAATTCTATCAAAACATGTAACAACCTAATCGCTCTCCCAGTCTATTACCACTCCGAGCGCCTTAGACCTATCCTCCAGAAGGTTTAGGTATGTCTTTGGAGCTTCTCTATAAGATATTTTATGAGTTATCATTTTAGAAACGTTAAGCAAACCGTTTTTAACCATTTCAAAGAAGAGCTCGGCATGTCTCCTCCTGCTCCAAGGATTATTCAGAGTTTCAAAAGGCGGGTGGGACATTAAGTGCGCACCTATTATCGTGAAGCTTGGAGCGTTGCAATAATCGTGGAAGTCAAAGGATGTAGGTCCCCGAGGGCTACTTAACACTACGAATCTCCCAAGTTTTCTTAGGCATTTAAATTCTTCAGGTATCAAGTTTTGGTTTCCAGTCACTTCGAAAACAATGTCAGCCATCCTGCCTTTAGTCAGTCTATTGACTTCGGAGACAACATCCTGCTTTGTCGGATTTATTTTAACAACATCGTCCGGTAGATATTCTAATCTATTGTCGGAAACATCGACTACGATAACCGGCATAGCGCCAGCTATTCTACAAATCCTAGCAGTCAACTGGCCGAGTATGCCGGCACCGTAGACTACGACAGACTCTCCAAAAACCAGTTGACTTCTTCTAACTCCGTTCATGACTATTTCCGCTATCGTAAAGAAAGAGGCATCGTCTTCTGAAACACCCGGCGGCACTGCAATAACCTCGTTTTGGGGTGCTGAAACATACATCGCATGAGGAGAATATGAAGCAACTATTTGACCTATTAGGCTCCTATCCGCATCAGGGCCGACGTCGATTACTTCACCTATGTTATCATAGCCTGGAAAAAACGGATACTTGCCGTAGTTAGACCAGTAGGACTGGGGTGGAAAATCCCCGCTTAACACAGTTAATTCAGTACCTATGCTGACTAAGCTTCTCTTTGTTCTTATCAGAACACTGTTACTATTGATTTTAGGAATCTCCCTGTCTTCGATTGAAACGCTTCTGGGTTTGGGAAACACTATCGTAGGATTCTTCATAATCTTCCTTCTGTTTTTCAGAAAATATATTGGTTTACGTGTACTTTCTTTTAATTACGGAAAAAGTTTATAAACCGATTATAAAACTGCCTGCTGGAATGGTTTCCATCAATCCTGACGAAATAATTCTTCCAGACGCGTTTAAGGATATCTATGATGAGGAAGACGGGTTAAAGAGATTCAGGCTTTTCATAGGTGGGAAATGGGTTAAGCCTAAAAGCGGGAAATATTTTAGCATTAAATCACCCTCAACCAGGAAGGTCTTAGCAGAGGCTGCACTCGGAAGCAGAGAGGAGGCTTTACAAGCTGTTTCGGAAGCGGCTTCTTCCCAGAGCAGGATAAGGCGTCTTGCGGCAATAGATAGGATAGAGATACTTGAAGAAGCATCTAGTCTGATTGCAAAACACGAGGACCATCTAGTCAACCTGCTTGTATCCGAAGCCGGTAAGCCGGTGGTGTATGCTAAGAGCGAGGTTAAAGCCGCTAGGGAGAGGATGAAGCTTACACTGGAGGAGGCCAGGAAAATATACGGTGAGTATATTCCTGGCGACTGGGTTGACGATACGAGAAACAAGTTTGCAATCGTTATTAGACAACCTGTTGGAGTTGTTGCTACGATAACTCCTTTCAACTATCCTCTTTTCTCCCCCATCGCTAAAATCGCTCCAGCACTGGTCTCAGGAAACTGCGTTGTTCACAAGCCTGCTAGCGATACTCCCCTAATCTCACTAGTATTAGCTAAGATACTTCAAATCGCAGGGCTCCCCGACGGAGTTCTTAACGTTGTTACCGGCCCCGGAGGAGAAGTCGGCGACACTCTTATCTCAGACCCTAGGGTTGGGGCGGTAAGCTTTACTGGAAGCACTGAGGTGGGCTCGAAAATACCCGGTAAGGCAGGTATGAAAAAGCTGCATTTAGAGCTTGGAGGAAAGGCTGCGGCAATAGTGCTTGAAGACGCTGATCTCGATCTGGCTGCTGAAAAAATTACCCTAGGAGTTATTAAGAACTCTGGTCAGCGTTGCGATGCGATAAGCAGAGCTCTGGTTGTGAACAGTATTGCAGACAAGCTGGTAAGCAAACTAGAGGAAAAGTTTAGAAAAGTTAAATTCGGCTATCCTTGGGAAGAAGGTGTCCAGGTCGGCCCATTGATAAACGAAAGAGCGTTAAACCATGTTTCTGGACTTGTTGAAGACGCAGTCAACAAGGGTGCCACCCTGCTCGTAGGCGGCAAGTCGCACGGCTTAATATATGAACCCACATTACTGGATAATGTTCCGCTGGAGGCGAGAATCGCTTGGGAGGAGACATTCGGCCCAGTCCTGCCCGTTATAAGGGTGAGAAACGAGGAGGAGGCTATTGAAATCTCGAACAGGTCTAACTTGGGGCTGGACTCCGCGGTCTTCACGAACTCTTTCTACAGGATGTGGAGAATAGCCAAGGCTCTGCAAGTAGGCACGGTGAGCGTTAACGATGCTCCCGCACACGGAGTTGGAAACTTCCCGTTCGGAGGGGTTAAAGATTCAGGAGTGGGAAGAGAAGGCCTCGGATACAGTATTGACGAAATGACAGTAATAAAAACGATATCCATTAACCTTGAGCCCGCAGGAATAAGTAAGGAAAGCTGACAAGCATAAAGTATTAGTTGTCGAATTAGTTAAAGATTAATATTCGAAGTCCCAATCCTAGTTATGAGCTCAGAAGAGATGAAGACTCTAGGCTTAGTATATGGCGACGAACTCTTATCCTACAGTTTCGGCCCGAATCATGTTATGAATTCAAAAAGGATAGAAGCCTTTTTCACAGCCTTGGAATCGGAGAATCTTCTTTCCAACGACAGGATTCTCCTGATAAAACCGAAGATGGCCACGGTCGATGAGATACTATTGTACCACGATAAGAAGTATGTCGAATTCGTGAAAAGAATGTCTATAGAAGGAAACGGCTTACTGGACCACGGAGATACTCCTGCATTCCCCGGAGTGTTTGAAGCTGCCTCTTACGTCGTAGGCTCAACACTGGCTGCTTTAGAGGCAATCGTAGGCCGCAAGACAAAGTACGCAATGAACCCGATGGGAGGTTTACATCATGCAAGACGCGGCAGGGCCGCAGGGTTCTGCGTTTTCAACGATATTGGTGTTCTAATCGAAAAAGCCAGGAAGGAATACGGGTTAAGGAGGATCCTATACGTCGACCTAGATGCTCATCACGGCGATGGTGTGATGTATGATTACTACGAAGACCCTGATCTCTACATAGTAGACTTTCATGAAAACGGCAGGTATCTCTATCCCGGAACTGGCTTCGAGAACGAGACGGGTCGAGGACCTGCCGTCGGGACTAAGCTGAATCTGCCCCTGAGGCCTTGGGCTTCAGACGAGGATTTTAAGGATAAAATGGAGAGAGCGAGGCAGTTCATATGCCGAGGCAGGTTTGACTTAACGATTGTTCAAACAGGGGTTGATAGCATAGCGGGAGACCCTATAACGCATCTGAAGTTGAGCGCATACTCCCATTTATCCATGATATCCTTCCTAAAGGAACTCTCTTCCAAGTCTAGTATAGGTCCTATAATCGTCCTCGGCGGCGGAGGGTACAATATCAGCAATATTGCAGAAGTATGGGTTAAGATAGTTAAAGCATTAATAGGTTAACTCCCACAAACATTATTGCTATGAATACTGAAAGAGATCTTGTAAACCTTCTTTCAAACCTCATACAGATGGATACGAGTAATCCTCCCGGGAGCGAAAGTCTTGCAGCAGAGTTATTGAGAGACTGGCTGTGGGAGAGGGGTATAAGATCTGAGATAATCGAGTATGAAAAGGGAAGGGGAAACCTGATTTCCAGGATTAAAGGGTCTGGAGGGCATTCTCTACTCCTGCTTTCACATTCTGACGTTGTTCCAGCAGATCCTTCTAGGTGGAAGCTTCCTCC
>CAZTSG010000071.1:0-5002 GCA_964616835.1 uncultured Nitrososphaerota archaeon | reverse complement strand
CCGCTAAAAATAATTGGAATAAAGTGCGGGGGGTGGGATTTGAACCCACGAACCCCTTCCCGTCGCCTTTTTCCACTGCAATTTCGGGACTGGATCTTAAGTCCAGCGCCTTTAGTCTAGTCCCGTTTGACCTGGCTCGGCAACCCCCGCCTGTTCTCTATGCAAGTATAGAGCCTTGAAGGCGATTTTTAAGATTTATGGGGAGGCACGTCTCTGAGAGCATCCTTCTTTAATCGAATAGTTCACTCCTCCCCTTAGCTGTAAGGCTTAGAATAAAACGTTTTCCCTCTACCGTTTTTGAAATCTTCCCTTCATTCACCAGTTTTTTTATCCGGTTTCTAATCATGTATTCTGGAAAATCTATTAATTTACGAATCTCCTTAACGCTTTTAGCGCCCTGTTTTACTGACTGAAGTATCCCGATGTCGATGCAGTGTCTTAAGAGAGGTTTGCGGATTGGGATAGTAATCTTCTCCCTTTCCTGTAGAATCTCTATGCTGTCCAGTATTTTAAAGCAGAGATGCCGTTCAATCTTTTTCTCCTCCTTGAAATAAGTTTCTAGAATCACATTCCAATCTAAGCCTCCTCCCTGTCGCACTATAACAGCCATGTCCTCTATGTCGCCTTCCCTCTCTGTAATGGATTTAAGTAGAAACACGTCTTCTAGGCTGAGGAGACGCAATTCGAGTTTTCCAAAGCTTTGATGCTCCGAACGTTTTTTCATTTCTTCCGTTAGGGAAAAGACATTGCAGATGTTTCTTGTGAAAATGTCGAAACGCGGCAATTCCGGGGATACGAGAATCCCGCTTGGACTAAGCCTCCTGTCCGTTGAAGTCATTTCGTGCTCCGCTAACATCCGGAAGCCCAGCTTTAGCAGTGTGTCTTTTAACTTGAAGAAGCTTGTAGAGTCCTCAACAACCATATCTAGATCCTTGGTAGCGCTCTTCAAGCCTCTTAACAATAAGTTTGCACCCCCGAAAAGATATGCGGCGGTGGGAGCATCTAATTTTTCTCCAAGCATACGGAGCACCATTATAATTTTCTCATACCCCGGAGGAGGAGAAACATTAACCCCGTAGATGCTTGCCCTCTCTTTAAACTCGTCCCAAGGTAGGAAAGCATCTGTTTCGACAGTTGAACCTCTAACATAGTTTTGAAGCCTCGTCAATAATTGGAGAGCACCATATTTTTTCGCTAGTGTTTTGATCCTCTCTGAGTTAATCCTGTCATAATTTTTTAAATAGAAAACTGCGCACATGGTGCGTTCCAGCCTGCTCCTAGCCATTATTAACGCATGAATCAAGCATTCCTCCATTGAGACCTTCATCGGGGGCTCTACGTAATAATCGTAGGATGAGAAATAGTCAATACCATAGTTGGGGAAAAGAGAAAACGCCGTCTTGCTCCCGACAGCTTCTTTGCCAGCAGGAATCATTTTCAGCTTTATTCCATGGCGCGAATATAAGAGAACTGCCTCATGCTCGATTTCTCTAGCCTCCTTTTCTTGATTCAGAAGCTCTAGGAAGCTCTTAAGACGTGGTTCCTCAGCCACAACATAATGGTCATCGAGCTTCCGGACGACGCCTATCGCCATGAGCTCTCTTAAGTTTTGATAAATAGTAGATTGTGCAAGCCCGGTCTTCCGCTGAATTTCCGAAATGCTTGAAGCCTCTCGGAGGGCGAGTAACAATTCTTCTCGTACTCCCCCTAATAATGATGAAATGTCATACCGATATGCCAGCTCCTTTAGGAGGCTTGTCTTAGCGTTTCGTGCAAGCCTTATTTTACCCCCCTGTTTCTCGCAATATTCCTTCTTTAAAAGATGTCTTATAATAGTTGCAGTTCTGGAATAGCTTAAGCCCAGTTTGGACGCTAACTCACGGGTGTTGAAATTACCGCCCACAAGTAACCCTAACACTTTCAACTCTCCTAAATTCATGATTTATTACATAAAAGTAGCAGTGCCATATAAATATTACCGTTTAAATGTAATTTTTTAATGCGTCAGGGCTTTCACATACCTGGTTTACAAATATTCAGCTTAGAGCTTAGTTTTGCAGAAAAAGCATCTTGAGGGACATGAACAAGCAGGAAAGAAAACTTGTAGGCAAGATACCAATAATTCAAGTATTTGTCGATAAGGACAACCTATACTAAGAGGAATGAGGATTCATCGCACAGAATAAGTTGTAGTAAGTGTTTACGCTATCAAGTGTTTAGGTTACCCATCAACAAAAAACATAAGCCCTTTTAAAAAAGTAGATGCTAAACAGAAGATATAAAAAGGCCTGTAGAAAAGTGATTCTTGGGCCCGTCGCCTAACCTGGATATGGCGGCAGCCTCCTAATAAAAATATCTAGATATATAGAAGAGAGCTGTAATAATCTGGGTTCAAATCCCAGCGGGCCCGTTCTTCTTCCAAATTACTGTTAGCACGCATTTGTTTAGAAAGTTAGGTGTCGATAGGAGGCAAATCTTATTACTAAGTTTGGATACGGTAGGAAGCGATATGATAATCTCTGTTGCAAGCGGTAGGGGAGAACAGGAAAGACTACCGTAGCAGTAAACATGGCCCTCTCTTTAGAAGACGGGGTCCAATTGTTAGATTGCGATGTTCAAGAGCCAAACGACCACCTGTTTTTCGCCTAAGATGGGGGGGTCCCTCTAAGGATGCTGGGATAAACCTGTTAGCCCTAGGCAAACCATTAATCACCCTGGGCTTAATGGGTCTTCCCGGGCCCTTTCTCCGCCAGCCCCAACGATAGCCAGACAACTTTTTCTCGTATTATGTTCCGTCTAGAACATATATTAGTTTATAGAGAGGTGTGCCTCCAAAAACTTTCTTTTTAAAGTATATGGTCGTAAGGCTTTTCGAGAATGCCCGGGATGCGTTGCTGGCGGCAGAGATCCCAACTGCGTTATACGCAAATGCTGCAGACAGAAAGATTACACGATCTGCGCAGAATGCACCGAAATGAACAGTTGCGAAAACTGCGGCATCTAGCAGGTTCATTAGAGAATTTAAAGCGTGTCAAAGCTGTAGGAGTCGACAACTGGACTAAGGGGATGCAGGAGAAAGTGGATGCAGGATACTGTCAACTCGACGAAATAGTCGATGGTCCATTCGACAGTTCGTGCTTTCATAGCTTTATTGAAGCCATGAAAACACTGTGCATCCTGTATCCTTAATGCTTCAGGGTTGTGAAAAAAGTAATGTAAACAAGCTCAAATTTTTAACCGAGATTCCACGGTTAAACAGAGAATTACTGTAAGAGTTTTAACCCATGTTCTTCCAGTGGCTTGAAGTGTTTTGTGTTGAACGTGTAGAGCTTTGCGTTATTGTTTATCGTCATGGCGGCTATCATGGTGTCTGTTCTCCGAACCGGTTTTCCCCTTCGCTCTGTTTTCAGCTCCAACTCAGATGCTAGAATCACGTCTTCCTTCTTATAGTTTAAAACTGGTAGTCTCAGGACGTCCTTCACCAGCTTAGCATACTTGCTTAACCCGTAGAGAACTTGAAGAGTGATGACGGTTATGCATATGGGCTCACCTTTTTCGATAATTTTCCTCAGGGCCTCCCTGCCTTTTGTAGAGTTCTTGTCGAAAATCTCGATTAAAACATCTGTGTCTAAAACAATCATGTTCTGCGCTCAGCCCTATGCAAGTAAATCTCCGAGAGGAGTCTCCCCTTATCCTTAATCTCAACACAGCCTCTAAGCCTCACTAGAATATCGGTAGGATCGGTTTCCTCAATAAGTCTTTCAAGAAGCTTGCTGAAGCTTTCACCCTCCCGTTTAACAGCTAACAGCCTTCTGTAAACATCTTCTCTAATAGTTATGGTTTTAACCAATTAACTGCCACTGTAAATGTTAAGTTTAAACTTATCGAAAGAGACATCATTCCTTTTTTTTTAAAAAAAGAGAAAAGACCCAGCAACATTTGTTTCACAATAATGTTTTAATATGCCAAGGCATAGAATAATAATAGCTTGTGATGCTTCCCGTTGTAATCATTGCTGCAGGGATAGCCTCTAGGCTAAAACCCTATTCGGATGAGACCCCTAAATGCCTCATGGAGCTGGGGCCAGGTGTAACAATACTGGATTTCATTCTAAGCAGGCTGGAAGATGTTAATCCTCGTCGCGTTTTTATTGTTACGAGACCACAGTTTAGGAAGATGCTGGAAGAGAAGCTGAAGGGAGGGGTTGTTTTAGTGGAGACCGATAAGGATGAGTTTGGAAATCTTTACAGCGTCAGCCTAGCCTTAAGACAGTTTAACACGAATAATTTTCTTCTACTCATGTCTGACCATATTTACGAGAAGTCGGTGGTTGAAGAAGTTTTATCTTCAAGAAGCACTGCAGCGTTCACTGTTTGTCTCGATAAGAAGCCTTCGCTGGCTGAGGCTGAGGAAGGCTTGAAAATTGTTTTGAACGATCAGAGAGTAGTCGACGCGGACAAGAAGGCTCTGCCTAGACATGGAATAGATACAGGTGTGATATTGTGTAGAGAGAAGTCTAAGGTATACATAGAGAGAGCGATAGAAGAATTCGGTCCTAAAGCGACGATAGCCGACGCGTTGAAACTCGCTGCAGCAGATAATGAGGTGGATTACGTAGATGTCACTGGAAAACTTTGGAAAGACATAGATACGCCTGAAGACCTAGTTAAGGGGAGAATTATTTATTGGCAGATATTGAGGAGGGAGAATGAGGCTGAAGGCGGATTAATTTCAAGATTTATCATCAAGCCTGTGTCAACACGTATTTCAACAGCGGTCTACCGAGGGTTCAATGTGGAGCCTCTGGCAATAACACTTGTTTCGTCGGTATTTGCTTTGTCCGCCGGTTTCCTCCTGGCGAAAGGAGAATCCTTATTGGGAGGATTGCTCGTTATGCTTACACTTCTGATTAGTGAAGTAGGCAGTGAACTGGTAAACCTTTGTAATGGAAAAACGCCTATGATTCACGCAAGCTCTCTACTGGACCGCGTTTCAGATATTG
>CAZTSG010000070.1:0-5028 GCA_964616835.1 uncultured Nitrososphaerota archaeon | reverse complement strand
GGGTCCAAAGCCCGGCGTGCTTGGCCGCTACACCACGGGGCTCCTCCTCATTAAGGGCTAGGAGCTATTAAGCTTTATCATCGATCCCTCAGTGAGCGGATGCCCAGCCCCGATCCATCAGCTGGGAATCCATGTGCTTAGGACTGAAAAACTTTAAAATATTTTACTATACAACTTTCCCGATATATAGCTCAATGCTAAAGGCCCAGAGTCCCTCTCAAAACTGATCAGATCTGGATAAGCTATCTCGAGGGCGGAGTGCGGGAGGATTTACGCTTTTTTACCAGAGAAATATCTTGAGGTATGCTTGGCAGGAGTTCGAATCGTGGGCTATCATTAAACCGTCAGGACGACTTTCACACTCTTCAGATGCTTAAAGCAGTAGTAGGTCTTAACATCACCAAAAATCAAGCTGTGCGTTGCTTCTTTATTGCAATCGAGATATTCACAGTATTTCATGGAATCAGAGAAGTTTTTAAGAGGTAGGAAAAAGCTCTTCCTCTTTTCGCTTCAAAAATTGTGATCGATTACAGAAAACCTTAGGGATGTTATACGTTAAATTCAGATAAAGATCATGTGACTATAAAGTTCTCTGGGGTTTCTGTTTGTGAAGGGGATGAATTGAGTAATATTTCTCAAAGAAGCACGTTATTTTGCCTTAGTTAACGCTGTGAGATTTAATTTCTTGGCGAGAACAGCTAACCTCAACTCGCCGATGTTTGTCATCCCTCATTCCTCTTTCATCTCAAGAACCTTAGCTCCAATCTGATTCAGGGTTTCTTTTATTTTAAGGTCTAGAGTATCTCTGCTAATTCCTTTTTGAGATTCTGCCTCAATCTTAACTTCAAGTGATACTTGAGCGCCTTCCTGATTTAGTGGCACAAAGACACCGCGAACAATGTCCGATACTCTGTCCCACGGAATCTCAGCTCTTAACACTATTTTTCTTACAATCCTCTCAGGGGTTGGTTTCCTTACAATCCTCTCAGGAGTTACCTGTGTCGGGATCACTTCAGGAGTTACTGTTGGAGCTTCTACACTGATTGGTACTTCTTCTATTTCTTCTTTCATTTTTTGTGCAATTTCTTTTCTTATAATGAGGGCTTCCTCTGTAATGATGTTGGGAGAAATGGTTTCCATATAATGAACTTTATTATCAATCAACAGCCCAAATATTCCGCTTTGGATCCCCTGAGCAACGGCATTTTTAAGAACCTGTATACTTTCAAGCATAGGCAGTTCGGGAAACTTCAGGAAGGCTTCCCATACTTCAGCAATCGTTTTACGTTCATCTTCCTTAGAAAAGGTTTTATCAAATAACACCTTTGGAGATATCTTCTCTAGCAGTATTTCTCGGTCCTTTAGATATTCTTTTATCCTTGCTGTGAGGCTAAGTCTTTCTCCAACAGTAGGGATGCCCAAATCAAATATTTTAAATCCATCTTCCGAAGCTTTGGCTACGTAGCGATATAGGGAAAGGATCTTAATTGGAATGGAGGAATCTATGTCCTTTAACTTTTGTTCCACGCGTTTTCTATCATCTTCTGTAAGTCTTTTCATAGTTTCCTTATCTGCCCTTATTGCACTGAGTGCGAGGTAGCTGCGTATGATCCTCTTGAATCCATCGTATTCATTTGGGTCAATTATCAGGAATATTAGCGTATTTTTATAGGTTCTGAAGCCAGCTGAGTAGTTATTGATTACGTCTGTAATGAACTTCTGTGTTGAAGGATCTTTAGCCATAAAGTGGTGCGACAGAACAACGAGCTTTAGTTTCCTATTGTCTGGTATATCACTATTTGAATTCGGCCATATGAAGACATCAAAATCCTTACCAGCAATTCTTTCAATTCTCTTTCTTGCCTCTTCGATTATATCATCTTCTTTTACAGCCTCCTCCTTGTCTATGATGACCCGGTTAAGACCGGCTACGTTGCTGAAATAATAGAGGTTTTTCTCAAAATGGAGGAACCAAAGTTCATCTTCTAGCCTTCTAATAGCATCCCCTATGATAGCGGGAGGTATTCCTTCACGTAAAACTGCTAATCTAAGCCTTTGGATGGTCACTCCTTTCCTTTCTCCACCACTGAACGAGTATAAGAATATTGAAGTAGCAAGACCTGTCGCTACCTTAAACCTCGCATACTCTGTTCCCATTTCCCTATCTATTCTAGGAGCCTTAGCGTTTGGTCCATCGATGTCTGATGCTATAACTCCTTCGAACTCATTGCCTATATGCTTCACAAACTCCCTTCTTATGGTCGGATTTGCAAGGTTTATGTGAGCAGGCTGTATTAGCGGCGCAGGGAACTCCCTTTTATAGAGATCTGCAACGACCTCTGCTAAGAGCCTTAAGACACCCCTAGTTCTTTGGAAAGTGGGTATTGTTCCCCATCTTTCAAATAGAATGTCTATCGTTTCTGGATGGAATGGGTATGCCCTTAAGATTCTTTCTCTATAATCGATCTCCCTACATTCGGGAGGTATATCTTCGCCGAGCTTTTGATAAAGGTTGAAATACTCTTCTGCGACAATTCTATGAGCTCTTATATCTCCTAGATCCTCAAAAAGCCGTTTCCTTATAATCTCATAGATTTCCTCGCCCTCCACAGGAGTGTAGATTTTTTCCACTCTTCCGAATATTTTCTGGAGCTCCGAAAGGATTCTCTCCGCTTTTTCCGGCTCCTCAAAACCTTCCGTGACACTTGATGGAAGTGTGGCTATTAAAGCACAATTATCCGTGATTGTAACGGCTTCTGTAAGTGCTTTAAGGAAGGCAACGACTTGACCTTTTAATGTGCCTTCTCCAACCTTTACTCCCATCGCTCTCACAACGTACTGCAAAAGTTCATCCATCAGAATAAGAACTGGCTTATTTTTCGAAAGAATCTCCACTATAATGTCCTTGCTCGGAGAAACCCTCTTTTCATCATATTCCTTGATAAGTTCATAACTTTCAAGTTGGTGAGCTATTTCCCCCCATAAGGTTTTTCCCTTTAATGGATCTGCATATTCGCCTACAAAAACGACAACTTTAGTCTCCGGAATTCTGTCAATTTTATTCTCTTCCAAAATCCTTTTGATCATATCCAGATGTATAATCTTATCACTATTTTTGAATATGTGGTACAAAGAAAGCAAGGCATGAGTCTTTCCACCTCCAAAGGGTGTTTGAAGTTGAATGACTATACCTCCCCTTCCTTTATCAGAAAGTCCTGATAACACGGTTCCGATAAGGTTCTTTAATCCAGCAGTAAAGTAGGTTTTCCTGAAGAAAGTTTCCGGATCTCTGTAGTCTATTGGTCCTTTATCCTGAACGACATCCCCAAGACTAGCTGCAAAAACAGCTTCATCTAACCTGCCCTCTCTGATATCCTTATGAGGGACAACGACTTGTACCCAAGGTTTCATACTCATAATACTCATCTAATCACCCTTAATAAATTTAAGTAAACTCTGCTCCCCTCTATATGCCCCCTTGATATAGTTTTCTTTTCCATAAAGAAAACCTTGAAGCAATTGCTTTTCTTTATCTCCTTCTGGAAGGATCTCCGAGATAGCTTGAGCTGTCTGCCAAAATATTTCATTCCCTGCATACCCAGTTTCATCCAGGACTTCTTTAATTTTCTCTCTTTCTCCCCGCTCCCATAAGATTAGAACATAGTGGAGAACATCGATCATCGAAGTAAACTTTGTCTTCCTTAAGAAGGCTGGATCCTTTGCTCTCTCCTTCGGGCCTAGAACCCTAATAAATTCCTTCTCCTTCTTAACGAACCCTCCACTATCCCATAAACGCGTGAGCTCAACACCCATCGATCGTGAAAGTTTTATCGCATCATCGAAATGAACTTTAGCATTACCAAAGGTCCATCTCCACAATAAGTAGAATCTCGTATCAGCATCAACTCCACCGAGGTCAACTCTCTTTAACACCCTCTCTAAAGCGAACTCGCTAACGATTTTTCTCACATACTCCAATAACTCTTGAACTGAAACTTCTTCACCAGAAAGTCTTTCTACCTTAGAGTATTTACCAAATACCTCCACGGCAGGACCTATTGCGCTGACAAAGAAATCTGCACCAGTGATTCCCTGGCTCCAAAACTGAGAGAGTTTCTCCTTAACACTCTTTTCGATATCTTCTTTTATCTGACTGAAATATGCTGTCTCTTCCTTTGTGCGCTTCCTACATACCATATAAATTGAGGATGCCAGTGCTGCGCTTTCTTGGGCTCTTAGCCTTTCCTTCATTTCGGTATGAATGGGCCAAGATGCCGTGAGAACTAAACCTGATTTGAGTAGACTATTGATGATTGTTTCCCATGCATCGGTAGATTTGTAAGCGAAGACTATTATAGCTATGCCATCAGGTTTCAGGACCCTATAGATTTCCTTAAAGGACCGAGTAATCATCTCTTCATAGAATCTTTTTCCCTCCTCGCGACCACCTTTCCCATGAGAGTAAGCAACGATTTCCTCGGATTTTGGCGTGAGGGGTGTTGCGAAGAGATCCGGATGTAAGTCGCCAATCGCTCTTTTCAGCCAAACATAGAAGAAATCAGAAAGATAAGAATAGGGCACATTGTCATAATAAGGCGGATCAGTAATGACAGCATCAAAGAAGTTATCAGGATAAGGTAAAGAGGTGGCAGAAGATTGAGTTACGATAGGAATTATGGATTGGGAATTAGGAATTAAAGTAATTTGGGAGAGGTGAGAAATATTTTCTAGGGCTTCATCTATAATAGCTAACCATCCACTTGGATGTTCAAAGGGATTCATTTCTATATAATCCCATAGCATCGATAAGACTTGTCTTCCAAAAGTGAAACCTATAGCCTCTGTCTGGGGAATTAATCTACAAAAGGACGAATTTTTATCTGATAGCCTACTAACTCCTAGCCCCAAATAACTCACCACCGCCTTGGCATATTCCTCATCGTATCCTTCTTCAATCATTTTCCTATGTGCAAGCCTTACTTTCTCCACAAAAGTGATTAAAGCCAGCTTCTGACGGGAGTTGAAAAG
>CAZTSG010000069.1:0-5339 GCA_964616835.1 uncultured Nitrososphaerota archaeon | reverse complement strand
CCCACCATAATCCTATAAACATGCCCTTATACGGGGCGTTTAGCGACTACCTTGCATTTGGGATAGATGCTTTAAGAGATGACTGGAGTAAGGCTGTTCCCTCGGCGATAGTTGCTCCCGAGCCCGTGCGCTTCGACATTGCTAACATGCTTCTCAACGGCAGGGCTCCGGGTCAGGCAGTACCATGGGGATACTTGATGAGTTCAATAGTATACTGGGGCCTAATATACTTCTTCTACTCGTTCATAAGCATATTCGTAGCCTTCGCATTCGGCAGAGTATGGATAGAAGAGGAGAGGCTAGTGTTTCCGATGGCGTTGCCATCGCTTCACCTCTTCAGGGAATCCGGGGAAATTGACCCGTCTACAAATAAATCTCGACTCTTCAACTTCAAATTGACAACTACGAAAGTCTTCTGGGGAATGTTCCTAGTGGGCATGATAACAGGAATAGCTCCTGTAGTAACCGAGCTCTGGCCAGCGTTCCCAGCAGCAGCATGGTGGGGAGAAACTAACGTGGGCATACCATTCTTGGCCCAAGCGATACCAGGAGCCTACGCGGCCTTCATCTTCTTCCTACCGCTGGTAGCTGTAGGGCTTATTCTGCCCAACGACGTGTTGCTGACTCAGATCGTTGGTTGGCTAGTATTCGGCGTTATCTACCAAGGATTGGCAGTAGCCATGGGCTGGATGGCTTACACACCCGGTATGGAGTTCGTATGGAACTGGGATGGGAATGCTGGCTGTAATTTGATGCCGTTCCCGTATAAATGGTTTGCCGCAAACGGCATGGGGCTTGCGATACCAGTATGGTGCATTTTCACTCAGAGGAAGAGACTGGCAAGCGTGTTCTCGTCCTTATGGAAGGGAGGGAAGGAGAGAGAGCTCCCACTGAGAATAATCCCAGCACTTCTTTTGATAGGCGGATTCGGATGGTACGCGTTAATGCTGGTTGAAGGAGCAGATCCTCTAATCGCCCTCCTCGTACCCTTCTGGTGCTTCCTCTTCAACATACTTTGCGCAAGAATATACTCTGAGATCTGGTGGTTCGTGACAGGCTACGAATACATTTGGGAACCCACGTATTTGACTGGCGTAGGCTTTAGAGGATGGCCTGCACCCGAAACAGTAACATGGGGCACGCCCATGACTGACCCCGCATGGTTCACTATAAACAAGAACCTTGTAAACGTGAATAACTGGAATGTTCTATTCTCCCCGTTGTCTGGAGGAAACATGATGATACTCTACAAGATAGCTTACGATTTGAAAATGAGGTTAAAGGACTTTCTAATCGCCATACTGATAGGTGCAATAGTACTGTTATTCGTATTCGTTCCATTAGACACCTACTTCATCGTTAACACAAAGGGAGGAATTAACCAATTAAGCGATCGCCTATATGGGTGGTGGCCATGGATTGCACAAGGCCATTATCACAAAGGAAGATCTGCAATATCGGGCTTGACCATTGAATACAACTTGCTATACCTCTAAGGTTTAAGCTTCATAATTACGATAATACTTTACGTTCTTAAGCTAAAGGTCCCGTTCCTGTGGTTCATAAACGTCCCAGCGCTCTCCATAGCCATGACCATACCCACATACATGTGGATGACTTCTCTGATTGCTTTAATCATAAAGTTCGTCGTTATCAGGACCGTGGGCATTAAGAAGTATGAGGAGTACGCTATGCCCATCGTAGCAGGCTGGATCCTTGGCTTTGGAGCAATGTGGCTTCCCGCTGCAATACTCAACCTAGTGGGGCCGACAGCCACAAGGTTCTCAACACTATTCGCACCATAAAACACTCAAACCCCCCTTTCTTTCTCCCCCAGAATTTAAGTTTTTTGTATTGTTAAAATCTACTTAAAACCTTCGCATCCCGCCAGGGCCTTGGGAAGATAAGCAAAGTCATTTGGATTAATCCTCCTTCTCGGCCCGTAGGCTAATATGAGTCCTCTACACTGTCCTCTCCTCCCTTCTTCATCTCTCAGAAAGTCGATGTCCTTGAAAAACAGCCAAGCAATAGACATTAGTTCCGTAATCCCCCAGAAGTATAATGGCAACTCTACCCTCTTTCTTTTCACGAGGTCAAATTCTAATCTTCTAATCTCACCGGTTATCGGATCATAATTACTGTGTATGCTTATTACGGCTCTCTTTTTAGAGGCCTCGTCAGGAAGCACAAACCGATATCCTTGAACTAGAAACATATAGATTCTATCAACCTCGTCGAGTATGAAAACACCGTCTTCACTGATCGAATCCGATACCGAGGCTATTAGTCTAACCATCCTCCAGGGATTAAAATGCGGCGAAGAGTTACCGTAGAGAATTGCTACATCATGTTTCTCACCCATCTCATGGATTTTAAGAGCATCAACCTGTCTGACCATAACCTTAATACCAATTTCCTTGCCGAACTTGACGGCTGTTCGTAACGCTGATTTCCTGAGGTCTGTTATTGTCAGCTCCACGTTTTTTCCAGACTCCATTAATGCCTTGGCCAAGGCAACTCCACCTATGCCAGTGCCCCCACAGACATCTAGTATGCGTAGACAATTCCTTTTTGAAGCCAGGGAGCCTATCCACTCGTGGGAGATGAGCCTCTTAAATCTTTTAAGACCTTCCTCGTATCTTGACCTTCCCTCTTCGCTCCAAGGGTCTTCAGGCCATGGGACAACCTTGTAGATGTCCTCAAGCTCCCTATCCTTGCTCAACCTTAAAGTTTTTTCTCAATATTTCTTTTAAACCTTCTGCAACGTAGAAAGAAATTGAACCGATTATTATCGTACTCTGGTTCAACGTTGAAACAAGAATGGTTTCGGAATAATCTTTCTTAAAACTCTTAATACTTCTCTACGGTTCCCGGCAAAAACATCAATATCGTAGTCAGCGTAAGATACCCAAAGATCCTTAATCCTGACTGCCGGCTTGAAATGCAACTCCATTTCTCCGAAGCATAGGTCGGGACCAGAATTGTATGATTGTATACATCCCCTAGGGCCAGAGGGTTCTGCCTTGGCGACGTCAAGACATTCCTCCTGAACTGTCGGCGTCATCACAGTTCTCATCAACAATAGGAAGACTTCCTTATCATATTCAACATAGTATACTATTTTTGAGCATTTGGGAATGTCCTCTGGAGCTATTCCAAGCTTATAAACCGCTGAACCATCTATCTTAAACGAAACATGGTCTCTGAATACTCTCAACCTGTCTCCAGGTATTTTTCCAAAATAGTGTATAGGCTTGGCTTTCCGACGTGTAGGTATGATTACAGTACCGCTCTTTTCCTCTCCAGGACGTATTTGAGTTAAAGCCCACAGGTTTATTCCATTTCTCAAAAATCCCCTTGCAACAATAGCATCTCTTACTCGAATCCCCATGTATGCCAGATTCTTCTTAAGCCACGTGTCGGAGACGGAGATCTGTCTCGAAAGCAATGCGTGCACCTCAGTATTACTGAGAAAGTCTTTAATTCCAGACTCTTCTTCTAAGACTATGTTTCTCTCATCCCAGCCAATTATGCGCCAGCTTCCAGGGTCTAAAGATTGTTGGCAAAACCATTCTTCGAATTCTTCGGGCTTCTTATAGAAAAAGTTTCTCTCAGGAGATATCCAAATCCTGTTCCCCCCCATGTTCCAATCCCTCCTATTAACAACATCTTTCAGGTCTTTCGCAACCCAGAAAGGGTTCCGCTTGTTTTCCATAAATACTCCAAGGATTCTAGCACCATACTCTGTAACCAACACTGTTCCTACGTCGGTTTTAAGCTCAGCAATCCTAGTCAACCCTTCTAGGGCTGAAACTATTTTCTCCTTCTCTTCTTGCCCAGTCATCGAAAGTATAACGGGTAAGTCGAAGATAAATCTTAGCCTATTAACCAGTATGTTTTTGTTCGAAGGTTTTGATGAGTGTTCTAAAAAGTAGTATTATATATGGCTTGTCGAAAACAATAACTATGAGCAAGATAGGTGTATACGCGTTTACCTGGATTACGATAGTATTGGCTGGTGCAATCACCATGGTGATCCTCAACCCCCAGAATAAGCCTGTAAAAATAATGGAGTTAAACGTTTCAGGCGGGTTTTGGGCTGCGAATGAGAAATACGAGTATTACCCAGATGGGACTGTCTTTTTCAAAGACTTTGTTAGGGGGCGGGGGAATAATTCAATATTAATACCAGGCTCTATTCTTGACGAATTGTTAAGCAGGATCGGTCTTCTTTTGGAAAAATATCCTAATGGTTTAGAGCTTAAGCCTACTGGAGGTGCAGACTATTTCACCTACAACCTGACGGTTTACCATAAGAGGGATATAATAAGCTTTTACTGGACTGACGTGAGTGAGGAACCGCCCAAGGAATTGGTTTATCTTCACAGCTTGATACGTGAAATAAATGGTTTCGCGTCAAACCGTCAAGATGTACTTTTCTACTTGAAGACAGATAGGCTTGCCGTCCGTAGAGGCGAGACGCTAAGGGTAATAGCGATAGCTGTAAACCTTGGGAGAAAGGATTTTCAATATCGTTCGCCGACGCCCTGCACTCCAGATTTTAAAACGTGCATTAAGACTCCTAGTGGGAGCAAAATCGAATTATTTCCAATAGGCTATGATTCTGGGAAAATATGTATTCAAGTTGTTCAAGAGCGCGTTTTAAAAGCCGGCAATATGACTCAATCAGAATACGAGTATACGGTTGATGAAGAAGGCATCTATGTTATCGAGGCTTATTTCCCCTATGCCAAGTGGGAGGATACGAGACACTATTCTTCTCTAAAGATCATTGTTTCTTAAAGCATTTCCAAATATGAAGTTTTAAAAAGGTTGGCGAAGTAACTATAGTGATTAAAAATGCCCGTAGTAATAGTTGAAATGTGGGAGGGACGCACCGAGGAACAGAAGGAGAAACTGATAAAGGGCATAACTAGAGCATTCGAGGAAATCGGAGTAAAACCGGAGTGGCTTAATATAATCATCCACGACGTGCCGAAGAGCAACTGGGGAGTGAGAGGAGAACAAGCATCGAAAATATAAAACTCGTTTAACAAGCATTTTTAAAACAATTGTCTTTTTCAACCTTCCATGCCTCTAAGGCTTTACTAGAATGAAAACTAGAGAACCGCATTGTAAACAATAATATTTCGAGACGAGCAATACTGCTATTGCTTGAAGCTTAACCTTTTAGTACTCCTCCAACAATTATTAGGATGCAGGATTGCATAAAAGGTCGAGAAGTATAGAAAGCCTTAATCCAAGAAGGAAAGTGGAATCAGCCATTGAGATGAGTGATGCATGTATTGCGGTTTGCGCTGCCGGGATCAAAGCGCAAA
>CAZTSG010000068.1:0-5515 GCA_964616835.1 uncultured Nitrososphaerota archaeon | reverse complement strand
TACGGCATCGAGCCTCCCGCGAGCCTTGTCTACGAGTTCTTCCTTGTTAACGGGGAGAAGATGTCCAGCAGGAGGGGCAACGCCTACATTCTTCAGGACATTCTCAAGGTTCTGGAGCCCGAGGTTGTGAAATACCTTTATACTAAGAGGCCGATGATGCAGAGAAACATTGATCTCAAGAACGTCCACCTGCTCGTCGAGGAGTTCGACAGGTTTGAAGAAGGCTTTTTCAACAAGTCTTCCGAAGAGGCTGAGCGAATCTACCCCGTGGTCATGGGTACTGTCCCCCCTAGGAAGCCCCTGAGGATCAGCTACCTGCTTGCAAGCTATCTTGTTCAATTCTACCCTCTTGAAGAAGCATACAGGAGCCTAGTGAGAGCCGGTATAGTGGGCGAAGAGGCCTCTGAAGATGATAGGAGTAGGGTTTTTCTCAGGCTGAGGCTGGCGAAGAACTGGCTTTCCACTTTCGCCGACCAGGATAAATACGTTTTGAGGAAAGAGGTTTCGAGAATCGACATCAGCGATGTCAAGAAGGCTGTTGAAGAGCTTGCGGAGAGGCTCTCATCGCTCCCAGACTTCAAAGGCGAGGATATTCAAAACACTATCTACTCCACAGCTAGGGGAAACAATATTCCTCCGCCAGTGTTCTTCAAGAAACTTTACATGATATTCCTTGGGATGGAGAGCGGTCCTAGGCTGGGCTATCTTCTTGCAGCCCTCGGCAGGGAGCGCGTTGTCTCGCGCTTGAGGAAGGTTCTCAGCGAAGCGGGGTAGAGTGCTTTATGATTTGAAATCAGTCGGCTATTGTCGAGTAGTCTATGGCAATTAAATATCAAGGTTAAATACCCGGTTCCCGCTGAACCCGAGCTTATGAAAATAGGGATCGTTGGGTATGGCGTGTACATACCGAGGCTCAGAATCAGAATCGAGGACATAGCGAGAGTCTGGGGGCACGATGCCTCCTCCTACAAGGAGGGCCTCGGCGTGGAGGAGAAATCCGTGCCGTCGCTGGATGAGGATACTGTCACGATAGCGGTTGAAGCCGCTAGGAACGCGATGAAACGGGCTGTTGAAGTCAAGCCTGGGGAAGTAGGCGCGGTCTTCGTGGGCTCGGAGTCCCACCCGTATGCTGTAAAACCCACGGCATCGACGGTTGCTGAAGCACTCGGCTTAACGCCGAACCTTACTGCGGCAGACATGGAGTTCGCCTGCAAGGCTGCTACAACAGGTTTACAGGCCTGCCTGGGCCTGGTTAAGGCAGGCTACATTAAGTACGGGCTTTCCATTGGTGCAGACACTGCTCAGGGAGCTCCGGGTGACGCTCTGGAGTATACTGCTGCAGCCGGGGGGGCAGCGTACGTCATAGGCTCTGGAGAAGGTGTGATCGCTGAAATAGAGTATACGCACTCCTATACTCAGGACGTTCCCGATTTCTGGAGGAGAGACGGCTCCTCCTACCCTAGGCACGCTGGGAGGTTTACCGGCGAGCCGGCTTATTTCGAGCATGTCGTGAACTGCACTAGAGCACTGTTGGAAAAGTCTGGAACGTCTCCGAAAGACTATGATTACGTTGTTTTCCACCAGCCTAATGCAAAGTTCCCCTTGAGAGCGGCGAAGATACTTGGTTTCGAGGAGAGCAAGCTCTGGCCCGGGCTCGTAGTGAACAGGCTTGGAAACACTTACTCAGGCTCCTCGCTAATGGGTCTTGCAGCAGTACTGGATGTTGCAAGCCCTGGGGAGAGGGTTCTCGTCACCTCATACGGGTCTGGAGCGGGTTCCGACTCCTTCAGCATAGTCGTCACGGACGCTGTAGAGTCGAAGAGGGAGCTCGCCCCTCCGGTGATGTACTACTTGGATAGGCGCGAGTACATAGATTACTCTCTCTACGCTAGGTATAGGAGGCTCTTCAAGGAGGATTGAGAAGTTGAGGAGGGAGGTTGCGATAATATCTGTCGGCTCCACACGCTTCGGCGAGCACTGGGACAGGGGTATGAAAGACCTCGTCTGGGAAGCAGGCATTCAAGCTGTGGAGGAGGCTGGGATAAGCGGGCGCGATATTCAGTACATAGTTTTCGGAAACATGTCGGGAGGAATGTTCGAGGGCCAGGAGCATGTTGGGGCTCTTGTAGCAGACTTCCTCGGGCTTAATCCTGTTCCGGCGACGAGGGTGGAGGCTGCTTGTGCCTCGGGGGGCGTGGCTTTCCTCCAAGGCTACATGGCTGTCGCATCCGGCATTTACGACTTGGTGGTTGTGGGAGGGGTGGAGAAGATGACTGACGTAGAGTCTGTGCAGGCTACTGAGATACTCTCGGCAGCCATGGATTACGAGTGGGAGGCTTACTTCGGCGCAACGTTCCCAGGAGTGTATGCTCTGATGGCGACGAGATACATGCATCAGCACGGTCTTAAGCCCGAGACCTTGGCGAAGGTGGCTGTTAAAAACCATTATCACGGCAGTATGAACCCACTGGCGCATTTCAGGAACAGGATAACTGTTGAAGACGTTTTATCGTCTCCAGTGGTTGCTTACCCGCTTCGGAGAAACGACTGTTGCCCTGTTTCAGACGGGGCTGCCTGCGTCATACTCGCCCCCTTGGACGAGGCCCGCAAGTATACTGATACTCCGATTAAAGTGGAGGCTGTGGCCCAAGCCTCTGACACTCTGAGCCTTCTCGAGAGGAGGGATATTTGCACGCTGGAGGCGACGGTACATGCTGCTGAGAAGGCTTTCGCAATGGCTAAGCTCGAAAGGAAAGATATAGACATTGTTGAGGTACATGACTGTTTTACAATAGCCGAGATACTTGCTCTCGAAGACCTTGGCTTCTGCCGTAAGGGGGAGGGTTTCAAGCTTTACGAGGAGGGTGAAACATACGTTGGCGGAAGGCTCCCCGTGAACACTGACGGGGGCTTGAAGGCTGGTGGACACGCGGTAGGCGCTACCGGCGTTAAACAGATAGTTGAGATCGTGAAGCAGCTTAGGGGTGAGGCTGAGGGAAGGAGGCAGGTTGACGGTGCGGAAATCGGCTTGGCCCATAACGTCGGCGGGTCGGGTGCTACCGCGGTGGTCACGATTCTTTCCAGGAGGTGATTGGGATGAGTAACTCGGGTGTGCCAAGGCACTGGAGAAGCATGAAGGAGAGGTACAGGCTACTAGGCACTTACTGCGAGAACTGTAAGGGAAGCTTCTTCCCGCCTAGGAAGATCTGCCCCAGATGCCGTAGGAAGGGTAAGACTAGGCAGATAGAGTTCTCCGGCAGAGGCAGGGTCTTCAGCTACACTGTTATCAACGTAGGGTCCAAGACTTTTGAAAGCTACGCTCCCTACATAATAGGCTTGATAGAGCTTGAGGAAGGCCCGAGGGTAATGTCGCAGATAGTCGACTGCAAGCCTGAGGAAGTATACATAGGGATGGAGGTTGAGGCATGCTTCAGGAAGCTGTTCGAACAAGGGGACGGTGGAATAATAAGCTACGGGTTCAAGTTTAGGCCGGTGGACAATAGCTGGAAAGAGTACTACGATAAGCTTCTTGCAGAAAAGAAGGTGAAGGCTGTGCAAAGAATTTCCTGAGACGCTTCTCCTCCTTACCTGCCTTAATCTTTAAAAAATACTTCGTAGAGAAACAGAGTGTTGTCAACACCGTGTAGAATAGGTCCTGCAGGATTCCCCTTGAAGGGCCCCCATGGGACGGGGGCTATGGAGTACCTTAAGAAAATAGGCTTGAACGCTATGGAGTACCAGGCTGTCAGGAGCCTCCGGATTGGTAAGAAACCGGCTTTACAACTGGGTTCAGCAGCCTCGGAGAACGGTGTCCTGCTTACCCTGCATGGCCCGTATGCGATAAACCTCTCGTCCAACAAGAAGCTCGTCAGGAGGCAGAGTGTTCAAAGAATAATCAAATCGGCTGAAATAGCCTCTTGGATGGGTGCTCTCCACATTACTTTCCACCCCGGCTATTACAGCGGCCTGCCTAAAGAGCTGGCGATGCAAGTGCAGAAAGAGGCTTTGAAAACAGTCTTGGAGAAACTGAGTGAGAGAAAGATTAACGTTGAGCTCGGCCCCGAGACCACGGGAAAACCCGACCAATTCGGGACACTTGAAGAACTTGTCGAGCTCTCAACATGCTTCGATAAAGTAAGGCTCACCTTAGATTTCGCGCACATCCACGCTAGAGCAGGCGGGATAATTAAGAGCCGTGCGGACTATGAGAAAATCTTGGATGCTGTTGAGAAGTCTCTGGGCAGCGAGGGGATGAGAAACCTTGTAGTGCACTTCTCAGAGGTTGAGACAACTTCGAGGGGCGTGGGGGAGAGGAGGCACCACCCTATTGGAAGCGGCTATGGTCCGGATTTTAGAAGTCTTGCAGAGATAATAGTTGAAAAAGGATACTCCTTCATCATAATATGCGAATCCCCTCTGCTGGAGATAGATGCTTTGAAAATGAAGAAAATTCTGGCTCGATTTAAATAATGATTGTAAGCCTGAAAAATTGAAAACGTATTTCTTTTGGTGTTTTATGTTTAGAGAGGAGCGAGACTAGAAGATCATCCGGGGCTCTCAACGCCTGAGGCTTGGCAGATGGCTGTTATTAGCTTCACAAGCTTCTCCACTAGCTGTAGCGAGGATTGGAGAATGAAAACATCCATGATCATGCAACGAGGTTGAAAGATTTTTATACTTTCAAGTGCTTTAACCATGGGTTGTTGCGCAAGGAGTCTCGTATACTTCTCGACGCCGAGGTTCTTGTTAAACTAGCTTATTTAACTATCTCTAAGGAGG
This sequence comes from uncultured Nitrososphaerota archaeon, assembly GCA_964616835.1. Taxonomy (GTDB): domain Archaea; phylum Thermoproteota; class EX4484-205; order EX4484-205; family JAAOZP01; genus JAAOZP01. The sequence goes on along the minus strand of CAZTSG010000068.1, from coordinate 736 downwards.
TCGACTTGAAAAACCTTGAAACCTTGAGGCTTACTTATGAACAGGGGAATAGTACAGCATACGAGGCTCTTGAAGGCTCTTTAGAGCTTACTCCTCTGGAAGAGCTTCGCAAGTTCTGCGAGCAGGCTCTTGAAGCCTCAGAAAACCTGTTGAGAGAAGAAGAGGAAAAGTAATTACTTAAAGCTCTTCAAACTCGTATTCTTCCTCCCTGGCATGCGGTTGCTCCCTTCCTCTCTTCGAAACTAGTTTTTGCAAAAACATTTTGAACACTATGATTACTATTACTACTGAAACCGCCGCCACTATTACTATAACTACCCTTATGGAAATCGGGATCCTAATGGTTATCTCTCTTTCCTTTGAAAAATCTATATCAACCATCGTAGAGTACCCCATGTGACTTACAGTTAGCCTTGCCCTCCCGCCTACTATCCCGCTCATGTTAACCATCCCATCCGGCCCCGTCACATAGTTTTTCAAAGAATTGTTCAGGAAGAGTGCTTTTACCTCCACGCCTTCCATGGGTACTGAAAAGGGGTCGACTATCCTTATCGTTCCCCCTAAGACTCTACAAATAACATTGATTCTCCTGGCTCCATAAATATCGTATGTCTTGGCTTCTTCAATGACATTCATCCCAGCGTAGTTGACGCTTAACAGGCTTAAAGTACCATTCGTCAACCAGAGTCTTGTTAAATTACCGGTGTAAGAAGTGCCGTTGGGGAATATGCATGTG
>CAZTSG010000067.1:0-5551 GCA_964616835.1 uncultured Nitrososphaerota archaeon | reverse complement strand
AGTTTACCTTGGAACATGTTGAATTCGTGCTTGCCGGAGTAACGCCGATACTCATAGTCTTAGTACTATACACTGTGCTATACTTTTTGTTAAGGTTCTCAAGAGACTTTTTCTATTTGTTAGTTTTGACAACAGTTTTCGGAAGCACCGCTTTCTACGGAATCCCGTTCCTCATGTTTGCTTTCCCCAGCATCGCTGAGAACCTGGCTACGCTTGCTGCAGCATCAATATCCATCGTAAGTGTTTCAATCTCAATAGCTTTCCTAGAGTTCCACCGGCTTGAAGCCCCAGGTTGGAGAAAAGGCCTTAGAATAGTTGGAAAAAGACTCTCTAAAAACTCTCTGATACTCTCTATACTCATAGGCCTCTCAACATCCCTTGCGAACATGGATATTCCATATCCCTTGTCAACTATGCTCCACATGCTGGGAAACACGACTGCAACGGTAGCGATTTTCCTACTGGGAGTCATTCTACGGTAGGAGTTATAGGATTTGCAGTAATAATCAATGTTAGAGAGGCAAGTCCTCTAGGATAGCTCTGGTTACCTAAGTTTAAAAGAGTTCCTTTCAAGAATACTTTAGGAGAAGATTGGGAAGGTGTTTAATCTGTGGAGACGATTCCCCTCTAATAGCTAGTCAACTGGGTGTTTGTTTGAAATGCATAAGGGAATGCTCTGAGGAGGCTGTGGAAATAGCTGGACGCGTTCACGCCGATACTAGGAGGGCCTTCGGGCTTCCCCCGGCTCCTCCAAGGGATTCGGATGGTTTACCCTGCGGAATATGCGCTAACGATTGTAGAATAAGGCGTGGAGAAAAGGGTTTCTGCGGCCTAGTTTCGAATCAGAACGGTAGTTTAAACAGGCTCGGCGGGACTCCGGAGAAGGGCGTCTTAGAATGGTACTACGATCCTCTTCCAACTAACTGTGTAGCATGGTGGTTCTGCCCAGGCTGCACTGGTGCAGGCTACCCCAAGTATGCTTACAAACCCGGTGTTGAAGAAGGGTATGTGAACCTAGCTGTTTTCTACGGTAGCTGTAGCTTTGACTGTCTATTCTGCCAGAACTGGCATTTCAGGCAAATGTCTCAAAGCCTTAAGCCATTAGTGAACGCTGCAGAGCTTGCTTCGAAGGTAGAGCAGAATGTCTCATGCGTATGCTTCTTCGGAGGAGACCCTTCCACTCAGATGTTACATGCTCTTGAAACCAGTCGGATTGCTCTTCAGAAGGCCGAGGAGGAGAAGCGTATACTGAGAATATGCTGGGAGACTAATGGAAACATGTCGAGGAGCCTAGCACTGAAAGCTGCCGAATTATCTCTTAAGAGCGGAGGCATAGTTAAGTTCGACCTCAAGGTGTGGGACGAGAGTCTTAGCAAGGTATTGTGCGGGGTCTCCAACAGGGCTGCCCTAGACAACTTCAGGGAAATAGGCGAGAGATTTTTCAAGCAGCGTCTGGAAGTGCCTGTTTTAACCGCGAGCACGCTGCTCGTCCCGGGATACGTGGATGCTGTCGAAGTTGAGAATATTGCAAGATTCATAGCAGAAATCGATCCGGATATTCCATACACGCTTTTAGCCTTCTACCCGCAGTACGTTATGGATGATTTGCCAACTACTAGTTGGAAACAGGCTAGAGAATGCTACAATGCCGCTAAGAAACACTTGAACAAAATCAGGATAGGGAATATACACTTATTGTCTCAAGAACCAGGGTATTAGACACTGTAGGAAGATAGTTTTTCAACGACTTGCTCAGGCTTAAGCTCCTCCTGGCTTCCAGCATCCATGTTTTTCAAAGTGACAACGTTGTTCTCAACCTCCCTGCTGCCGATTATTGCAACATATTTTATCCCCCTCTTAGAAGCGTATGAGAGAGCTTTGCTCAAATCCCTCCTCGTCGGGTCGATTATCGCTGGGATACCCTTCATCCTGAGCATGCTCGCCAGCCGTGTCGCAGCTAGATCACCCTCCTTAACCATGCTCACGACTAAACAGGCTACTTCATTCTTCGGAACAGCATCTTCATCCAACACTAGGCTTAAACGGTCTATGCCGGGTGCACAGCCCACGGCGGGGACATCCCATCCTAAGAGACCAGCAAGCTTATCGTACCTCCCACCGCCGTTGACAGCTATCCTCAGATCCTTAGCGTATACTTCGAAAATCATCCCTGTATAATAGTCTAGGCCTCTTGCGAAACCCATGTCGACAAGCAACTCGCCGACTCCGCTAGCCTTAGCGAGCTCTATTATCTCCCTGAAGTTCTCCAATTGCTCCAGCGCCCCAGGAAGATCTTTAAGAAGAGCCTCGGCACGTTTCAACGCTTCTCCGGGGTTCTTGCTCTTAATCTCCCAAAGGCTTTTGATAAGTTCTATTGCTTCCCCACCCTTCGGCAATGAGGCAAGTATTTCGAAGGCCTCGGTAAGCCTCTCCTTATCTATCAGGCCCAGAACCCTGTCTTGAGTACTCTCCTCCACATTGAAGAAGGCTAATACTGCTCTTAGAACTCCCTCATGCCCTATCTTTATGTAATAATCCTTTATCCCAAGACTATCCATTAGCCTTGACGATACTTCAAGTATTTCAGCATCAGCCATCGGACTCTTAGTCCCGAAGATTTCGAATCCCCCTTGCTTAAACTCTCTATACCTACCGTATTGCGGCTCATCGTACCGGAAGGCGTTCAGAATATAGCCTATTTTTATGGGGAGCGGCATGCTGCGCATCTCCTGCACGACGAGCTTGGTAACGGAGGCAGTTGCCTCAGGCCTTAATACAACATCTCTGCCACCGAGGTCTTTGAACCTGTACATCCTGTGCCTGATCTCCTCCCCCGATTTGAGCTCGAAGAGCTCCAAGGGCTCGATGGTGGGCGTCTCAACTTCCTGGAACCCGTATATTTTGAAGAGCCTTCTTATCTCGCTCTCAATCCTGTTCAGCTTAGCCTTCTCCCTAGGCAGTAGGTTCCGCATGCCTCTCAGCGTAAGCGAGTCTTCTCTCAACCCTATTCTCCCCCGGTCTCCTTGCCCATCAGGAGGGAGGAGAGCATGTAATAAACTATTTCACTCCTCCTGTCCACAGTCGCGATTATCAACGTCTTTCTCAAAGAGTATGCGTGCTTAAGTATGTTGTAAAGCTTGGTGACGGGGAGAGGTACACCTTCAACAACCCCATAAACAAGATATTTCGCAGGCTTTGAGCCGTATTCACCTGCTTCGTAAACTTTGAAGTCTATCCCGAAGCCGTAGCCGTCTTTAACAACATAACCCTTATCCCTCAAATCCTTGTATATCAAGTATCTCAGCCAAATGTCAGCATCCTCTTTCTCCAAGAGGTGGAGGTATTCATGGAAGCCTAGCTGCTTAGACTTCTGGTAGAGAACAAGCTTGTCCTGACTCATAAGGTACAGTGCTTCGAAAGGCCTTAAAACCAACAGGTTGTCCTCGAATCTGAAACCATACCCCTTGGAGTCAAGCCACTCTACAGCATCCCTGTCTGTAACGCATATTTCGTCACGACTTCTCTTTGCCTGAATCGGGAAGAGCTCTTTCTCCTCCATGCTCATTTACCACCGGGGGCTTTACACAAGAGTTCAACAATGTCGAACGGGGTGAATGATGCCTTAATCTTCTCGTTAATAAAGAATTGCGTAATCTTCTCGGTTAAAGGGGTTTCTTCAAGAGGACTGTCCTCCAGCATCTTCTCAAAATTTTGCAGTTTCTCAGGCGGCTCGAACATGAAGCTTCCTGAAATACTTACTCTTTCCACACTCTTATCCTTAATCTTCACCCATACCCTTAGGAAGCCGTTCATCAGCCTCTTCGAAAAAAGGAAGGTTTCGCTGGGCATTGCTGAGTGTTTAAGCTGCAAGTAATTGAGTCTGATTCTCTCAGATATTCTGTTCTTCCTAAGCATTTCCCTGCTTTTCCAAAAGGATTTTTTATCGGCAATCCCAAGCCTGAAAGCACTTAGTCTGAAATTTAACTCCTCCGATAAAACTTCCTTAACCATTTCAAAAACCTGTCCCGCCGAGACCTGTTTCCCCAAAACCTGATCCAGCCCTATGCAACTCTCCTTAAGCTTGCTTGCCCTATCCTTAATCAACTGCTCTTTTGGGGATTTTAACCCCGCTATCTCCTCATAGCTCCTCTTAAGGTAGAGCACTGTAAACCAGCTTAGGAGGTTCTCTTTCTCCAAGTAAGTTACTTCACCTAAGATCTTGTTGAAGCATATTACGTAGTCATTTGTAACTTGAAAACTCTTGACACCGTTTCTCTTCAGCAGGAGGCTTATCAGAGAGGAGTGTATCTCCCTATATTTCTCATCATTTGGCACTACAACCCCTATTCCAACCTGGTTCTCATCGTGAAGCATCGCATCCCCGCCGTGGAGTCTGAAAAAGTAGTCCAAATTCTTCTTACGCAAGTAGTTTATTGCAAAATCTTCGTCGGCGATTTGGAAGCATCCTAGGCTAACGCTCTTACCTTTATTCCTGTGCATGATTATGATCGGAGCCTCTGGTTTCCGATCTCTCAGGGAGAGGGCTTCAAAAACGGATAAAGCATCCTCAATACGCTTTTCCCCGAGATTTAGCATCCTAACTCTAAGAGCAGCACTGGAGCCCGATGAAATCACCCTCCTACGTCGAGAACTTTTTCTGGTTGACTTCCACGAGCCTCTTTGGGCTTATTTCTGCCAGCACGTATATCGGCGCGCTCGTTTCCTTCTGAAGCCTTTCTCTCCAATCTCTGCCAGTCGCAATAAGGATGAATAAGCCCACTATATTAGCCTTAGCCTTTTCAGCCAGCTTTATCAATGCGACATTTGTCTCCCCGGTTCTGACAGCGTCATCAACGATCAAAACAGAGTCATCCTTCTTTAAAGAATTCTTAGGTATATAAAGGGAGCTGACTACTGCGGAGCCCCCTATCACGTAAGTGACTTCCAGAAAGTCCTTAACACCAACCTCCTTATACTTTTTAGCTATTGCAAGGTCTGCACCAAGTTCTTCAGCTATGAAAGACGCTAATGGTATACCGTCTACGGCTGCAGTCATAACCTTATCCACCTTTTTACCTGCGAACAGCAATGATACTTTCTGGCTGACTAGCCTAAGGAGATCCACATCCCATATGACGTGAGAAGAATCGAAATAGCCTGATTCATCTATAACAAGCCTGCTGAGTATAAGCTCCTCCAACGGGATTTTCTCAGTGAGAACTTGGTATAGCTCATTAACCCTGTCGTCAGAGGGAAGCACATGCCCCTTCGCATACCTAGCTAAAACAGTAATGGGCAGGCCGGTTATTTGCGAAAGCTCATGGTAAGTATAATTGTTCTTAACCACATTAAGCAAAGATATGAGATTCATCTTCCTCCTAATCTGCTCCAACCTCGGCCTGCTCATTTCCCCCGCAGTATGAATAAGCGTTCTCCGCTAATTAGCATTTTCATGTAAAAAAACTTACTATCTAGTCTAATGCAAGATTACCCACGTGATTGGGAAAAACCTTGTTAACGCCCTTAAAAAAGCCTGTTAATCAAGAATTTT
>CAZTSG010000066.1:0-5639 GCA_964616835.1 uncultured Nitrososphaerota archaeon | reverse complement strand
ACTTGTAATTTTAATGTAATTGTAAATTCCTGAAAGGAGTGTTTAAAGCACCTTAAATCCCACAGGTTCCACTGCTTGTCGACTCAATTAAAAATGGGCCCGCTGGGATTTGAACCCAGATTATTACAGCTTAGAGGGCTCGGCACTTATTCTGCCGCCATATCCAGGTTAGGCGACGGGCCCGGTTATTAGCTTCTTCACGAGGATATTAAAATTTTCAGCTTCTGAAGGGTTTGAAGAGCCCTGTTTTATCCAGGACTTATGCATTCCTCTTATCTTTTCAGGAGCCTCCGATCATTAGGGCAACAGCATCCTCATCCCTATTCTATTAATAGTATTGGCCTGCCTGGCTGGGCTGGCGGTTTTTTACCGGCTGTTTTCTCCAACTCTTCCTTAGAAACATCGTCTTCACTGAGCACTTCAACTTTGCATTTGAACTCCTTCTCCAAGAAGTTGCGCGCCTCCTCCAGTATTTTGCGCTCTCCAGTATCCAAGACCTGTTTTAAAACCATCCTGTATTCTCCAGTTATGTTGGGAATGCTCTTCATAATCTGTCCTATGAATTTTCCAAGCTCCTCTCTGCTCAGAGTAGTGCCGTGGAGGGCTATCGTCTCTCTTACTTTTCCAGGTTCTATTTGAGCGCTCTCAACAATATTCTTAAAGGCCTTGTTCTTCCACTCTGCGGCAGTTATTATCCTCAGCCTTGTGAGAGAAGCCTTGCCCATGGCTTTCAGTATCTGATAAGTATCCTCTATAAGGTTCTCTAAGTATTTCTCTACTAACAATGGTTTCTCATCTACCTCAACCGCCTGGGGCCACGGATTATTTGCTAGAAGCGTGTCCTTGCCCAGCCTGCTCCATAGTTCCTCAGCCAAGTGTGGTGTGAAGGGGTAGAGTAGGTTAAGCCATGTTTCAACAGCCTCCTTTAGCGTTTTAGAATCCGGTTTGGAGACTCTTCTCAAGTACCATCTTAAATCGTTCCTCAAGCCGTAGAGCGCCTCGCTAGTTGCTTCCCTTATCTCCATGTTCTCCAAGGCCTCGGTGATCCTGTTGACGCGTTTCCTAACCGAGTTTCTCAACCACTCCTCCATGTGACCATTTTCACCGGAATCCTTTTCCTCAAGCAGCGAGAGAACCTGTCTGTATATGCTTGCCAGCAACTCGACGTTTTTACTCGCCTTCTCGCTCTCCCAATTCGGGTCCTCAAGGCCCTCTGCCGCTAGGAGCAGGGTTATCCTAGTAGCGTCCGAACCGTATTTCTCAATCGCGTCCCTCAGGGAGACGAATATCCCCTTAGACTTGTGCATCGGTTGCCCTTCTATTCTCAGGAAGCCGTTGACCGCTATTTGCTTGGGCCATTTCTCCTCTGGAAATATGGCTACGTGGTGGAAGATGTAGAAGGTTAAATGGTTTGCAATAAGGTCCTTCCCCGAAACCCTGAGGTCGACGGGATACCAGTAGTCGAATTCGTATCTGAGTCTTTTCAGCAGCTCTGATGGGACGCCTGTCTTCTTCTCAACATCCTCCGGAACCCCCTTCCCGAGCATCACATAGTCATAAAACTCTTCTGTAAGGTTCTCAGGCTTTAAAATGTCGTTGTTGACGTATTTCGAAACTATGTAGTAAGCCATGTATACCGTGGAGTCGCTTAAAGTCTCTATCATCTGGTCGGGCAGCCATGGCACTGGCGTGCCTAATCCGGAGGTTCTTGTAAAAGCCCAGTCCACGTACCAGTTTATGAAGTATATGAAGTTCTCCCTAGCCTCCTTCGGATATATTTTCATCATATCCAACGCTTTCAAAGCCTTAGCCTTCCACTCCGGCGAAGAATATGCTAGGAGATACTGGTCGCTGAGTATCTTAACGCGGCACCTTGTCCCACACCTGCATACTACTGGAGAGGGGAGTTCAAGCATCTCGTCCCCCGCACCGTTCTTCTTCATTTCCTCGATCACAAGTTCCTTAGCCTTTTGAACTGGCAGGCTCGAAAACCTGCCGCAATTGTTCAGAGTCACACCCTTGTGAAACTCCTCCTTATAGACGAGGCTCGTAGCTTCTTCAAGCTTAGGGTCAGACTGGTCCCTTATGCCAAGCTCTTTAACAACCTTCTCCGAGGGGTTGGAGCCGTACTTCTCTGTAGTTATCATAGGTATCGGCTTTATCGACCTTATTTCATCCGGATCCAAGCCGTACTCTCTGAGAAGATTCTCATCACGCTTCAAGTCTTCAAGCCCCATGTAGTCGTAGGGTGCGTGGGCAGGAACGCTGTACACAACGCCGGTGCCAATAGAGGGGTCGACGAACAAGGCTGGTAGGACTGGGACGCTTACTCCCGTGAAGACTGTTACGACTCTCTTGCCCACCAGCTCTCTTCCCTTGAACTCCCTTATTTTGGAAACGTTCCTCAACTGGTCTGCAAGCTTCTCTAAAGTCTCCAAGCTCACGATCCACTTCTCTCCATCAACATGCGCCTCAGCGTAAGTAGCTTCAGGATTAACCCAGACGTTCGTTACTCCGAAGACTGTTTCAGGCCTGAAGGTCGCTGCCACCATGTGGGAATCGCCGAGCCTGAACTTCACTAGGTAAAACTTCTCAGGGAAAACCCCTTCGCCGCTAAGCCTATCGTGATCGCCCGTTGGGCTCTTATCCCTAGGGCACCAGACAACGGGGTGTACCCCTTTCGTAATATAGCCGTTTTTCAAAAGCTTCAAGTACTGCCATTTGACAAAAGTGCTGAAACCAGGGTTTAGGCTGGTTGTGTGGAATTCTCTCCGCCAGTCTACTGCTAGACCATAATCCTTCAAAGCCGCGCGATTCTTCTCAGTATAATACCTAGCAAGGTACACTGGATCTTTGAAGCGCTCTATCTCTTCTCTCGGCACACCATCCATCTTCTCAAGTATTTCAATCGTCTTCTGATCCCCCCTCCTTATCCTGTCCGAGATGCCTGCTATCGTCGTCCCAGTCCAGTGGAATGCGAAGGGAAAGAGCACGTTGAAACCCCTCTTACGCTTATACCTAGCTATAATGTCGAGCCTAGTCAACGTGTATGCGGTACCCAAGTGGACGGGCCCACTCATGTAGGGGAAGGGGAATGTTACGAAGAATTTTCGTCTGGAAGGGTCCGGCTCAGCTTCGAAAACCTTTTCCTCCTCGTATCTCTTCTGCCACTTCCTCTCGACGCTTAAGAAGTCGTACTTTAACTCCTCCAATGTTTTGGTTATAAGCCCTCTCGAACATACTTAAGATTTACGTATCTTTTCTAAAAGGTTTTAACGGCACCGACTACAATAGGCATAGCTTTAGCTCTGAACGTTTCGAAATCAACTTTAGCAGCTAAGCCTCCTTTAGCAAAATTACGTCTCCCACCAGCACCTCCACCCACTCCGATCTCTTTCACGATCTGTCTTGAAAGCATTGTGCAATCGACTCCTTTCTTCAATACAGCTTCTCCTGCGAAAAGTGCAAACTGGGTTGTGGGAGTGCCTGTTGCAACCAGCAATACTATAGCGTTCGGTTCCTTTCTCGAGGCTTTCTCCCCCAGGGTTATCAAATGATCCATATCGAGTTCGTTGGAGCTGTAGAACACGATCTTGACACCAGCTTCCTCAGGAGCCTTAGAAATCAATTGGTCGGCTAGAGAATCAAGTTGATCCCCCATTATCTTCTCAATCTTTTTGCTGAGGCTTTTCAGCTCAACCTTGATTCTTTCAGCTTCTTCCAGAACCTTATCCTTTGGCACGCCTAGTATCTTCTCCAAATGGGAGAGTTTGTCTTCCAGAGACCTGACGTAGTCGAGCGAAGAGAGTCCTGCTCGGAATATTATTCTCTCCACACCGTCTTGAATCCTATCTACTTTAACGATCTTAATAAGCCCAACGTCGCCAGTCTTATTCACGTGAAGCCCCCCGCATGCCTCAGCGTCAAAGCCCTTTATCTTGACGATCCTGAGCTCCTTGCCCGGGACGGCGCCGCCCTGGTATATTCTGAAGCCATACTCTTTCTCCGCAACCGTCCTCGGCAAAACCTGTACTTCAACGTTTATATTCGCTAGAGCTATCTCGTTAGCCTTACGCTCTATCTTCTCAACCTCCTCGTCGGTAAGTGGGAGGGGATGAGTTATGTCAAGCCTAGATTCTACAACGTCCTTCTGAGCACCCGCTTGCCAAACATGGTTCCCAAGAACGATTCTGGCTGCAGCGTTTATTATATGAGTCGCTGTATGCGCCCTCCTGAGCTGGAGACGCCTCTCAGTGTCGACAACCATTTTTACAAAACTGCCTTCTCTGGGAGCAGGCCCTTCGATAAAATGTATTATCCTGTTGTTTACGATCCTAACGTCTTTCACAAGGGCTTCCTTCCCGTCGAAAATGATTTTCCCGTTATCAGCTGGCTGACCCCCGCCCTCTGGGTAGAAGATAGTCTTATCGAAGACAACCTTATCCCTGAAGACGCCGAGCACCCTCGCCTTCGACTCAAGCAGGTCAGGATCCTCGTAATACTTTTTGACTGTCTCGGGGAAAGCCTTCTCATCGAAACCTAGGGAGATAGTCTCTTCCTCCAGCTCCCTAGGCTGCTTATGTCTCGAGGCAATCATGCTGTAGAAGTCTTCCGGAATATTTATCTCAACACCCTTCTTAGACGAGACGTCTGCAACCTGCTCTGGCGTAATCCCGTGGGAATCGTAAAGCTCGACAAGCTTCTCAACACTTATGGGCTTAGATTCCTTAAGAAGCGCTTCAACCTGTTTCACGCCTTCTTCAACACTCCTCCTATACTTCTTAAGCTCTATCTCGATGAGGCTGAGAATACTGTCTTTGAGACTTAGGAGGCTTGGGAAATCCCTACCCCAGTACTCCAACTCCCATGAGGCGAGGTCTAGCAGGAGACTGTTTGCGTTAAGCCTATCCAGCATTCTGGCAGTCTTCCTTAAGAGCAGTCTAGCTAAGTACCCAACCCCAGTGTTAGAGGGGACAACCCCTTCTGAGAGAATAAACACTAGGCTCTTAACGTGGTCCAGTGCTTTGAAAACGTTTTCCATGGTTTCAAGTTTGTTTGCAAAGCCCTCTGGGAAACCGAGCCTCCTAACGAGCATTAGCTTCTCCTCAGGCTTCAAAAGCTTATTCTCAGACAGTGAGACGGCGACCGCATACTCCTTGAGGAGCTGCATCGGAAGGTCTATGTCGACGAGCCGAGAAGCCTTGTCCAGAAGCCCTTTGTAAAAAGCGTGGAAACCAGTTGGAGCACCAGTGAGAAGCCAAGTTATCCTCTCCATCCCGTAGCCCGTGTCAACCGTGCGAATCGGGAGCTCCGTTAAAGAGCCGTCGTGGTGAACCTTATACCTCATGAAAACGAGCGTTGCTATCTCTAGGCCGTGGGAGATTACTTCGAAGCAGGGTCCCGCATTACCGCCACCGCTCCAAGAGCTTTCTACAAAAGTTAAGTCCTCCCCCCTGAGCCCCATTTCGCGGATGAAGAATTCGAAACCGTACCTTACAGTATCCTCCTTCCAGTAGACCTCATTGTCCTCGCTGTTGAAAGCATGGTGGCCACCCATTTCGAAAATCGTAAGGTGCCTACCAATAGTCTTACCAACCATATCCACGTCAACAAGCCTTATACAGGGTTGGGAGATCACG
>CAZTSG010000065.1:0-5865 GCA_964616835.1 uncultured Nitrososphaerota archaeon | reverse complement strand
GAAAACTTCGTTATCAATTCCAGAGGTCAGAAACTTTTTCATTGAAATGACCTTAGCATTCCATTATCTCCGCTTAAAATGGTTCTGTATCATTTCATAGCGTTAACTATATTAATAATACTGTCCATTGGAATTGGATACACTATAATAACTGCCGCCATGATCATTATCATGGGTAATGCACACATATCAATATTACGCGGATTTTTTCATCACTCCTACTTGCCTTACCGTCATGCTACATAGTGCTCTTAAATTCAATGCTGATGCCTTCTAAATATTCTCCATTTTTATCTATATTCCTTTTACTCATGGCCCTCCTCTCCATGCAGGGCGTATTCAGCATGTTTGGCACGAGCCTCGGACTTCTTGAGACCATTATTTTCTCGGTCATCATTGTCTTAATCGTCTTGACAGTAATTAGTCTAGTTGAAACGATCATTCTAAAAGATAAGATAGTTGAGTTGACAATAACCAATCAATAGATTTAAAGCCTAAATCGCAAAGCCGGTGTCTTATTTCCTAAGCTTCTCCATAGCCTTTCTAGCTATTTCTTCAGCCATCTGCTGGGTTGAAGCTGAGCCGCCGAGGTCGTATGTTACGACCCTGTTTTCAGCTATGACTTCCTCGGTTGCTTCGAAAACCGCTTTGGAAAGGTCTTTCTCACCGAGGTAGTCGAGCATCCATGCTCCCGCGAGTATCATTGCAGTAGGGTTAACCTTATTCAACCCCTTGTACTTTGGCGCGCTCCCGTGCGCTGGCTCGAACATCGCGTAATTGTCTCCGAAATTGGCTGAGTAAACTAGTCCTATGTTCCCGATGAGTGCTGAAGCCTCTTCGGTGAGAATATCCATGAAAAGGTTTGTGCCCACGATAACGTTCTGGTTGAATCTCTGCGGGTTCTTAATCAATTGCTGCGCGAAATTATCTACAAAATAGTTTTCAACCTCTATCCCAGGATACTCTCCTCCAACCTTCATCACGGTAGGAACAAAGATTCCGCCGTCGGTGAGCTTCAGTATATTAGCCTTGTTAATGACTATGACTTTCTTCCATCTTCTTGCCTTAGCCTGTTCAAAAGCAAATCTGGCAACCTTTTCCGAGGCAGTTCTAGAGATTTTCCTTATTGCAATGCCTATGTCGTCAGAAACCATGAACTCGACGCCGAAGTAAAGGCCTTCAGTAGCCTCCCTGACGAAGAGCATGTCCACAGCTCCAAGGGGGCCCTCTCGCCCCCTGAAAGTCTTAATCGGCCTGACGTTAGCGTAAAGGTTGAACGTCTGCCTTATCGTTACTGCTACACTCTTAGGAGTATTTGGTTCAGGCAGTGTTGTCACTGGAGCCTTGTAACAAGCATCGCTTTCTCTCAAGGCCTCCCAGGTTTCCTCTGGGAAATAGCTTGGTCCACCATGTTTCTGCCACCATTCGGAGCCAGCGTCCCTGATTAGAAACTCTATTCTTTCAGTAGCTCCGATGGAACTCATGACTTTCATAGCTGCTTCCGTAAGCTCAGGTCCCGTGCCGTCTCCTCTTATTACAACAACTTTCTTAACCAAACGAGGTCGGCTACGCTAATACAGAGCAGTATAAAAAGTTTAATCTAACCGTTGCGATCACGTATTAACGCTGTTCAAATTCTCTCCTAGAAACCTCCCTCTGTATAGTTCCGTAGGGCCCTCTACACTGAGGACTATTAGTTGAGCCACTCGAGCGCTCTCAGCAATCCTAATCCCAAGCTTGTTGAATACAACCATGAGGCCAACTCCTCTGCCTTTATAGCCGGGATCCCAGACAGCAGTATGTATTGTAGCGCCGTTTCTTAGCAGGCTTGACCTGGGGAGGAGTAGTCCTAAGAATCCAGCCGGGATGTTAACTATCTCGTGATAAGTAATCCTGTAACTTCCTTCCTGCAGTTCGTAGAAACCATTTTTAGGAAGAACAGTTACTCCTCTGGAAAATTTAGGCTCATTACTTATTTCTCCTCTTTCGACTAGGACTTCTATCTTCTCCACCGTGAGGTCGATGCCTGCAGGCTGAATCTGATTTTTATCATCCTTCAAACCCTCTACGATTCCCATTTCGACAATTTTTCTACCGGAGAGAGCAGGCATTACTCACATCGTTATTGAAAGAATTCGAGGAAAATTTAAACCTTCTAGCCTTCGGTAAGAAGGAATCAATAGCCTGTTCAATAAGCATTGTAGAAAAATTTATAGCTTTCATCTCCATTTCTTTCGCAATGACGCTAAAATTTAACAAGAGTTTCAAGTTTGGTTTCTCAACCGTCGGAGTCCAGCACGAAATGGGACTGCCTGGTTCAGAATTCGTCAGCGACTGGACGATTTGGTTGCATGATGCTGAAAACATGGCTGCAGGCTTGGTAAGCGGCGATGCTCCGGAGAATGGGCCGGGATACTGGAATCTTTTCCAAGAGGACAATACGCGCGCAGTCTCAATAGGCATGGATGCGGCATGGTTCACAGTCGAATGGGCACGCATATTCCCCAAGCCCACGTTTGACATAGAGGTAGCGGTAGAGAGGAGCGGAGAAGATATTAGAAACGTTAGTATCGACAGAGAATGCATTGAGCGCCTCAGTAAATTAGCGAATAAAGAGGCCTTGAAGCATTATAGAGAGATACTTGAGGATTGGAAGAATAGAGGAGGACTAGTTGTAGCAAACCTGTTCCACTGGTCTATCCCACCATGGCTCCACGACCCTATTAAAGTTAGAAAACTAGGTCCGGATAGGGCGCCCTCAGGCTGGCTGGATAGTAGAATAATCGTTGAATTTTCAAAGTTCGCCGCATTCGTCTCCCATGAACTCGACGACCTGGTGGATGCCTGGTATACGATGAACGAGCCTGAAGTCGTAGCCAGCCTTGGGTATTTAAGCGTAGGAAGCGGTTTCCCCCCGGGATATCTTGATTTCAAGAGCTATGAGCTTGCAAGAAAGCATTTGGCCGAGGCCCATGCGAGAGCATACGACGCTGTGAAGCTTTTTTCAAAAAAGCCTGTGGGAATCGTTGAATCCGTAGCAGACTGGGTACCTCTGAAAGAGGAGGATGCTGAAGCCGCGGAAAAGGGTTTTGAGCATAATGTTTGGCCTTTCGAAGCAGCCTTCAAAGGAGTTTTTAACGGTTTGGAGAGAGAGGATCTGAAAGGGCGTTTAGACTGGGTGGGTTTAAACTATTATACGAGAAACACGGTCGGGAGAGACGAAGCCCCGCCGGGTTACACGACTCTTTCCAATTATGGTTACGGGTGCACACCGGGTGGAGTTTCAAAGGAAGGCAGGCCTTGTAGCGACTTCGGCTGGGAAGTATATCCTGAAGGCCTCTACAACGTCTTAGAGAAGCTTTGGAAAAGGTATGGGGTGCCAATTTACGTAACGGAGAATGGTATAGCTGACGCGACGGATAGACTGAGGCCTCATTTCATAGTTTCACATCTCTACCAAGTCTACAGGGCTCTTGAGAAAGGGATTGATGTAAGGGGATACTTTCATTGGAATTTGACGGACAACTTAGAGTGGGCCCGTGGATACAGTATGAGATTTGGCCTCTTCCATGTTGATTTCAAGACTAAGAGGCGATACGCTAGGCCAAGCGCCCTCGTCTTCAGAGAAATCGCGAAGAACAAGGAAATACCTGAACACCTACTGCACCTTACCGAGCCGCCACGCGTATACTGACTTCTAAACACTTCAGGCGGTTGCGGGAAAAATAGAATGGTTGGGACTTTTAGGATTACTTTTTAATCTGGACAGCCACACCCATAACGGTGAGAACTAGACCGGTACAATAGTAAGTAAGCTCTATCAGGAGTGTACTGCTAAGTCTCGCAGCGTTCATCGTAAAATCCTTTAGGGGTGTTAAGGAGGTTGCGAGGCCGAGGAGTAGCAGTAGTGCTCCAGGTATTACCGTCGCCAGCAGGAACGACCTTTTTGGGAGCTCCGTCTTCAAACAGCTAGCGCGTATTTCCTCAGAAACTATTCCCGGCATCGCTATCGTAACCAAGCGGAGGAGGAGTGGTGTGGCGAGAAGCATGAAGGGAAGCATTGTTGCAAACCAGTATATTGTTAAACCGAAGGAAACCATTGTCAATGCCTCCACAGAGAAAGGCAGTGCTTGTAGGAAAAGGGCCCTGTAGAAGAATACGTAGAAGAACGCTACTATAGCATTCCCCAAGACCAGCGTTGTAAGCGAAGCAGTTATGAACCGTCCCCAGCTGAACTTTTTCTTGAGTATTTGTCCGAAGATGTAGAAGCCCACGAAGTTCCCTGGCACAGCTGCGATTAAACTGCCCATGTGTAGTGAGCCATGCTTCGCAGAGTCAGCGATCAACGTGCCCATCGCAGCACCTAGGGCTGAAGGTATTGGACCGAATACAATGCCGAATAAAGCGGGTATAACGACAGCCGGCCTAAACTGGCCAAAACCCCATGGGGAGGGGATGTAGGCGGTCGCGTAGCAACCGGTGGCGTATAACGCTGCACACAAGGCGGCGGCGGTTACAAGTAGAGAGTTACTGTTTTTTGCCGACATTTTTCGAAAACCGATTTTTAAACCACAGTATAAACTTAGCGTATTGATTTTAAAGATCATATTGAAAGATAAGTAGCCTATATATTCTACATACTTTTTTAAACTGTCAAGTTTATGGTGGCAACTAAAAGGGGCCTAGTAGCGCTTAGACTCGATTACTCTGTAGAAACACGGTAAGCAGCACCCACAGCTACAGCATATTCCGGAAGCTCCGGGACAATCGCTTTAGTGCTAAAGCTTGAAAAGACTCTCTGAATACTTTTCAGAACAGGGGGGAGTGTAGCAACCCTTCCTACTAAGACTATTTTGTCTTCGAGGCCAAGCCTCGATGCAGCCAAGTAGCTGACTGATGAAACTACTTCTCCGACTAGGTTTACGATTCCCGCAGCAAGGTCTTCTTGGCTAGAAGTATCCTCTACCTTACCAAGGTTTGAAGCAGTCATGTCCGGGGAAAGGATTCCGATGCCTCCTCCGATAATATCTCCCACAGTAAGGTCTACTCTCCTTGAGTCTCCTTTCTCAGCCATTTCAATCAGAACCTTAATGTTAGAAATACCTAGGATTTTCTTCGAAAGGCCTAGGAGAGTCCCCCCGCCTACACCCGTGCCACCCACATGCCTTATCTCCCTACCATTGTCTCGAACTTCGATCAAAGCAGTACCCGTACCCATGCTTACTACAAGAGCCTCGTCTAAGCCTGTTAACACTATTCCTCCGGTACCGGCGGCAGTTATCTCATCGATTTTAACGACTCTCAAGCCTAGAATGTTTTCAGGAAGCTGCCTGCTTCGCCCCCCTGCCATCGCTATCACGTCGATATCTTTAAGCGAGCAGCCCATGGTCATCACAAGCTTACCGAGTAAGCCTATTGATGTCGCTAAAGGGTCTGAAGAGGGCATCTCACTTACGCTCAGAACCTTCTTGTCGCTCAATGCTACAGCTTTTGTAGTTGAACCACCTACGTCTATACCTATCGCAGTCTTCAACCAAACGGTTTGCCTAGAGGAAGTTTTTAACCCTTATTCCATGGGCTTCAAAAAAGGATATATCTTGTAGATAGTGTCCAATATGGGGGGAACCAATAGTATAAAAGGTATTTCAGTTCCGAAAACCCATAAGAAGAAGTATATTGCTAACGCCAAGTCTATTCTTCCACCGGGAACACTAGGAAGACCGAAAATCTGACTGTAAAGCCATATTCCGAAGCCAATCCAGAGACTGCCCACGATTAGACCTAAGGTGCCTCCGACATAATAATTTAAATAGTCTCTTCTCAGTTTCGCCCCAACCAAGCCGAGAATAAAGATTACTATTGCAA
>CAZTSG010000064.1:0-5957 GCA_964616835.1 uncultured Nitrososphaerota archaeon | reverse complement strand
CGAGAGAATATGAGGTTTTGAAAGTTATAGCTGAGCTAAGCGGAAATGAGGAAAATGTCTATACAGGCTTGGTCGAGGAAGCTGTTAAGAAGAAGGGACTTATGGTATGTAGGAGGAGCCTAGAGTATTACTTGAGCGATCTAGAAAGAAGAGGATTTGTAAGGCTTAGCAGTGTTAGAATTAATAAAGGTCATTCAACTAAAATTGAGCTTACAATTCCTAAGGAATCAGTATTATGATTCGCAATTTTTAATTAAACGAGAGAACGATTTCTTTAGTTGCATGGAAGCTATGAAGGAAGCATGAGTAGAAATCTTTATGAGCTTGTTGAAAGGATTCATGAATTGTTGAAGCAAGGCTATGAGGAATGGAAGCGGATGGAAGAAAGAGCAAATAAGAATGAGTAGCTGCTTGTCCCTTAAAACCTAACTATCGCTCATTCTCCCACACGAGGCTTTTAACCTATAGTTATATAAATAGGGACAACCTAATTTTGATCATGGATTTTATTCGTAATTATTCTGAAAAATTTGAGAAATTTGAGGAAAGGTTGAAAGATATCGAATTGAGCAGGGTGAATAAGCTTTTACTTAAAAAGTTTTCAGACTATTTATTAGCCTTAGGAATATCTAAAGGCAGAGTGTTAAAGTATGCCTGCCATTTGATTCGCATAGCTGGAATTCTAGATAAGGATTTGGATAAGGCTAGCAGGGAAGACTTGATTAAAGTAATAGGAGAAATTGAAAAGAAAGATTATTCTGCTTGGACTAAGCATGATTATAAAGTTGCTTTGAAGAAGTTCTACAAGTGGCTTAAAGGAGAGCAGGAGGGCAGAGCTTTTACAGACTGGTTTAAGGTTACTGTTAAGAACAACAATAAGAGGCTTCCTGAAGAATTGTTAAGTGTCGAGGATATTCAGAAGCTTGCCTCTGTCTCTTCAAATCTGAGAGATAAAGCTTTTGTTCTGGCTTTGTATGAAAGCGGTGCGAGGATTGGAGAATTCTTGCCTATAAAGATTAAGCAGGTTGAGTTCGACAGGTATGGCGCTTTGCTAACTTTACATGGAAAAACAGGATCTAGGAAGATTAGGCTTATAACTTGTGTTCCTGCTTTAATCCAATGGCTTGATTCCCATCCTTACAGAAACGATAAGGAGGCTTTTGTTTGGGTTAAGGTTAAAGCTAATGACGGTAATGAAGTAATAACTTATGCTGAAGCATGCAAGATATTGAAAGAATTGGCTAAGAAGGCTGGAGTAAGTAAGCCTGTTAACCCTCACCATTTCCGCCACTCCAGGGCTACTGAATTAGCTAAGCATCTGACTGAAGCGCAGCTATGCGAATACATGGGATGGGTTCAGGGAAGCGATGAGGCAAATACTTACGTCCATTTAAGCCAGAGGGATATTGAGTCAGCTATACTTAAGCTGCACGGGATAGAAGCTGAGGAAGAGAAGGAGCTTGAGTTCAAGCCGGTTGTTTGCCCTAGATGCAAGAAGCAGAATTCTCCAGGCTCAAAGTTCTGCTCTCTATGCGGCTTAGCCTTAGACTTAAAGTCTGCGATAGAGCTGGACTCTAAGCTTGAGAGCATGGCTGAGATTTTCGCAAGCTTGCTTGAAGACTCTAAGACTAGGAGGATGATAGTCAGAGAGGCTTTAAGGAAAGGGTTGAAAATAAGGTGAGTGCTGTGAATAGGTAGATATTCCTAATTTAAACAAAATTTTTAAGGAAGGCTATTCTTTCTTCAGGAGGATAGGAAAAGAATTTTTTAAGGCTTTTTTTGACTTCTTCAGGAGGCTTCTGAATAAGTTCAGTAAGCCATTTTCTCATGGCAACTCTGTAGTAGCCAATATCACTTTTTGCACATTTCAGCAAAAGCTTGTGTGTTTCCGAATCCTGAAGGATCAGAAACCTCACGTTTTCAAAACCTACCATGCTAACAATGCTCTGCACTCTGTGCCAATATTCCCTGTATTTTCTTAATCTTAGGGTTAAGCCTTTACGCTCAGAACCGTATTCTACGAAGTAGAGGAAATCGTTCGCTAAATTCTTTTTATTTAGCTTCTCCCAAACATATATTGCTAAGCATATTGCTAAACCCTCGTTAAACCAATCAGCTGCTTTTGCCCCATTCATGAGGAGGTGGCAAAGCTCGTGGGCGAGGACTCCTTTCCGTATATGTAGAGAAGTTACTCCATTGATATTAGTTACATAGATAATGACTTCATTCTTTCCAACGGGATGACTGCCGAGTTTCCCAGACTTTTCATCGTAGGGACATAATTTTAACAAGGGCTGTGTCTGCATGGCTCTACCTAGAACATCTTCCAACACAGTCTTGATTTCGCTCATCGCATTGTTAAGTTCTTTTTCAAGCGTCCATTCTTCCTCAAGAAGCTTTTTCATCTCTCCCACTAGTCTAAGCATATCTTTAGCGAGAATTTCCATACCAAGGTTAGAGTATCTATAGGATAGGAACGTTAATTCCTTAATAACATCTTCAGCTTTAGAACCTCTTTTTATTAAATCCATCAGCCTTCTGTTAATCGGCTTAGGGTAGAATAGTTTGTCCCAGCAGAGGTCTAGTGCTTGAAAAGCTAGTTCTCTAGCGTATTCTTGCTGAAGCCAGGGCTCCAAGCTTAAAACAGCCTTTTAATCTAAATAGGCCTCGCGGGCGAATCTCTTGAGGCTTTTACGCATCTCTTCTTCTGCTTCCATTTCCAGCTGCGATAGGCTCTTAGAAGAGTCTCTCAGAGCCGTTTCACATAAATCGATTACTCTCTCCCTACCTATTGCTGCGTAATATACTTCTCTTTGGGCACTATGGTGCTCAAAGCGTTTACCGATAGCACACTCCTTCTCGAGCTCAGAAAGCTCTTTATATGCCACCTCAGGGTCTATTTGAAGGCTTCTGCTTATCTCCTCTAAACCCATAGGCCCCTTGTCCCACAGTAACTTCAGGATCTTGACCTTATTCTCATTGTAGAAGTTGTATAAGATTTCTTCCTTCCTTGCCAGATTTTTCACCATTTGAAACACCATTCCTGTCCTAACTTATTACCTGGTATAATTGCACTACATTATTTATGCTTTTACTATCATTTATCCCTTTCGCCGTATAAACCAAACGACTTTTAACAGCAGAGGCTGGAAAACTCGTAGGCAAGTAATAGAACAACCCTAAAAACAGCGTTGGTTAATAACGACTTTTCAGATGCTCTCATAAGCCTTTTCTCTATTTCCCTAAGGCCACCGGAAAAGCACGTGTCAATAATTTTAAACAATTCTTCTCTTTGATCTGGATTGCTTACATGATATAATTCTGAAAATGCCTTTATCGCTAAAGCACATCCATACAACTCGGAATATGGAGGAGCACGAGAAGCAATGTCTCTTAAGGAAGAAAGCAACTCGTCTAGAGACATTTTACTGTTCTAAACTACCACTCAACAGGCTCTAGACAATGACGACATATTATTTTAAGGGATTTTTCCGAATGATGGGTCTCTACAGACTCGCCGTAGGCTGATGGAGTAACAGTAAAACCGCACTCCGCACAAGGAATGCCCTCGCGCGTAATTTGCTGATAAATCTCTTTAGGTATCTTTCCACATTTATAATCGTTTTCTAATCTTTCCTTAGCTTCCCTCTCCAGTCTTAGCTCAGCTTTTATACATATTCACAGTACACTGTGATTTATACTTCGACATCTAATAGTAGATCTTAGAATTTTAGAGGTATGATTGAGGATCTTAGATAATTGAACGGAATACTTGTAGCCAATCGATAATAAGCTATTTCATCCAGAATGCTTTGCTAAACCAAATATTATACTAGATGAAGCAGAATTAGTACCTATTTGCCAGGTTGAAGCGAATCGCTTTCCAAACTAGATTTGGAGGATATTATTAGTTAACTTAACGGATTTATTTTCCGATAACTTTATATAGAACAGCTTTTTCTCTGCGAACAACCATGGCTGAAGAGTTAAACCCCTTTAAGAATGCTCAGAAACAGATAGACAAATGCGCAGAAGTTCTTGGCTTGGATAAGGCAGCGCATGCTCTTCTCAGAGAACCCATGAGGACACTGATAGTAAGTATACCTGTTAGGATGGATGATGGTTCTGTAAAGGTTTTCACGGGTTTTAGAGTCCAGTATAATGACGCTCTAGGCCCTACTAAAGGCGGTATAAGATGGCATCCGGAAGAGAATCTTGACACGGTTAAGGCTCTCGCAGCTTGGATGACTTGGAAATGCGCTTTACTCGACCTCCCTTACGGCGGAGGGAAGGGTGGAGTAGTATGCAATCCTAAGGAGATGAGTCTGGGCGAGAAGGAGCGTCTTGCAAGAGGTTATGTTAGAGCAATCGCGAGCTTCATAGGGCCGATGAGGGATATTCCTGCCCCGGACGTATATACTGACCCGCAGATAATGACTTGGATGATGGACGAGTACTCTACCATCGTTGGTTATAATGAGCCAGGAGTGATAACGGGTAAGATGCATATTACCGGAGGCTCGAAGGGTAGGGAGGATGCGACTGCAAGAGGAGGAATGTATGTTCTTAGAGAAGCGGCAAAACATCTGAAAATAAACTTGGAGGTTAATGAGGATAATCTGTATAAGCCTCCGAGCGATCTTTCAAGCCTTCCCGACGAGATTCCCAAGGGTAAGAGTGTTGTGACAATCGCTATACAAGGTTACGGGAATGCGGGAGCACTAGCTCACCTGATGGTAACTAGACTGTTTAAGAACGCTAAGGTTATTGCAGTCAGCGACTCTAAGGGCGGAATCCTTAATGAAGAGGGACTACCCTACAAGAAGGTTAAGGAGATTAAGGATAAAACTGGAAGCGTAGTCAATTACGAGCCGTCTAAAAAGATTAGCAATGAAGAGCTTCTTGAGCTTCCCGTCGACATACTGATACCCGCGGCACTGGAAAACCAGATAACTGGAAAGAACGCCAGCAGGATCAAGGCTAAAATAGTTCTGGAGCTCGCGAACGGACCGACTACTCCAGAGGCTGATGAGATTCTTCATAAAAGAAGAGTTTTCGTAGTCCCTGATTTCCTAGCCAATGCTGGGGGCGTTACAGTATCATATTTCGAATGGGTTCAGAACCTCTCAAGATACTACTGGGATTATGAAGAGGTTTACAGGAAGCTCGACGCTAAAATGACTAGAGCATTTTGGGAAGTCGTTGAGGCAATGAAAGAGTTTGCATCCAAAAACATTGATCCAAGAACAGCTGCTTATGTAGTGGCTGTGCGAAGAGTTGTTGAAGCAATGAAAGCAAGAGGATGGGTATAAAATTATTTTTTTTTTAAAAAAAACTAGAGCGTTATCGTTAAAGAACTCGCTTTTTCTCTCGGAATTATTTTCATACCTTGCTCATCCTTAATCGCAAAGCCTCCTTCAACAGATTTAACAGAACTAATGTTTCTTAAGAGCATTGACCAAGACTTTGATTCGCCTACGACCTTGGCTTGAATAATACGATTCTCTCTGGAAGCCTCAAGGATCATTGCTGTATCGCCTTTTATAGTGGGGACGCTTGATAAAAATATTAAAGCCATCTTGAAGCTCAAAAACATGGAAAGTTACGCCATCAGCATAATCGTAGTCAGGCCTATTATCGTTAGCGCCGACAGGTATTATACTATTCGGCCTAACCATCAGGGACAAACTAAAATAGCCATGCTTCTCACGCACCCAGCGTCTCCCCTCAACAATACTATTGGTCAAGAAGCCTGTCCACCTGCCTTCAGGCAAGTAGTAGTCTACAATGCCTTCCGGCGAGAATACTGGTGCTACGAGAAGCGAGTCACCAAGCATGTATTGACGGTCAAGATAGCAACATGTAGGATCGTCGGGGAATTCGAGCATCATTGCCCGCATTACAGGTATTCCTTTCTCATGCGCTTCGCATGCTGCATTGAAAATATAAGGCATTAA
>CAZTSG010000063.1:0-6016 GCA_964616835.1 uncultured Nitrososphaerota archaeon | reverse complement strand
GCAACCCTGAAGTTAATCTTAAGCTGGCCGTTCTCAATCTCGTAAATCGGGAAAAGCCTTGTCTCAACAGCCATCCTCGAGATTTTAATCGTTAAATGAGGCTCGTAGCGCCAGCCGAACTGACATGGAGCAAGAATATGCAGAAACGCAGGACCCTGCTCGCTATAGCTGACAGCCTTACGAATCTTGTTAATCATGTCGCGCCAAAGCCACAGCGTAGCAGTAGCAGCATAAGGAATATGATGCGAAGCAACAATACCAATCAAATCCTTCTTATTCTCCTGCTTACCAGGAATCACCTTGCCGGCGGGACTCGTCGTGGTCGCGCTCCCTAGTGGAGTTGCTCCACTTCGCTGCAGGCCTGTGTTAGCATAACTTTCGTTGTCATAACATATATATACAAATTTATCGAATCTTTCTAGTGCTCCTGATATTGCTCCTAGTCCTATGTCGAATGTTGAGCCGTCTCCTCCCAGTGCTATGACTGGTATTTTTCTTGCTCTTCCTTCTGCTGAGAGTTTTTCTAGTGCTGCTGCTATGCCTGATGCGACTGCGGCGTTGTTCTGGAATAGTACGTGGACCCATGGTATTTTCCATGCTGAGTAGGGGTAGATTGTTGTGCTTACTTCTATGCATCCTGTTGCGTTTACTATTACTGCTTCTGGTACTGCGAGCGTTATTATTTTTGCTACTATTGCTGGCCCGCATCCTGCGCAAAGCCTGTGTCCTGGTCTTAGCTTTGGCTCTTCCGGGAGGTCTGAGATTTTGCTTATTGGTTCTAGCTTGCTCATTCTCTCACCCCGTAGAAGCATACTTTGTCTGTTTTATCCTTGTCTATGAGTTCTTTCCCCTGCTTGTAGATTTCGATTACTCCTTGGACGGAGATGTCTCTTCCTCCTAAGCCGTATGTGAAGTCTATCATTTTCACGTTGCTGTGCTTCGGGTATATTGTTGATGCGATGTCTTCGTAAGTTGGGCCTGCTCTTGCTCCTGGGCTTATTGTTTTCTCCATTACGATGATTCTTTTGAACTTTGAGAATAGTTGCTCAGCCTCTTTAGTTGGCCATGGCCTGTATTGTAGTATTCCTGCTACTCCTACTTTCTCTCCTTTTTCTCTCAGTGTTTTGGCGGCGTGTCTTGCTGTTCCTACTGTGCTTCCCATTGCTACTATGCATGTTTCCGCGTCTTCAGTCATGTATTCTTTAATGGGCTTGTATTCTCTCCCGGATATTTCTCCGTATTTTTTGAAGACTTCTTGGATTACTTGCCTGCTGTTCTCCATCGCTTCGTATTGTTGTCTTTTGAATTCGAAGTACGAGTCTTGGAGCGCGAGTACGCCGAAGCTCCTAGGGTTGTCAGGGTCTATTCTTGGCCCTGTTGTTCTCTTGCCTAGGAATTCTTCCACCAGGTCGTCGTTTAGAGCGTAGAAGTCACTTATCGCGTGTGATACTATGAAGCCGTCGTATGATACTACTACTGGCAGCAGTACTCTCGGGTCTTCAGCGATCTTGTAGGCCATTATTGTCAGATCGTATGTTTCCTGTGCTTCCTCGCCGTTGAACATTATCCAGCCTGCGTCTCTCATTCCGAAGAAGTCTGAGTGGTCGTTGTGTATGTTTATGGGTGCTGAGAGCGCTCTGGCTGCTAGCGCCATTACTATTGGTAGTCTTAGTCCTGAGGCTGCGTAGAGCGCTTCCCACATGTATGCTAATCCCTGGCTTGAGGTTGCGGTGAATACTCTTGCTCCTGCTAGTGCTGCTCCTATTACTGCTGACATGGCTGAGTGCTCCGACTCTACTGCGATGAACTTCGCATCCAGCTCGCCGTCGTAGACGTATCTTGAGAGTGTTTCAACCACGAATGTCTGCGGGGTTATTGGATATGCGCTTATAACGTCTACCTTCGCTTGTTTGACTGCATATGCTACTGCGTCGTTCCCCGTCAGGGCTATCCTGTGCTGCCTGGACAATGCTTCAGCCATCATTCTTCTCTACACCTCCTCGGGCACCATGCTTATCGCCTTGGTGGGGCATTCCTCAGCGCATATGCCGCACCCCTTGCAGTAGTCGTAGTCTATCTTGACCTCGTTACCCTTCCTGATTATCGCGGGCTCCGGGCAGTACAGCCAGCATATCAAGCATTTCACGCACTTGCCGTAGTCTATCACCGGCCTCTCAACCCTCCAGTTTCCAGTCTTGTACTTCTCGCTAGTGCCTCCTGCCACGCTTCCCCCTAGGTCTATTTCCCTCCAGGTTACTGAAGCACCCATTTAAACCACCACCTCTTCGAACCCCCTCCTCAAAACCTTGACGTTCAGCTCGCCGACTTTCCCGGGGAACCTGTTCATGATAAGTCTTTCAAGCGTCTCAAGCTTGACTATTCCCGTGAGCCTCACTAATCCTCCTAGGACGGGCGTGTTGAAGACGTATGTTCCGAAAACTTCCTTTGATATTTTCAGAGCATCCACTACTCCGAATTTCTCAACCTTCACCCCGAGTTTCCTAACCAGGTCCTGAGGCTTCTTAGCGGAGTTTACTACTACTATGCTTGTTGGCTTAAGTCCAGCGTAGACGCTGGGGTCTTCTGCGAAATAGGGATCTATGACTGCAAGAATGTCTGGTTCGTAGACGAATGAGTGTATATCGATGGGCTCGTCTGAGAAGCGCGTGTACCCTCTAACCGGGCCTCCGGTCCTCTCTGGGCCGAAGTCTGGGAACGTTTGAATATGCTTACCCTCTTCGAAAAGCGCCATGCCAATGAGCTGGTTCGCCAAGACTACTCCCTGGCCCCCCCTGCCCTGCCACTTTATTTCGACAATCCTACTTGCTTTAGCCATTCTCATCAGCCTCGGAAAACGGCTTAGAACACTGCCTTATACACTTTACCCGTCTTGTCGGCCTTAAAAATGGAAAAGTCTTAACTGGTGAAAATGGCGAATGTAGATTTAAGTTTTTCAGGATAAGGTTAGCAATAAATAAGTGTTTCCCACGATTCTTTCTCGAATGCTCGCGAGAAATTTGAGACTAGGCGTGGTAGGGGCTTTAACGATAGATCTTAACAAGAGCGACAGTTCGTCCTACAGGTTTCTGGGCGGAGGAGCCTTCTATTCCTCCGTGAGCCTTGCTGGAATGGGTGTTGAAACTTTCTTGTTCACAGCCTACGGGCCCGATATGGATGTGGAGTGGGTTGAGAAGCTTCGTAAAACTGGTGTGAGAATCGTAGCACAGAGCTTTGGGAAGAGCATTGTTTTCGAAAACTTTTACGAGGGGGCTTTGAGAATTCAGAAGGCTTACGAGGGTGGGGAGAAAATATTCGTGGAAAAAAGCGTGTTGAAGGGTCTTCACGCTGTGCACATTACCCCCGTTCTGAACGAGGTTGACCACAGGGTTTTGAAGGAGGCTTCGGAGGCTGGTTGCAGAGTGTCTGTCGACGCCCAAGGCTTTATAAGAAGCGTTAGAGAAGACGGTCGCGTTGTTGGAGTTAAGAGACTTTTATCCGATGATCATATTAAGCATATCGACTACATTCATATGAGCATTGAAGAACAGCTTTTCTTCCTTAACAATAGCGTCAAGGAGCTTTTCGATTTAAACCCTAGGATTATCGTGGAGATAACAGATTCTGAACATGGTTCCTTCGTAATGGATAGGAAGCATTGCTACCGCATTCCGGCTTTCAAAACTAGGGCTGCGGATCCGACTGGAGCAGGCGATGTCTACGCCTCTGTCTTCCTTGCGAAGCACTTGGAGAAAAATGACCTACTTGAAGCAGGCCTCTACGCGTCTGCTTCAGCAAGCATTAAGGTTGAGAAAACAGGGTCTTTATTCAGCCTAGACCCGGGTGAGGTTGAACGCAGAGCCGACGCTTTAAGAAGGGTTGTTGAAAGCTTATATTAGCGAGCATTATAGGGAGTGGCGATGAGCATACTGGGGAGGAGTGAGCTGCTTAAGCTCGTTAAGAAAATACCGGTAATACATCCGTTCGACGAGAAGTATATGGATGGAGACGGGTATGTTCTCACAGTGATGGAGGACGTTAAGCTTCAGTACCTTGAGCATAGAAACGTAATTTCTAACGAGATAGTATTTACTCCAACCAATATTGTTGCACACCTTACTGCGAAGAGCCGCTACGGTAGGGCCGGCCTCTCGTTTCTCAACGCTGCGAAAGTCCACAGTGGTTTCATAGGTAGGCTCGCATTAGAAATAGTGAACTTAAACAATGAGAGGGAGCCAGTAGTAATCAGGAAGGGAGACCCATTCATGCATATAGAGTTCATAAGGAGGGAGGGCGATCCATCCCCATACGAGGGAGAATACCAGTTCCAGTACATGACTAAGGAGGAGATAGAGTTCTACATACCTTTCATGAAGAAGGTTTTCGGCAGGGATTTTGAAAGGCTTGCCTCAAAATGGAAACTATACGAGAGACTTAAGTAGACTTTTTCAGAGCATCATTATTAACGCTTATTAGTGTTCTTTTTCTCCCAAACCTTGAGAATGGGGTTTCTTGAAGAAGCAGAGAAAGTGAGAAACGAAGTGAACAAGACCATCATACCACTAGGCTACGAGTCCGAGGTCAGGGTTGAGGAACCCCCCAGCCCCGAGCTTGGAGACATTGCTACGACAGTCGCCTTCGACCTGGCGAAGAAGCATCGGAAGAATCCGGTGGAAATTGCCGAAACCATATTGAGCAGAATAGACTTGAGCAGGCTCGAATCCTTCGAAAGCGTAAGGAACGTAAACGGCTTTATCAACTTCAAGTTCAACCCTGAGAAATATTCCATCTCGGTTTTGAACGAAGCCCTTTCTAAAAAAGAGAAATATGGTAGTTTTCCAGTAACCCGTAAGAGGATACTGATAGAGCATACTAATTCAAACCCTAATAAGGCGTTGCACATAGGCACTCTTAGAAATGCTGTCATCGGAGACACGCTTGCAAGACTCCTGAGGTTTCTCGAACACGATGTGATCGTAGTAAACTACATAGATGACAGCGGCTCGCAAGTTGCAGACAATATTGTGGCACATCATTTCCTCAAAGTCCCGATGAATCCTCCCGAGGGCCTTAAGTTCGACGAGTACAGTGGGAAGGTCTACGCCGAGTACGGTGAGAAAATAAACGGTGACGAAAACCTTAGGAAGCTTAAGAGCGAAGTGATAAAGAAGATAGAAGAGGGAGGTAACGAGATAGCTGAATTCGCCAGAAAGTTTGCAGAAGAAGTCGTGAAATGCCAGCTTGAAACGGCTTGGAGCTTCAAAATATTCTACGACCTGTTAAACTGGGAGACCGATGTGATAAGGTCAGGCATATTCGAGTGGGCTATAAAAGAGTTGGAGAAGAGGGGCGAAGCGTATCTTGAGGAGGAAGGCGTTAATAAGGGCTGTATGATGATAAGGCTGAGAGACATAGAAGAGTTTAAAAATTTGAAAGCACCCGATGAAGTCCTAATAAGGTCCGACGGAACTGCGACCTACGTAGGTAAAGATATAGCTTACGCTTCTTGGAAGCTCGGATTGACGCCGAGACGGTTTAAAGTCAGAAGGTGGATTGAACAGCCGAACGGTAAAACCATATTTACCACGCATGTGGATGGTGAGGAATACGATTTCCCCGGGGCAGACGTTGCGATAACAGTCGTCGACAAGAGGCAAGAGTATCCTCAAATGGTTGTTAAACACGCTTTGAAGAAGCTAGGCATGCCCAACAATAAAGAATACTACCCGTATCTCTACGAGGTTGTCGCATTATCGGGTGAGACAGCTAGCGAAATGACTTCCCTCGAAGAATTGAAGAGCAGGAAGGTTGTCCACATGTCCGGTAGGAAGGGACTAGTATTCAACGCCAACGACCTTTTGAAAATGGTTTTCCGAAAAGTCTACGAGGAGACTAAAAGGAGAAACCCCGATAAGCCTGAGGAATGGGTTAGGGAGGTCAGTATGCGTCTAAGCGCATCCTCAATAAGGTACTACCTGATTAAAACCGATAGGAACAACATGATAGTTTTCGATGCCAA
>CAZTSG010000062.1:0-6175 GCA_964616835.1 uncultured Nitrososphaerota archaeon | reverse complement strand
TCTACAGTCCTCATCTGCCCCCTGCTGTTCAACCCTCACCCCACCTCCAGACCCTGACCTCGACAATATAGTGGAAAGAACCTATTCTGGCCATCCTCTTCAAGACGCTTGTCTTAATATTGCCGGAGGCAGCGCCCTTCTGGCACAAAACGTTGGAAGGAGCTCTGAAGAAACAGGTCAGTAAATAGTTCCCCCTGTACTTGACTGGCATAAGTATCAGGCTGACATCATCGTCTACAACGTTCGTAAGCTCGTATACACGTATGTTGAAGTGACCATTGTTTATTATCCCCCCTGACTCTCCACGGGTCTCTTCTTCGAAATCGCTTAAGTAAACGTAGTAGGGCGGGTTGGCAAGCGCGACTTCCTTACCGAGATGTATTGCTGCAGGAGGTGTGAAGAATTCAAACTCATCCCCAGCCTCATGCTCCAGAATCAGGTAGTTGTCGACGACAGTCCCCCCGAGAATACTATCAGCATCAGTGGCTAGGAGGGAGGAGTTAATGGCCTTGATGCCATAGTAGTCAGCGTAAATAACTATGGAGGAGCAGCTCTTCTTCAAAACCTTACCCCTCAGCTCATTATCAATACTGCTTAGGAGGGCAGTGAAGTCAAGCGTGGTTTTCCCCCGCCAATCGGTTCTTTGCGAAGACAAGTAGGAAGAGTTAACGTAACAATCTTCCCTAGACCCCTGCTTCCTAATACTCATGAAGATGAATAGTCCTGTGACGTTAGCCCCTAAAGCTGGCCTGCCGTCGGGTGTGGTAACAGTAACCTCCACGCGGCGGGGGACGGTTAATTGACCATGCCCTTCACCACGCCCGTTTGAAAAAGTGTAGGTGTCTACGGTCTTTATACTCATGTTTAGTGCTGGAGTTATCCTTATGCTGAAGCCGTAGTCTCTACCCAAGCCTAGGAGCCTCGCCATAGCGTCGGGGCCTATTCTAACGTAGCTTGGAAGCGTCTTGGTCGTCGAAGTGTTGACTGAGACTATTCTCATAATCTTGTTGACATCCAGCTCGTAGGGCTCTCCATCAGCCTTCTGGAGGCCGAAGGCCTTGAGACCGTTTTCAGACTGTACCATATGTATGTCTCCCCAGTTCTCTGGGACACCTGGGCTCAGCAGTATCTTGTCCATTATTGATTGCGCCACTTCTTCAAGCTGGTGCTCCCTAACAGTTGTGAAGGAAAAGTATGCTGACGGAATTATGTATCCCGTGAAGGTTACTACTATTAGGATGAGGATGAGGAAGGCGAAAATATTGTCAAGCGTTACATGCATTCTTAATCAGCCCCCTATTTCCCTAATATATCCCAATCCTACTCTTATTTCACCATTTGACCTGCTGGTCCACACTACTGGCTTAGCTGTTCCGGAGCGTAGGAGATTAACGCAATTAATAGTGTAGGAACCGTGCGTTCTACGAATAGTAAAGGAAAACGTTTCCTCAGGGGGGCCTATTAGTACATCGATACCGGGCTCTTCCCATATGGGTGAGGAAGCATTTATAGCTCTATTGGTCTCGAGGTAGACAACCACATACCACACATCCCCAATCTTCTTAAGCTCAACAGCATAGGGTGCCTCAGATATTGCAGAAGGTAATTCAATCGGTTTGAAAAAGGACAGGTCACCCCTCGACTGTCTGCACATCGAGTATATGCTTGCGATCTCGTACGCAACTTGGTTGGCAACCTCGCCGAGCCTAACCTTCATAGAGTCTATAAACACCCATTGGGAGACTACTGAGAACATGTTGAGAGTTATCAGCATAACCCCGTACAACGCTATCGTTAAAACAGCTGTTTCAAAGGTTGAAGACGGCATTCAGGTCACCTCACCGAAACCTCGACCTCCACAACCGTCAAGTATACGAGCGTCCCCCGCAGGTTTTCAGCATTACTGCTTACAGTGTAGAATTTCCTGTAGAGCGATGGATTGCTTTCCGGACCCCTGTTAACAGTTATACTAACGGATCTGGAGTAGAAGAACTCGGGAGCATACGTCTTAATGCTTTTAACTCTAACGCAAATATCCAGCGTCCCGCTCCCGCTTGAGCTTCCCCGTAATATTTTGAAATACGTTATTTGCACAGTGCTAATGTTATACCAGTCTAACCCGTTTTCGGTATGGGGTACTGCACCAGAGGGCACGACCCTTATCCTCCCAAAGTCTACGATCACCCAGGGCCCATAGTTCCACTCTTGGTAGACAACACCCAAGGACCCAGGCCTCTCCGGACTTATTATGAGGTTCCCCAGCAAAGTATTCTTATCACTTATACTCTTATCTCCTTCAAGAACCATGAATGACGATGAGCTTGCTCCTATGGCGCCCTTAAGCTTGACGAGGTTTATTCTCCCCATATCCCATTCAACAGACCTCTGGCCATCGTCAACCACTATCTTAAGAGACTCCTCGCCCTCTGTGAGGAATATCCCTTGACTGATTGATGAAACCCTCACATAGGCCGCTGAGCCCTCTGCAATGCTTAGCCCGTTTATCGTCTGGGCTAGGCTCACCATTCCCGCCTTACCGTTTTCAAACTCTACTGCTGTTGATTGCGCCGAGAGATTCAGCTGTGCGAAGAACAATGCTGCAACTAGTGTGCCGAGTATTGTTGAGAACATTATCACTGTAACAACGACCTCCGACACTCCTTTCCTAGCCCGCCCAGCCCTATCCAATTACCGCCCCACCGGTGGGTATTACGCCGAACGAGTATACTGGAGCAAGTACTATGATTACAAGCATGAAGATTAGGAGCAGTACAGCGTGCAAGAAGCCTGATGAAGTCTCTCCATAGGCTATCTTGCCTCCTACGAGACCCATTAGGTAGACGTGTAAGACGATAGGGGGCAGCATCATTTTGATCATGTCGGGCAGGTTCATCAGCTTCCCAGCCATTTGAAGCGCAGCCCTGAAGAACGTTAGCAACGCTACTACAACGATCACCAATACACCGGTCCCTATGTATGGGATGAGGAGCAGGGGTCTGAGCTCAGACCTCTTCTCCTTCTCCATTAGTATTATGGACTCGTTGAACTGTGCGAGTGTTTCGAGAGTCTCAGGGGTCCCTCCCCCTACTTCGATAGCGTCCAAGAGGAGGAACATGCTTATCTTAGTCAGCCACGACCTAACCCTTTTAGAGAAAGTCCTGTATATCTGGGCGTGGCCCACTCCCCAAGAGATCTGCGTAGCCATCGTCTTTACGTGTCTGGAGAGGTTCCCATAGTTCCTCTCCGAGAGGTTTATTATGCACTTCTCAGGGCTTAAGCCTGACTTCCTTATCTCCACAAGGTCTCTGAGAAAGTTTGCGAAACCACTATCCATACCTTTCTCCCTAATGTTAATGTAGGCCCTGTAGATTACTGCCGGAATTGTAGCGAAAATTAAGGCTAAGATTAGGCCTATTGAAGCATCGTAACCATCTCCAAGTTCAAAGTATTTCTCAATGCTGTCTATGAATGCGTTTAGAATGTTGAACGGGGGGATCGCCGCTAATAAGGAGAAGTCTGGACCCGGGATGGTTGTGAATCTTAGGAAAGATAGGAAGAAACCCGGGAGAAGTATTAGGAGTAGAGGTGTGGCTGTGGCGGCGAACACGACGTACGGCGAGTTGTCCTCCATAGGGTACTTCGGCTGGAGAACATCTATAAGCCATAGGAATACTACTGAGAAAAACGGGAGGAAGACGTAGCTGAAGAGCGCAAACACCATCGGGTTTTCGAAAAGCCCTCCTGAAGCAGCAACCACTTGGCTCAGAGCCAGCTGGACAGCGTAGATAGTGTATATTCCGAGCAATAATAGTATTGCGACAACTATGTAGACCTCCATCATCTGCCCAAGCCTGCCGCCTATCATTTTAAGCGTCTCAAGCCTCTCTTGGAAGAGCAGCTCAGTCCTCCGCAGCAAGTAGTGCACCACGTCGCCGCCAGTCTTAAGAGTGGAAGCATAGCCAAGCAAAAGCTCTCTAAACTCTTTCGAAGGAAGCTTCTTACCGCACTCCTCTAAAGCAGTTACAGGGTCGTAACCCAGTCCCCTAACCATCAGGTCTAGAAGCTTCGCGGTCTTTGAGAAAGTCGGTAGCAGGGGGACGCGTGAAAGCCTCATTATGCTGACGTAGGGGGAAATACCGCCTGTAGACATTACTGCAGTATAGGCTGCGGCGTAGGGCACTTCCGCCGACAATGACGACTGGATTCCTGAGATCTTCATCCTAGGCCAAGATATTCCGATTAGGAAAACGATAGCGGGGAGGCTCATCAGGAGCAGTGGTATAACGTAGATCTCGCCGAAGCCCAAGTTGATCGAGAGCAACGTATAGCTCACTACGAAGACGCTTGACAACACTACTGAGACAATAGCCGTTACGAAGGTTGCGAAAAGCACTAGAGAGCCGTAGGCCCTTGGGTAGATTCTTATACCCGACGCCTCCAAGTCTCCGCAGAGCTTTGCTACGCTATCACCCAAGGAGCCGAACATCATAGTGGCGAATCCCGTGAGCGACAAGCTTAAATAGTATTTTAGCAAGAGGAGGATATATTCTTTTCCAAACATTCTTTACATTCATGTATCAAAAACAAATTATTTCTAAGGGATTTTTTCAATCAATCATGTATTCATCGCCATGAGGCGACAACCATGTGAATCAAGCCCTTTAGAGCCGGGGAAGCTTAGAAAAGAATCGGAAAAAATAAAAGTTTTTCTGAAAGCGACACTGTGTCGAGAAAAGTAAAGAATCACACTATATAGTTTGCAGTAAGTATTAGAGACTCATTAAAAATGTTTAAATACTAATTTAACGATTGTTAAATCACGCGAAGAGGTGAATAGGGTTTGAAGATTCTTAGAGACAGGAGAGGAATCAGCCCCGTGATAACTACAGTCATAATTGTTGCAGTAGGCATAACGCTGGCCATTGCAGTAATGCTCTGGGTAACTGGGCTCGCAGGATCCTTCATGAGCTATGAGAGGATTGAAGTCACAAGCCTATACGCCACTCCACGAACAGAAGGAGGATGGTTACTGACGATGCGGTTGAAGAACGTTGGGCAAACGCCTACGAAGATAGATAATGTTTTCATAAACGACGTGCCTTATGACCTGTGGAATCCTCCGATAACGGTGGATATAGAAGGAGAGGCTCTTAGTCCAGATAATCCTGTTCCCGTAAACGTCGGGGACGAGCTGGACGTCACGATAACGATAGAGCAGGGCACTTCGTATCAGAACCAGAAGCTCATCAGCGGCGGCAGTGTTCAAGTAAAGATACATACTTCAACCGGCAGAGAGTATTACAAGAGCACTCAGCTGCCTTAAGCATCCTGTTTCCCCCTTTTTTTTATACTCTCGTTCACCTACTTGGCCATCTATTTCTAATGCTTTTCCAAGGGTAAATATTGAGTGTTATAAAAACGTCTTTTAACAAGCGAGTGTTAAGAGTCTTCTAGCCTCCGATAGAGATAAAAAGCACCCTGCCGACCATCCTACTGCTGGGAATGAGTACTGCGAGGGTCGAGGAGAATAAGAAAACTAGCTCCACCGTGGCTGAGGCTAAGGTTGAGGCTAAGCCCGCTCCACCTCCCCCGCCGCCTAGGAAGGAGGAGAAGAAAAAGAAAAAGGAGGAGGAAGAGGTTTTAGAATATGTTTTCGACCCGGTTCCCCCAAACACTACTCCGGTGGAAACCTACTGGATTGAAGAGCCTTACGTGAGAATCGTTATAGCACCCATTCCCGGCAAGGGCGGTCAGAAAGGATATTTCATAGACGAGGTTACTCTCAACAGGAACGAGAAGAATGCTTTCAACAGGCTTAAGGAGATTCTGAGCAGGGAGCTTACTCCCCCGAGGGACATGTCTGTCGACGCGAGGCAGCATGTTGTAGAAGAGGCTCGTAGGCTTATGAAGAAGTATAGGGGGGTCTTAGGCTCTTTGAACGAGGAGTCCGTCAGGAAGGTCGAGTACTACATTAGGAGGGATCTCATAGGCTACGGTCCCATCAACCCGATTATCGAGGACAAGAACATTGAGGATATTTCTTGCGACGGCATTAACAAGCCTATTTACGTCTGGCATAAGAAGCATGAGAGCCTGCCCTCGAACCTGAGGATAATGGATAAGGGGTATTTCAACGATTTCATCATAAAGCTTGCGCACTTCGCTGGCAAGCATA
>CAZTSG010000061.1:0-6469 GCA_964616835.1 uncultured Nitrososphaerota archaeon | reverse complement strand
AGCATCGTATCCTTACCGAAGCCGCTTGAATGCGCTTCAGGAATCATCTCGCTGCCTATAACGTATATCATCGCCCCGGCTCCGAAAGCCAAGAAGAAGGGGAGCAGCCACTGGAAAACCTGCACTAGGAGAGCGCTCAGCAAGGCTCCCAAGGGTTCAACCACTCCTGACAAAAATCCGAGGAGAACTGCTCTACTCCTGCTCCTGCCGAGCTTCAGGAAGGGTATTGAAACCGAAGCCCCCTCCGGAAAATCCTGAATAGCTATTCCTGAGGTCAGAGCCCAAGCAGCCTTAAGGTTTCCAGACCCGAATACGACTCCGACAGAAAAGCCCTCGGGCAGATTGTGCAGAGTTACTGCAGCTATTATTTTCCTAAGCCTCCCAGCCTTCTCGTCCCCAACCTCTTTCAAAGGATGCTCATGAGGCACAAATACATCGGATCCATACATTAGTAGAGACCCAGCTAGGAAACCGATGCTGGAGATGACTATACCGCCCGTTTCTAACGCGGGTTGAAGGAGGCTGAAGAAAGATGCTGCCATCATTATTCCTATTGAGAACCCGAAGAAACAGTCTAGGCTCCTACCTGATAAACCTGTCTTAAAGAACGCTATCGTTGCACCTAAGCCCGTAACAACCAAGCATACGAACCCGCCGAGGAAAGCGTTAATCAATATGTCGAGCATTAGGCTGAAATGACGTGGAGGATTAAAAAATCTTATCCAAATTTTTGATGCTCATATCGAGGTTTTAGCGTGTTAAGCTCTTTAAGTCTAATAAGCATGCTTCAGCATGGCTCTTTGGGTTAACTCTCTTATAGATTTTAACTATTCTTCCGTCTTCATTTATTAGAAAAGTTGTTCTAACAACGCTTCTATACGGTGCTTCTTTATTCACAGGCTCTTCTAAAACGCCATACTTCTTCAAAACCTCGCCTTCAGGATCGCTTAGGAGGATGAATGGAATATTGTTTTCCATTTTAAATTTCCTATGAGATTCCACATCGTCCATGCTTATTCCTATTATAGCAGTGTTCTCCTTTCTGAACTTCTCATGGAGCTTGCTGAACTCCCTAGCCTCTCGAGTACATCCTGAAGTCCCGTCCTTGGGATAAAAATAGAGCACTACTCTCTTTCCACGAAAATCTTTAAGCGATATTGTTTTACCCTCGTCTGAGACAAGGGTGAAGTCGGGAGCAAAATCTCCGATCTCCAATAACATCACCTAGAAAGTTGTTGATTAACGAAATGATATAAGCGTTATACGAAAAAATAAAGAGCTTAAAATGTTCTTGCTAGAAACCCGAGTACTTGTCCCTAGGCGCATTGCATATCGGGCACTTGTCTGGGGGCTCTTCTCCAACATACGTGTGTCCGCATGTTTGACATATCCAAATCTTGCCTTTCAAAGGCCAGTCTTTCTTTTGATCGACGTAGCCTTTAGCCTCCTTGTATAGTTGCGAGTGAATCTTCTCGGCCTCGTAAGCCCATTTGAAGCTTAGCTCCGCAGCCTTCTCTCCCTGAAACTTCGCTACCTCCATGTAGGTGGGGTACATCTCATTAACCTCATAATCTTCCCCCATTATTCCAAGATCAAGGTTTTTAGAAGTGTCTCCCGGTCCGGTTGGTGTTCCAGCGGAGACCTTAAAGTCCTCTTTATAATTCTTAAGCTTATCATAGTGGTTCCTAGCATGAACGAACTCTGCAAAGGCTATTGCTTTAAACAGCCTGGCAACATTGGGGAACTTCTCGCGCTCAGCTATTTCCGCAAAAACCAAGTACCTCATATGCGCCATCGACTCTCCTGCAAAAGCGTTAAGCAGTAAATCTCTCGTAGTAGGCCTCATGAGTCTAATTTAGAAATGATTTCAATATTTAAGCGTTATCCGAATTTTTTGAATCAGAATTGTTTCCAACTCGCTTTGAAAAAACGTTCTTACAAATCCTACATCTTGCTATATCAATGTTTGGGTTAATCTCCTTATGTTTTGCGCAGAAATATTTTCTTGACAAGAAATATGTTGCTATCCTGGAGACTTCTTCCTGAACCGTATACTCATCCATCCCCGTTCGAACTATGTCATCCGCAAGCTTTCTAACCATATGCTGAACATCCTTGAATCTAGTTGTTTTTACAAACACGCCTCTTTCATCATCCAAATATCTGGAGACTGCTGATCGCGACAAATTAAGAAGTTTAGCAGTGTTTTTCCTAGACATCCCTTTTTTAACGAGTTCTCTTGCAAGCGCGTTTCTTATAGAGGGGACGACGTACCTGTATGCTAGCTCGAAAACATCTTCCATTGCTAAACCACGATTATTCTCTTCTTCACTTCCTCAGGATTATTAACGACTTCCGTCAGATCCTCTACTATTTCAACAGATCCTAGATATTTACCCTCCCTATTCTTAACAGGCACTACCAACACTCTTATCACTCTGTCTCCTATCCTAGTCCAAAATTCTCTATATCCTGATTCTCGCTTGACTTCGTCAACCGTTTTCTTAACGATGCTTTCAAGCCTCGGTGGATGGCAGTACTCGAACCTTCTGCCTATTATCGTTTTAGTTCTAACAAAACCTTTATGCAAGAAGCTTTCGCTGAAGAATTTAACCCTATCGTCAGAGTTTGCAAAAGTTATCTCTAATGGCAGTGCTTTGAATAGGGCCTTAATCTCTTCAATATTCAGGAAACCCGTGTCGAGATCAATGTCGCCACTACCCTTAATAACGTACGAATCGGGATTGATTCCTTGAGAAGCAATCATCATCCTGAACTCTAGCGGAAGCAAATCTACTTTTTCTCGAGTCAGACTCGCATCTGCTTCATACGGTAGAATCGGCTTCGCATCAGTACTCCATTTTTCACCCTTGGTTTCAACAATATACCCAATCTTTTCAGCAGTACTAGATATAGCTGCCCATTCCCCATCACTGAGCAGGGTTTGAACCGTTGGATAGAGGATCCTGTTCTCTCTGAAAACCAGCTCTGAAATTTCTCTAGCCAAATCTAAAGCCCTGTTTCCTATTTCAGTGATAAGATTTGGATCAAACCTTTTCTCCAGCCTTTCTATAAACTCCAATAGGTGCCTAAGCTTAATCCTTGCCTGATCCTCCCTCCCCCATAAAACTCTTGTAGGAGCTGTTATACCTCTCCTCTCTAAATACGGGAATACAAGCATCTGAATCTTCCGGTAATGAACCTTAATACTCAACAGTTTAAGAACAACATCTTTAACCTTGGCTACGATGTTTTTCGCATCACTCTCCTCCTGACTTTTAAGCAGGGCAGATGCGTACACGGCTAGAACCTCAGACTGTTTAAGTATCAGGTCATTCTCCTTCAATAATAAGTCTAAAGGATGACCGTTTGGAACATCTTTAATTTCTCTAGAAAGAAGAATATCTTTAAAGAGCTCGACATGAAGATCACATAGCTTCAATATCTCCTCTATCTTTACACCCTCCTTAACCAACTGTTGCTCTATTAAAGGTATTTCGAAAGGAGATATTGTTGAAAGGACGTATCCATACTTGTCCTTAAGCTCCTCTATACTCTTACCTGAATGTAGCTCCTTTAGAATTTCTACAACGTTTTTCGCTTTCTCGTTTAAATTTAAATCGTTAGTTGACATGTGTCAACATTTTTCAGAGTCAACTTATAAGTGTTTCCCGAAAAAACAAACGGTAAAAAACTTATAATTTTCTTCTAGGCTCCAATTCGCATGAATGTTCATGATGCGATAGAAAATAGGAGGGCTTATCGTGCTATTGAACCGATAAGCGTTTCCGAGGAGCTTATTAAGGATCTTGCTTACCATGCTTCATTAGCCCCATCATGCTACAATAATCAGCCTTGGAGGTTCGTATTTGTTAGAAGTAATGAAAAGCTAGGAGAGTTGTTCAAAACTCTTTCCAGCGGTAATGATTGGGCTAAATCTTCTTCGCTTATTGTAGCAGTTTATTCTGAAAAGAACTATGATTGCGTAATAAAGGAACGGGAATACTATCTTTTCGACACAGGTATGGCGACTGCTCTCATGATTCTTAGAGCCACTGAACTGGGACTGGTAGCACATCCAATTGCTGGTTATGATCACGATAAGGCTAAGAGAGCCCTAGAGATTCCTGAGGAAGCCGTCTTAATAACTTTAATCATAATTGGAAAACATTCTGAAGAAGCTACTGAGAAGCTTTCAGCCAAGCAAAGAGAAGTTGAGGCAAAAAGACCTCCGAGGAAAAGCTTTGAGGAAATCGCAAAAATACTTTAATACTAATGATGGCGATGCTCGCTTCTATTACTTTTCTCTTTCATAAGTCTTATGTATTTTTCAGCATTCTTTTCAAATTCTTCTCTACACCTTTTTGAACAAAAGTAGATAACGTATTCGTCATACTTAACCCTACTGTAAGCATCCTCGGGAGAAACCTGCATGCCGCACACTGGGTCAATGGTAATATACTTCTCCTCTCTAAGACTAACATCTTTAACATCGTATTTTCTCAAG
Source organism: uncultured Nitrososphaerota archaeon (assembly GCA_964616835.1). Lineage (GTDB taxonomy): Archaea > Thermoproteota > EX4484-205 > EX4484-205 > JAAOZP01 > JAAOZP01. Next base: position 1,962 of record CAZTSG010000061.1, on the reverse strand, counting down.
GTCTGGCTGTTTAGAGCAACTATTATTGTGCTTAAAGACATTATTAGTGCTCCCAGGGCTGGCGGTACTGTAACACCATATTCATAGAGGATTCCTGCAGCTAGGGGTATGGTAATAATGTTATAGCCAGCAGCCCATAATAGGTTTTGAACCATTTTTGAATAAGTCTTCCTAGAAACGTCGATGATTTTCACTATGTCTCTAGGATCATTCTTAACCAGTATTATGTCTGCACTTTCTATTGCAACATCCGTACCGGCACCTATTGCTATTCCAACATCAGCTGTAGCAAGAGCAGGAGCATCGTTAACTCCATCGCCGACCATAGCAACCCTTAAACCCATTTCTCTCAAACTTCTTACTTTATCAGCCTTCTCATCTGGAGATATTTGTGCAAAATATTCTTCCACACCTAGTTCTTCAGCAACCGATTTAGCAACTTTCTCTGAATCCCCCGTGAGCATGTAGATTTTTAAGCCTAATTCTTTAAGCTTCTTGACAGCATCGTACGATTCTTCTCTTACTTCGTCGGAAATAGCAAACACGCCAACAAGCTTTCCGTCCACAATAGTGAAGACAAGAGTCTCATCCTGGTCTTGAAGAGTCTTGATTCTACCGTCAGACAGCTCTATTCCCATTTCTTTGAGCAGGCTTAAACTTCCGACGTAAACTTTCATGCCATTAATTCTCCCGTAGACGCCTATCCCCGGCAGGGCATTAAACTCCTCAACCTCAGGAATACTGATATTTTTCTCTTTTGCATACACGACTATTGCTTTTGCAATCGCATGTTCAGAATTATACTCCACGCCAGCCGTTAGTCTTAGAAGCTCTTCTTCAGGTATAAGAGAAATCACATCAGTCACCATAAAATTTCCCTTCGTCAAAGTACCTGTCTTGTCGAAGACCACAGCATTAATATTCCTCAAGTTTTCAAACGCCTTCCTGTTCCTGACAAGGATACCGTTCTTCGCCGTGATTGAAGACGAGATTGCTACGACTAGTGGAATAGCTAAGCCAAGGGCGTGAGGACAGGCGATGACTAGCACAGTTACTGTTCTCTCAAGAGAGAATTCTAAACCCTTTAGAGGAAACCATACTAAGAATGTTACTATCCCTGAGACGAGTGCTACGTAGAATAATGCAGCTGCAGCCTTATCCGCTAAATCCTGAACCCTAGATTTACTTTCTTGAGCCTGTTTTACAAGTTTAACAACCTGCGATAGGTAAGTATCCTCTCCCGTGCGCTCAATTCTAATCTTTAATGCTCCCTCGCCATTTATTGCGCCACCAATAACCGTGCTTCCCTTAGCTTTGCGAACGGGTTTTGACTCTCCGGTTAATAGGGATTCGTCGACAGAAGACTCTCCTTCTACGACGATGCCGTCTGAAGGGATTTTCTCGCCTGGCTTGACTAGGACAATATCACCCACTTTTAATTCTGAAACTGGAACATCTATCGTTTCACTATTATTCAACAAGTGGGCGGTTGCAGGCATTATCTTAACGAGCTTCTCTAGTGCCTCCGATGCTCCGAGAACGCTTTTAGCTTCAACCCAATGTCCAAGAAGCATAATATCTATCAGAGTAACTAGTTCCCAAAAGAAATCCTTTCCATACCCTATTAGAACAGCTCCGGCAGAATAAATGAACGCAACCGAGACAGCAGTACCCACTAGAGTCATCATTCCAGGCTGACGTTTCCCAATTTCTTTAACCAGCCCTTTGAGGAAGGGCGACCCGGAGTAAACATAAACGATTAAAGACAATGTGAATAGCAGCTCTCTGTTAAAAGGCGGCTTAAAGCTGAAGCCTAACCATTCTTGAACCATGTGGGATAGGAGGAGTATTGGGATTGTTAGTATTAGCGAGACGAGGAGCTTTCTCTTGAATTCAGAGACATGATGAAAATGATTAGAATGAGTAGTATGATTTATAAGTGGATTATATTTATTCATTCCC
>CAZTSG010000060.1:0-6832 GCA_964616835.1 uncultured Nitrososphaerota archaeon | reverse complement strand
AGAGCTACAAGGGTTACGTCTACGACCTCTCTGTCCCCGAGACCGAATCCTTCATCGGAGGCGATGTACCAATCCTCCTGCACAATACTGGACACGGTGGTCTGAGCACTGTGCACGCTGAGAACATCGAGTATGCTATTAAGAGGATGACGAGCCCGCCTATGAATATTGCTGAATCATATATTCCGTTGATGAACGTTGCATGCCTCGTCGAGAGGGTTGTCCTTCCTAAGAAGGCTGGCGTACCCTTCGGCAGGAGGGTTAGACAGGTCTGGGAGCTCGACCCTGAGGGCAATAGGATAAGCATAGCTTCGTGGAATCCTGTGGAGGATATTTTCGAAATAGATTTCAGCAAGTCTGTCCATCTTCCGAGTATCTGCCGCAAGTCTGGGATGCCGCCCGACTGGTATGTCAGGGAGCTTCAGGTCAGGGAGAGCGTTATAAGGTGGATGATGGCTAACAACATTACTCACTTCAGGGATGTTGCCAGAGTAGTCACTGAGTTCCACGTTAAGAGGGCCGAGGTCATTTCGAAGCTAAGGTGAATTGCTCAACCATCTTACGCTACATTATGCTAGGAGCATAGTATCCATATTCCTGCTTTCAATAAGCTCTTTTCAAGACGTTAGGAAGAGGGAGATAGATGACCGTGTCTGGATCGCCTTCATAGTTGCAGCCGTACTCATAAACGTAGCAGGCGTGTTAACCGGCCTCGTCGAGCCAGCGGGCTGGCTAGTGTTCGCAGGGCTCCAGTCGGCATTATTCATCCTCCTATACTACGCGGGAGCTTTTGGAGGTGCTGATGCTAAATCGCTGATATGCTTAAGCATAATGTACCCCACTTGTCTAGCGGAGTTTCTAACAGAGTTGAGCGTTGGAAGACTCACAGTACCCCTTTCCGCTTTCAACAATGCTATAATCCTCACCCTCGTATTCCCCGTGTTCAACCTGCTATGGAATTTCTCAATGAAGCTGAGGGGCGTTGAACTCTTTAAAGGGTTGGAGGAGGAAGGGCTACATAGGAAGATAGCTGCGATATTCCTACTGATGAAGATAAGGTTTTCACATTACTGTTCCAACTCCTTCAGATTCGCTTTGGCTGAGAAATATAGTAGAAGTGGTGTTAAGAGAATAGTTTTCACGAAGACTCTTGGAGAAGACTTTAGCAGTAGGATTAAGGATGAAGAATACGTTTTCACAAGCTTCCTCATCCCCCTTCAAGTCTTCATACTTCTCGGCCTCACCGTACGCCTCGTGTACGGAGACATTCTATTGCTACTAACACTCATGATAGTCAAACTGTTGATCAAGGGTTTTTAGGAAGTTTTCAAACCATCTAATTAATTTATTGCTTTGTTCATGTTAAAAAAATTTAAAAACATTCCTCTATGCCAGGGATTAGGCTTGACAATAAGCCTTTTGAAAAGTAAAAGAGGCGTAAGCCCAGTTATCACCGTGATTATTTTAACAGCAATAGGGGTAGTTGTCGCGATAGTAGCAATGCTTTGGGCCAGTGGCTTGACGGGTTCTTTCATGGGCCGTGAAGAAATAAGGGCGGAGTTATACGGATGCTATTCGGAAGGAGACTTATTCGTAATAAGAGCAAGATTAAAGAATTTAGGGAACGTTCCTTCTCAAGTAAGTAGCATAACAATAAACGATGCTCCGCTGACTGCTATTGAAGGCATAGGGTTACACTGGGTCTCTGAACGGGGGGAATCCGGAGACGGAGTTCCAATACCTCTGAGAACAGGGGTTAGTGTTGACGTTGAGCTGACCATACCTCAAGGAGCTTCCTACAGCGGGGGTATTTTGACTAGTGGCATGGTCATCAACCTAGGCTTCCGCTCGTCACCGAGCGGTTACGATTATAAGATGACTGTGAGACTCCCTTAATGGGAAAACCTTCTAGGTTAAAAGCATAAAAACACGCCTGGATAAAGAGCCCTGGGATTGAGGCTATTCGCATGCTCCGATATCCACCTTAGGCTCAACCTGCTTGAAGACGCTTTGAGGTATTCTAGGAACGCGGACCTTGCAGTCTGCCTCGGCGACATTACTGTTTTCAACAAGGGGTTGGAAGCTGCTTTGGAGAATGTGAGGAGATTAAACGAGCATGTGATGATAATACCTGGAAACAACGAGCCTCTCGGGCTCTTGGAAGAGAAGGCTGCGGAAAAGGGGCTGATATTCATGCATGGTAGAAAGGTTTTCTTCAAAGGCTTCACCTTCGCCGGAATAGGCGGGAGCCTCTACACGCCTTTCAAAACCCCCTTTGAAATGGGTGAGGACGGTTTCAAACAGATACTCTCAGAGTTTAAGGGCTCTAGGAACCTTATACTCCTCTCGCACAGCCCGCCCTTCAACACTGCTCTCGATTTGACTTCATCTGGAGAACACATCGGCTCGCTGGAGCTCAGGAAGTTCATAGAAGAGGAGTCTCCGCTGATTTGCCTCTGCGGCCATGTCCACGAGAAAGCAGGAGTATCTGAGAAGATAGGTAATACTCTAGTCGTAAACCCTGGTGCCAAGGGGATGCTCCTGGAGGTCTAGGCTTTGAAAATCCTTATTACTGGGAGGCCTGGAGTAGGCAAGACGACGCTCGTCTCCAAGGTTTTCAAAGGCCTCAGGGAGAAAGGAATCTCTGCCGGAGGCATGATAACCTACGAGGTTAGGGAGAGGGGTGTGAGGACAGGTTTTATAGTTGAGGATTTGAAAACGGGTTTGAAGGGGGTTATGGCTAGTGTTTCTCAAAGCCCCGGGCCCAGGGTTGGGAAATACGTCGTCAACGTTGAAGAGATCGATAGGGTTGGTGTTAATGCTGTTGAAAACTCTCTAGCGTGCGATGAAGTCGTCATCATAGATGAGATAGGGCCCATGGAGCTCTACTCTGATGCTTTTAAAAAAGCTGTTTCGAAAGCATTCTTCTCCCCGAAGAATATTGTTGCGACGATGCACTACAGGGCTTCGCAGAATCCTTTCTGCAAGAGAATAGTTTCCTTAGAGGGAACCTTAACATATGTTGTTAAGCCTGATAACAGGGATGCTCTTCCTGGGATTATCCTACATCAACTTTTCCCAACTCATTTTGACCCCCACTCCTCAGACTGACATTGACCGGATATGGCCGGAATATTTATAAATCTTTTTTAAATAAAATAGGACATTGACCGGATATGGCCGGAATCGATGAATTAATTGGTGAGGGAGAAGGTGAAAGACTTGAGTTCAAAAAAAGTTTAGCTGAGAGAGAAGAAGTACTAGAAACGATAACAGCGTTCTCAAACACCCGTGGGGGAACAATACTAGTCGGAGTTGACGACCATGGCAACGTGATCGGGATGGATTTTAAAAAGGGGGAGCTTGAGAGCTTGGAGAACTTGATTAATCAGCTTATTGAACCAAAGGTTTATCCAGATTTTAAAATTATTCCATATGGGAATAAGCTGGTTCTGAAAATAGAGGTGCATGAGGGTTTCAACAAGCCGTATTTCTACAGGGGTGCCTGCTACGTGAGGAAGGGAAATGTTACTAGAAGGCTCGACAGGAACGGGATTCTGGAATTGGTTTCCCATAGGGTAACATTCGACTCCCTGGTTTTCGAAGGCGAGTATGAGATTAGTGAGGAGCTTGTTGAAGACTTCTTGAAGAAGGCTAGAGAGAGAAGGAGGATGAGGATAGAGTCAGAAAACATTCAAACAGTCCTTAAGAAGCTGAACCTGTTAGACCGGGGGAAGGCAAGGAATGGGGCCCTGCTACTTTTCTCAAAGGAGTGCTCATCCTATTTTCCTCAAGCAGTGATTAAAATAGGCTATGCTGAGGGAGGTAAAATTGTGGATGAGGCTTTGATCGAGGGTCCTCTGCAGGTTCAGCTTGAGGAGGCTATGAGCTTCATCCGGAAACACATTAGGAAAGGATACGTGGTAAAGGGGCTTGAGAGGGTTGAAACCTGGGAGTATCCCCTTGAATCCATAAGGGAGGCTCTTGTGAATGCTTTGCTCCACAGGGACTATTTTTCAAATTCACATATTTCAGTAAGGATCGATGAATTCGGAATCACGGTTGAGAATCCGGGCGAGCTTCCCCCGCCTCTCGAGATCGAAGACTTAAGCAGGGAGCACCCCTCGATCCCCAGGAACCCATTGATATCAAGAGCCTTCTACTACACAGGGTATTTTGAGGAATGGGGGTCGGGGACGCTCAGAATGATAAACTCTCTTAGGAGCATGGGTCTCCCTAGTCCAGAGTTTTCACAGGGCAAAGGATTCTTTAAAGTCTGGATTAGAAGCTTGAAGTCTCTAGAGGAGTATCTGAACGAGAACGAGAAAAGACTCCTAGATTTCGTCAGGGCTAGGAGAACGGTAAGCAGAAGGGATTGTGAATTATTCCTGAACCTCTCTGAGAGAAGTGTGAGACGTTTCCTCTCTAAGCTTGAGGGACTCGGATTGATAAGGAGGATTGGAGAGGGGAGGAAAATTAGGTATGAGCCAACTGGTTAGTGGCACGTGTCAATCATACGCTTTAGCTTCTAAGGCATGTCACGCTCATGATTTTTAGTCGTTCTCCAATAAACCTTAAACAGTACAAAATTCTAAAATAATTGTACCATAGTAACCTACTCCACGGCTGAAGCCGAGAGATTCTTACTTCTAGGGTTTTCATTAGTTGGTTACTCCTTGCTCTTTTAGACTCAATTTCATTCTGTGCGCCTTTTTGCAAACCAGCTAACCCACTATTATTTGGAGAGCCCCTAGCATAAGGAGGAATGGAGTGAGAGAAGAACCGTGTATGAGCCTGCTGTCGGCTCTAAGTAAATCGGCTTTCAACATGCTGGCAATACGTTTTCAGCATGAGCTCGACTGGAGTCGGAGTCTGAATCTCCGCCTTAAGCCCTATAGGTTGATACGGGAAACTTTTATAATATTCGTTTCTAGCTTCTCATGAAGCCTAATGGCTCATCAGGGTTCTGAAGAGCTCAGGGAGAGGACTGTGGAGGTAGCGGGTCGCAGAATATCCATAGGCGGCCCAAGGCCCGTTTTAAAGGAGGGCGAGAGCCTCGTTAGAAACACTCTCTCAGTATGCCCAGAGTGCTACAGGCTTCTACCAGCAATAGTGTACGAGAAGGACGGTAAGATCTGGATAAGGAAGAAGTGCCCTGAGCACGGCGAGGTTGAAGACCTCTACTGGGGGGATGCGGAGATGTACCGGAGGGCTATGAGGTTCGAAGCCCCCTCAGTAAAGGTGAAGTATGCTTACAAGCAGCTTGAAAACCCCTGCCCATTCTCATGCGGAATATGCTCAATCCACACTACTCAAACAGCGCTCGCCAACGTTGTCGTGACTAACAGGTGCAACTTCAGTTGCTGGTATTGTCTCCCTGGGGACGAAGAAGCCCTTTTCAAGACTAGTGTAGAGACAGGTCTTAAAAGCTTTGAAAATGTTTCAAAGAACCTTGCGTTCATCAACAGGGTTGAGGCAGGAGGGTTCGCTGGTGAATACGCTATTCCCGAAGACCTGTATGTTTTAAGTTTTAACGATGGGAAGGCGAAGTGGACTAGGGTTACGAAAATATTCCGAAGAAAATACGAGGGAAGAATCTTGAGGATTAGGACAAGAACTGGACGTGAAGTCAGATTAACACCCGAACACATGGTCTTTGTCAACGAGAATGGCGAATTAAGGAAAAAACGGGCTGACGAGCTTGATGAAAAAGACATGCTTGTCTTGCTTTGGAATTTTAGTAGCAGCGATGGTTTCAGGGAGATAAACCTTTTGGAAGAGTTTAAAGCACTTCCTGAAGAAGAGAAAGAGAAGGTTTATGTCAGGGGTGTGGAGAATATTAATGTCCTCCTCTTAAGGAGAAGATATGGAAATGTTGTTTACAGTTGGAAGACTCGTGGCTCAATGCCGTTAAAACATTTCTACGATTTACATCCGCCCGGCAAGTATAGGCTGGGGAAAGACGCCACTAAACATGAGATTTCCCCCAGATTGGAAATAACCCCTGAAATGGCTACGATAATAGGTTATTTCATATCGGATGGTAACTATACTAGCAAGGATATTAGAATAACCGTTGCTCAAAAGGATGTAGAGGAAGAGATTGTAAGCATTCTTGAAAAACTTGGACTACCTCACAGTTTTCTTATACATGAAGGAAAGGTGAAGCAGCTTGTTGTTGGAAGCAGGCTGATTAGGCTCGTTTTCAAGCATGTTTTCCAAATACCTGAAAAGTCTGCGAACAAGAGGCTTCCAAGAGGCTTCTTAAACTTCCCGCTAGAGTCTAAAGTGGCCTTATTGAGCGGTTTGTTCAACGGGGACGGGTATGTGGTTAGAGGAACTAGGCACTTGAGCATCGGTTATGCAAGTGTTTCTAAAAATCTTATCAGAGACATTCTCTTCCTCCTAGCTTCACTAGGAATATTCGCTAGGGTTCGCAGAGTGAGCAAAGAGAAGGTTAAGGGTGCTAGACATGATCTCTATAAGGTTTACATTGCTGGCAAGGATCTGGTTAAACTGGTTAATTTACTTAAGCTTAGGAATGGTCATGTAGAGAGGCTTGGCGATATTGGGGAGAGAAAAGAAGCTAAAGTAGTGAAGTATGGCGATTTCTATCTTGATACAGTGGAATCCGTAAAGGAAGAATACTATACCGGCTATGTTTATGATTTGGAAGTAGAAAACAAGAGTCATTCATTCGTAGCGTCAGACGGTTTTCTGCTTAGTAATTGTTTCTTCTTCGCCGAGAGGTCTGGCTACGTGTATGAGCCCACGCTAGAGCAGTATAGGATGATGATGAAGCATTTGAGGAAGCAGTATCCTTACGGCGCTA
>CAZTSG010000059.1:0-7926 GCA_964616835.1 uncultured Nitrososphaerota archaeon | reverse complement strand
ACCGGGAAGTCTCTTGCATCAAGTCTAATCGTTTTTTCAAGCTCCTCAAGGACTACACTGCCGCTAAATCTTCCCAATGCTATTAATTCTTTTAACTTTTCATCCCCTATTAACGCTTTTATACTTAGGTCTTCACTAAGTTTTCAATGAGCTCTGAAGAATATTTTGAGGATATGCTGCATAGGAAAATCGAGGCTAAACGCAGAACTAGGCTGAGGAGAAGGGGCCCGTACAGAAAGGCTACGCTTGCTTTTAGACAAAGATATTCGTATAAGAAAAGGTCTTAATTTATTTCTTATCCCAAAAGATTTATGCCATGATGGAAAATAAGTTTCACTAAGCGTATCGCTGCTCAGTCTTAATTCCAATAGAGTTAATAAAAGCTTAAGTCTTCCACTTGGATGAGAAAAGAGAGTTGAGTGCTCAATTAACATGCGAGTTAATCTCTATAGGGAATGAGCTACTAATGGGTAAGGTTGTGAATACTAATGCTTCTTGGCTCGCGGACAGGCTTACTAGACTTGGCGTCGCGGTTAAGAGGATTATTGTCGTCGGCGACGATCTTGAAGAGATATCTTCATGCGTTAAGGAGGTTCTCTCAAGGAAACCCTCGTTCATAATAACGACCGGTGGCCTTGGGCCTACTTACGACGATAAGACTCTCGAAGGCTTGGCTATGGCTCTTGACAGGGAGCTGGCTGTTCACCCCGAGGCCTTGGAGATGGTTAGGAGAAAATATGAGAGTATGGGTGAAGGCCTGACTGAAGCAAGGATTAAGATGGCGAGGATACCTGAGGGTTCAGAACCATTGCATAATCCTGTTGGAACAGCTCCTGCAGTCAGAATATCATACGGGTCAACTATCATATACGCTCTGCCTGGTGTACCTAGGGAAATGGAGGCAATATTTAATGAAAATGTTTCAAAGGAGGTTTCATCATCGTCAGGTTTTAAAATCGCAGAACATTCTATTCGTATAGTCGGTGTCATGGAGTCTGCTTTAGCCCCTATGATAAGCAGGGTTAAAGAACATTATCCCGGAGTATATGTTAAGTCTCATCCGAAAGGTTCGGAGGAAAAGCCTGTGATACATGTTTACTTCAATGCTTTTAACAGGGATGAGGTTGTTGCTAAGAAGACTGTTTCAGAGGCTGTTAAGGAATTCGTTAAGCTGGTTGAGGAATCCTACGGAAAGGTAGTCTATCCTTTGAAGAACGTCGATGCTTAGAGGCTTTCAGCTTTTTTAGTAAGCATTTTGAAAACCTCTTCTAAAAACAAGTGTCTCTTACGGTAGATACGATAGTAGACTTCATAAATTATTGAAACTGCGATAACTCCGACAAGGGCTATGATCCCAATTCCAGATAGGAAAAGTCCGGCTATGAGAAGTATTAGGAATAAGACTAACAAGTAGTTAATAATCTCAATAGGTATTGGAAAGATTATCTGAGAAGAACCTATAATGCGTGTTCCGGCTTTATTCGGGAAAAGGTGGAAACTTAATCTCTTCCATGCTTCTCGTGGCGATAGACTGGAAGGATAACCATGCTCAGCTATAATGGTCTTCGGCGGCTCTTCCGATATTATCCTGCAATTGTTTTTAACCAGAATGCTTCTCAATACTTCATAAGCCTTTTGGTCTTCTAAAGATATTACTTTTTCAATCATTCTTATATATTCTTACATTGTCATAGGTTAATTAACTTTTCGCAAGTTTAATGTGCTTCAGACGACAGTATTTCTCTAATTCTTTTTTGCAGGCTTAAAAGTATTTTCCTATCGTTTTCCAACTGTTCCCTCCGATAGATGGATTCAGGATTCTTAAGTATCAGAGTGCTTACGTCTAGGCTTATAGGCGATATGGATATTGCTTTCTGGACGGTTAATGCATAAAGGTCTGTTCCCTCGTCAGACTTGCTAACGTTGATTTCCGAGCTTCCTATCCAGTAATACGGGGCTCCCCTAGGATCCTTTCTCTCTAGAATATAGTTTTCAAACTTTATTTTCGCAAGCGAAGTTAATTCAACACCAGTGTTTTTTCCAAGGTTGAATGGAAAGTTTATGTTAAGCACTTGTGTTTTTGAGAGAGGGTTTTCAATCATAAAGCGAGTTATCTCGGCAGCAAGCCTACCGTGGAAATTGAAATTGCTTACTTTAAGTTGCCTACGGTCTATGCTCGTCGGAATCTCGACGCTAAATGCTATTGCTGGAACGTCGTTCAGCAAAGACTGTATTGCTGCAGCTATGGTCCCGCTCGTAAAAAGATTGTCAAGAGTTATGTTGTCCCCGATGTTTATCCCGCTAACCGTTATGCAAGGCTTCTCTGTGAGGATTAGCTTGAAAGCGATGACTACAGCGTCGGCTGGCGTCCCAGAGATAAGATACACGTGCCCATACTTGTCCCCATGTATCTTGCTTGAAATCTTGTTTACCCTCAGAGGTTTGTGCAGAGTTATGGATTTTCCTGCAGCGCTCATCTCGTGCTCGGGCGTTACTGCCACTACATCGCCAATTTTCAAATCTAAGAGGTGCCTCCATAGGGCTTTGAAGGCTGGAGAATGAACTCCATCATCATTCGTGAGCAATATGGTCCTGCTCAAACCTTGTTATAGTAATGCTCCGACCCTTTTAACCATTATTATGCGATAATAGAAGCCTTTGATGAAGATTAGAGTTTTTCAGAGGCTCTAGAAAGATTTTTATTAAAGTGTTGTAGGGGGGATTCGATGGATAATGGCGCAGTATAGGGTTGCTGTCAATAAGGAGGTATGTATAGGATGCGGAGTCTGCTACTCCACCTGTCCTGAAGTATTCGAGCCTGATGATGAAGGCAAGAGTCAAATAGTTTCCAAATACAGGTCTTCGAGCCAGAGCATTTCAGAAGGCTTTATTGATGATAGTGTTGCACAGTGTGCAGAATCTGCTAAAGACACTTGTCCTGTCCAGGCCATAACTGTCGAAAAGAAAGGCTAAGCCTAAGGCTCTTTTTCTTTCTCAAATCAGAACAGGGCTCTGGATGCTAGCCAAGCTAGAGCTGCTCCGAGACCTATGTAGGGTAGGCCCGGCTGAGGTTTTTTAAAGTAACGTACTACGCGTAGGACGACTATTAACCCTACTAGACCACCGATTAAAACTAGCATAGCCGCCAGCATTTCCCCAGTGTTTAAAAACGTGGATACGGTGAGCATGTTTGGAAAAGCAACGTCTCCCAAACCGAGGAAGGCCCCTCTTCTTTCTCCATCCTCCCCCGCCTTGAGTTCCTTCGGCACTTTTTTAACTGGGGAAACTAGCATTGTCGGCAGATTCATCTTAAGAGTTTTCTCAGCAAGGCTGATCATCCCTCCTGATCTGACTGCGAAATAATCGTATACTGACATTAAGACGAGAAGTATCACGAGTGTGAGGGGTGGAAGAGATGCTCCGAACCAAGCTGCGAGGCTTGCACTGAGGAAGACACCGATTGCGTCTACCAAGTACCAATTATAGAACCTGTTGAGCAGTACTAGTATTGAAACAGATACCACTATCGATATCGCGATGGAGAAAATAGAGTCGGGGAGTAGGATACTTATCGTCACGAATAATACTGTGAATGCGCTAAAATAGAATAGTCCTTTTATAACAGCTTCAAGCCTAAGCTTAACTATTACCATTACTATCGCGAATACAATTATTACTGAAAACATCAAGTATATTACATTCATAGGGTTCTCGGGGTTTTCGAAAAGCGTTAATTCGTTAATTACGTATAGTGGCGCCAGCATTAGCGATAGGAGTCCTGCCACGGCGTAGAGCACAACTATGGTGAGAGCTGCTAAATTCAATTTCAAGCTATTCAAATACTTCTCCTATGAATAAGCTTTTCTCCAAGATTACCCAGATTCTTGAGCCCCCTCTTTTATCAGGTTTTTAATGACCTGAGAGGTCTCCAGTATTCCAGCTATTTCCATAAACGCTCTACTGGCCTCCTCTTCTACGACGGGTCTAATCGCGTTCCAAAGAGTATCCGCAACCTCCTCCATTTTTTCACACTTAAACACTGATATTCCATAAGACCTAGCCAGTTCTTCAGCCTGCTTGCTTATATCCGGTACAGCTAATAGGATTGCATGCCTAACATCTACGTCAAGTATTTTGGAGAAGAAAGATATGATCGAAACCTCGTCGACAGCTTTTTTCTCAAAAACTATGTCCACTAGGATATTAGTCTCTCCACCAGCCTTCTCCACACCCGGTCTATAGGCTATCATCGTAAACGGATGCTCCAGACCCGACTTGCCCTTGAGCATGACGGATGTTTTTGCCTCCCAAAATGCTGATCTAAGATTCTTAATTACAGGCCATAGGTCGAGTGTCTCCACCTCGATAATCTCCCTCTTCTCCTCGTTAATACTGTACCCGTATACTTCAAAAGGATTGTAATCCTCTTCTCCATATTTTTTCTCACATTTACTACAAATGAATTCTCTTATGGGGGATTTCGAAAACTCTCCGCAAATCAAACACTTATAGAGAACTCCCTCACTAAAATAATCTTCACCTTCTTTTCTAAGTATTTCGTTACAATTCGGACACGCCATGTAATCTCCAAAGCCTTCAAAAACTGTGCGGAAATCTGTATAACCACATTTCCTATGCTGAATCGCCTCCCCCCTTTTAATACTGGTGGAGCCGCATGCAGGACACTTCAATCTAATAGAGACATTTAGAGAACCGCATTGAGGACATGAAACTCTTGTTTCCAAGAGCTCCTTGATTAACAATCCTTCCCCAACAAGCTCTTCAAGTATATTCTTCACCGTTTCCCCCCTAGTACCCATAATTTCCTCAGCTTTCACGTAGCTCAATACTCCCTCTAGACCGATTCTCGGCTCAATCCTGCTTATCATCCCGCTTTTGAAGGTTTTAAGCAGGTTTAAAACCTCCTTCCTCCTGTAAAGCTCCTTACCGCTAAATACGAGCATTTTCACTCCGCCTCAGGTTTATTCTATTCCAGAGTCCCCTCTGCATTTCACCGAAGACTACTGGGTTCGGGGGGAGTACAATCATTTTTTACTACAACCTTCAGGATGTGACAAGCATTTTTAGGAAGAAAAAAGCTAAAATGCTTCTGTTAGTAAATATTTAGACTCACATGGTTTAAATCAAAATTTTTATCGCGTAAAAGAGGCTTTTCCCCTGTTTAACGATCATCAAACTTTATTTTACAGTCGCTTAAGCCTCCACGTTTTGACGCTTTTGTTATCAAGATTTCTTTAGACAAGATTTATATTACGATGAGTACAGAATCGTTGGTCTCATAATGTTAACGTGGGAGATAAATGTCTTACGATTCTCTAAGCATAGTGAGGTGCTGAGCCCTAATTGTCTTGGAACGAGTTTTCCGAATCTCCTAAGGAGGTGCAACAGCATTGTCTGAAGAATGTTCTGGTATAAAGAAAATAATTAAGAGAGATGGGAGGCTCGTTGATTTCGACAAGAATAAGATTACAGAAGCGATATGGAAGGCTATTAAATCCGTAGGCGGGCAGGATAGGGAGCTTGCTGAAAGGCTATCAAGCCAGGTTGTCGAACGTTTGGAAAAACAGCTTAAACCTAGTGAAATCCCTCACGTAGAACAGGTTCAAGACTTGGTTGAACAGGTTCTCGTCGAGAACAATCTTTACAACGTTGCGAAATCATATATACTCTACAGGGCTCTTCATGCTCAAATAAGAGAGTTCGTCGACAGTTACCTGGAGAATAAAAGCTGGCTCGTCAGGGAGAATGCTAACACAACCTACTCGCTTCAAGCACTGAACTTCCATATTTCCTCGCAAGTAATCTCGCAGTACTGGCTTCACAGGATTTTCAACAAGGGTAGGACTGAAATAAGAGAGGCCCACTTAAACGGTGATTTCCATATCCATAACCTTGGGATTCTAGGACCATACTGCGTGGGGTGGGATTTAAAAGACCTTTTGACGACGGGCTTCAAGGGCGTCAGGGGTAAGGTTTCAGCTAAGCCGGCGAAGCATTTCAGAGTAGCCCTTGGCCATGTTGTTAACTTCGTATTCACGCTTCAGGGAGAGGCTGCTGGTGCTCAAGCCTTCTCAAACTTCGATACCTATTTGGCTCCGTTCATAAGATACGATGGCCTCGACTACAAGTCGGTGAAGCAAGCCCTCCAAGAATTCATGTTTAACATGAATATTCCGACGAGAGTAGGCTTCCAAAGCCTATGCTGGGATGAACCGATAGTTATTAAAGAGAGAGGGAAGGTTAAAGTTGTTGAGATCGGTAGGCTGGTTGACCGCGAATTTGAAAAACATCCCTACGAGGTGATTGAAAAACATCCTCAGAGCTATGCCTTAGAGAATCATGATGATTATCAAGTTTTATCTTTTAATCCAGAAGGTAAGGCTGTTTGGACAAGGATTAAAGCGTTCGTAAGGCATAGGGTTCCTAAGAACTCAGAATTTGTAAGAATCAGAACTAACCGTGGCGACGCAAGGGTTTCAAAAGCCCATTCTCTTTTCAGCTTTTCAAGATTTAACGGTGAATTTAATCCAGTACCGAAATCGGCTGAGGATGTTAAGATAGCTGACGACTATCATCATCTGAATGAAGAAAACCACTTCATTGCCTTAAGGTCGTTAGAAAATCAAGGTAAGAAGGAGGAAATAGACTTGATGGAAATCATAGACGAGCTTCCTCATCTCCAAAAGAATGTTTTTGTTAAGATAAACCCCACGCATACTTTGAAAAGAGTCAGGGAGAGAATCATTTTGGAAGAGCAGAGTCTCGTCCCGTTTTACAAGGAGTTTGGGATTAAGGATAGGGGAGTTTGGAAAAGTTGGTTAAAGGGAAAATCAATCCGGTACGACATCTGGAGAAAATACGGGGATCCGAACCAGAAAGTTGAATTTAAACTTAAGAACAGCAATACGTGGTATCCAAGGTTTTTAAACGGGAAGCTATTAGAAAACTTCGTAAAACTTTGCGCTTGGTATATTTCTGAAGGCCATACAGCTATTTCGACCCCCATCTACGTTTCTCAATCGCCTTCCAAAAACGCGAGGGACATCATCAAGCTTTTGAAAGCTTTAAATGCCTTGGGTCAAGTGGCTCGCGGCAAAGGGTATTCTAGAAATGGAAGGAAAACTAAAACAGTTCTTAAAATAACTGGAAGAGGGCTCTTAGCGGAAGTCATTAGCAGAACCTGCGGCTACTTATCATTTAATAAAGTTATCCCTTGGTTTATCTTCGACCTATCTCCCAAATATCAGAAGATCTTTATTAAAACCCTTCTGAAAGGCGATGGTGCAGAATATTCGAAATATTGGGATTATTCAACTACCTCGAGAAAACTGAGCACGAGTCTAAGCCTGCTTTTAAGCCAAAACAATTTAAGATTCGCCGTTTATACCGAAAAACGCAGTAAGAATAACAAAAATTGGCATGATAGTTTCATAATTCGAATTTTCAAAGAAAATTCAAAAGCAAAGAAAACATACTTTGTTAATGACTTCGAAGCTAGGATTTGCTTAGGAGTTGAAAAATTCAACTATGATAGAGAATATGAATACGATATCTCAGTTGATTTGCCCCAAGAAAACTTTGTCGGAGGGGCCGGGCTCCTAGTTTTCCATAACACGCCTTTCTCAAACGTTACGCTAGACCTCAGGGTTCCAAAGTTCATGGAGGACGAGCCAGTCATAATAGGAGGAGAGACTCTAGACGCTACTTACGGGGACTTTCAGGAAGAAATGGGTGTTTTTAACAGGGCTCTGGCTGAAGTCATGCTCGAAGGCGATGCCGTGGGAAGGGTATTCACCTTTCCAATTCCTACGATAAACATAACTAAGGATTTCGACTGGGATAATGAAACGATTAGAAAAGTACTGGAAACGTCTGCGAAATACGGTATCCCTTACTTTGCTAACT
>CAZTSG010000058.1:4490-7976 GCA_964616835.1 uncultured Nitrososphaerota archaeon | reverse complement strand
GATAAAAAATTTCATTCTATAATACTTCCAGACTAAACCAGAATCTTGCGTTAGGATACTTCCTGCGGATTTCCAGGGCTTTCATGAAGAAGTCGCCGAATTTTTGCAGAACTGGGTGTTCGTCCTGTTCTTCGTACCGTAATAGGTACAATATATTTCCTCCTTGGATGTAGCGTAAGCAATCAATTTAAAGAACGATAAAGAACGATAGAAAGATTTAAAATAATGGCCATGGTATTCTTCGTTGGTGATAATCCATGAATAGGAGAAAAGCCTTATCTATTCTTCCGGCATTAACTCTAATTCTAGCTCTGGTAGTTCAACCTGTATTTGCAGAAATAATCACGCTTAAATGGCCAGGTGGAACCGACTGGACGTTTGTTGACGTTAATAACGATGGTAAAAATGATTACAGAATTGAGATAAACCCATATAATCTCCAGAGTGCCAGCGGCAGCATCACAATGACGTTTGACACAAGTACTCGAACACTTAAAACAGTATGCGATCTTAAGAGAGTTCGACCACTTGATTGGGTTAATGGCTATCCAGAAATATATGTTGGCAGAAAACCATGGGTTACTGAGTATGCCAACGGTCTAGTAGACTTTCCTCTATCGGTATCTACTCTTCAATCGAGTTCTCTCATGGTAACTTTCACCATAAACCTAGAGAGTTTATACTCAAGGATGCACTTTAACATAGCTGCGGACGCTTGGATCGTGAGGCCAAGTGTCGCCAATAGTCCCGGCACTCCTCCTGGTCCAGGAGATATGGAGCTCATGGTATGGCTTTTCGGCCAGAACCTTGGTCCGGCAGGTAGTAAGGTGGGCGAGGTTACGATAGAGGGTAAAACTTGGGAGGTTTGGAGGGAGGACAGTGTATCCTGGGGAGGATGGCAATATATAGCTTTTAAGCCGAAAGATTGGAGCATAAAGAGTGGAACTGTGAGTTACGATGCTGCAGCCTTCGTCAGGGCGGCGATGGATTACGCTACGATTGACATATCGGGTCACTACCTGCTTGGCTGGGAAATAGGGACCGAATGGGGAACTAAGAGATCCGGAGGCACAGCACAATTCTCATGGACACTATCCGGATTTAGCGTTTCGCTAAAGTAAACCAAGTTAAACCCCTTTATTTTTTTGTGTCTCATAACGATTATTAAACCAAATAAACTTCTTTTCAAGCCTTGTCTATTGTCTCATATTCTTTTGTCCTGCGTAAAAAGATAAACTAAGTAGGTTGATAAATAGTTGGGTATGCCAGAAATAAGGAATGCGGTCCTGATGTACCGCCTCTGTGACGAATCCCAGTCTGAAGCGCGAAGATCTTATTGGAACACTTTAAGGTACTTTATAAAAGCAATAAAGGCGTGTTGAGTATCTTCATTAAAGGTGTGGAGTGGACGGGAGGGTAAGGCATGACGCAGTTCGTCCTCGGCATAAAGGCCTCAAGCAGGTGCTCGCGAAAAGCCAGGGAGGAGGTTGAGCGGCTTGATAAGGAGGGCTTATGGTTCGGCTGGAGCGATGTCGAGGCTCTGCAGCTCAAGGGCTTCAAATACATACCGATGATCATTTACACAGGCCACCACCTTCACGACAATCCATTAGAATACAAGGAGTCTTTCATAGGCTTTAGTCTCAACCTTCCGCCTCCCTACTACGAGGAGGTCCACAGGCTTTTCAACTCCTTGAGGGAAAAATTGAAAGTGAGGATTGTGAGAGCAATAGAAGGAAGGGGGAAGCGCGCTCTCTGGCCGTGCGAGATACTGGATTTGAAAGAGATGCAGGATGAGATAAACCGTCTTGCAACAAGAGAACTACTCTCAAGAGAGAACCCCCCGGATGTGGAGGTCGCTAAGAGGCTCCTCCGATGGTTTTCACATAAAGAGTCAACGCCCGAGGAAAACATCAATCGTACAATAGAGATCACAAACTGGTGTGGCAAAAAATTCGGCGAATTCTTCATGAAAGCCCTAGAAATCCGCAGGAAGTATCCTAAAGCAAGGTTCTGGTTTAGTCTGGAAGTACTATAGCTACATTAAAGATGCGAGCCGGTAAATCCTAAATTTTCCCTTCTAAGCCCAGCTCGCGGATTAGCTCTTTAAGGGGCTTGGTCTTGCCTTCCTTTGCTTCTTTAAGGGCTATCCTCAGGTCTCTGACCAGCTCCTCATCCTGAATAACCTCAAGTGTTTCCAACAGCTCCTCAATTAATGTGGTTGCCTTTTTCAACAGTTCTCTTTCCTCCACTGTTAAAATCGACATGTTGGCTCCTTGTCCTAAAATAGGACCATGACCTTTAAATTCTTTTCCCCTTTCTACGTTATGAATTACCCATTTTGGGGCCATCTTAGTCTAGCAATGATCAGTAGAATTGGATTAATAAACGTGCTTACGATGCCCCATAGCCAACAAAATTACCTTGCTTCTTTTAACTTGGTAGAGAACCCTGTAATCGCCTATCCTCAGCGAGAAAACTCCTTTCCACTCTCCACGCAAGGGTTTACCAGCATATGGATTCGTCCTTAAGACATTCACTTCGCGGAGTATTCGTACCTGAGTCTCTTTGTTAAGCTTCCTTATTCTTTTGTTAAAGGGTGAGGCAAACTCTATTTCGAATTCTCCCGATCCATGCCCACTTATCAATAGCCTTTTAATTGTATTTCCCTTGTATTAAAATAATTTCGCATTCGAGATATATGGTTAAGTTTGAAAAATTGGGCCGAAAGAACGAGTTTTTTGAGGAGGTGTGGACTATTTTCATCTTAAACTACGATTAAACTTCTAATTTCCTTGCTACCTTCAGGAAAATTCTTAACCTCCCAGGATGTACCTTATCTCTTTAAGGTAGTTGAATGACCCTATTGCGTTTTCGCTCTGAGGCTCATCATAAAATCTATACATTAAGACCCAACCCTCTTTCTCGGCAATATACAGGTATACATCAGCATCCTTTTTCAAGTCTTCAAGATCACCCGTTTCATATCCATGCTTAACTTCGATGATTACCTTCTCTCCATCTTTTGTGTCTCCCATGTAGTCAAAGATCACGTATTTTCTGTTAAACTATTATTACACATTGGAGTTTTACTCGTTTATATCTTCATTAAAGGTGTAGAGTGGAAGGGAGGTTAGGATGAGCCACTACTACCTAAGGATAAGGGTTTCAAGCAGGGCTCCGTGGGAGGTCAGGAAGGAGCTTAAGGAGGCTAAGTATAAAAGCCCCATTTGATGACCTGAAATTGAAATACTACAGCTCAAGGGCTTAAAATATAATGAAAGATTCTTAAATTAAACATAGAACTCTCTGATTTTCACAAACAAAACACTATTCTGCCAACAATGCTATCTAAACTTAAATACGTGTTTAAGGAATCGAATCATGCTATTCCGATTTTCTCCTTTATCCTTGCTACTTCTGATTCGAGTTTTCGAAACCTTTAATCCATGTAGGTTTTAAGGTCTTCCCTAAGGTTTCTAACCT
>CAZTSG010000058.1:0-4390 GCA_964616835.1 uncultured Nitrososphaerota archaeon | reverse complement strand
CTGTTTCTCCAGCATGCTTGCTCCAACCTCTACAATCTTTACCAGCTGACTTGTGTTAAAGCTCCTGTGTAAAGCCTCAATAGGCATGACGCTCCCCCTATAATTCTCTACAGCGACTTCTTTAAACGCGTGCGCTACGAGGTTAAAAGACCATACCTGGTGATTCACATTGATGAAACAAGGAGGGAAAGAAGACTTAAACACTAAAGCAAACAACCTTATCAACAAGGGTAAACAAGATTAATTATAATAATATTCAACATATCTTATGACCCATGAATTTTTGCGGAGCGTTTCCTTTCGGAGCGGAATGGGGCCGCGAAATTACAAGGCTCGTGGTGCTGTTTTCAAGGTTCTATGAGCTTGTTTCTAGTTTTCAACCTGGTGGCTGAAGAGGGTATGAGCGGCATTATGCCTCCTTGTTTGGGCATGTGTTTGGAGAAGTGGTTTACAGCGCATGCCTCTATCTCCGTTTGTTTCAACGCTACCACTTCTTTTCCACACAACGGGCATGTCCAGACGAAACACTTCCGCATCTCAACCCTGACCCACTTCTTAACTTCTTCTCTGAGGCTCATTCCTAAGCCTGAAACCGGTAGCTAGTCTTATTAAGCTACCTGGAGGATGGGGTTGGAAGAAAAAAGGGGGTTGCCTACGGGGTCTCCAGTAGCTCTATCCTGTCCTCCAGCACCTTAACATCGGCCTCAAGTTCGAGGATCTTCCAGAAAATATCCTCGAGTCTCCAACCGCTTAGGTTCTCGAAGTCTTCAATCTTAGTCTCTATATCTCTAATCCTGATGTCTGCATCAGTAGCCCACCATGTTAATCCCCAGGTCTGGTTATCAACCCTCTCAATCCTTTCCTCGAGTCCTTTAATTCTCCAGTAGAGACGGTCAACGCGGTACTCGACTTCGCTGAGCCTAAACTCATAGTCTCCGAGCTTAGCAGCCAGATAGATGGCAATGATGGCGACGATGAGTAAGCCAATGCCGAAGGCGATGGCCAAGGCCTTAAACACCTTCTCCCCGGCATGATTCATAGCGTCTCACCACCACTACTAGTCCCCCCTACCTTTAAACCCTTTGAATGAGGCTGAGAAAAAAGGGGGTTGCCGAGGAGATTTCTCCACAGCCCGCCTTAAGTTATATTAATTAATTAATTAGTATTATGATGCACGTCTATAGATTTCTTGGAGATTTACCGTGCTGCTCGTATCCGTCTTCAACGCGTTGATGATTGAGATGCCAGATTCTTTCCCACTGATATGACGCGTATGGAAACTTTATATCCTTCTCTATGATTCACTTACTTAGTTGGACAATTATAGCAAGGCTAGGGACAGGTTGAAAATGGGCCTAGAGGATTTGAGAAGAGGTTTAGCAAGATACTCGGAGGGCGATTATCCGGATGCTGTTTTCAGATTCCAATTATCGGTTGAAAACGCTTGCAAATCGATCTTAAGCTTCTTAGGAATAGAATTCGAAAAAACGCATTTCCCCAGCGTCCTCATAGGAAGGCTTGTTTCAGACAAGGAGAGGCTGAAAAAGCTTAACCTAAGCAGGGAGCAAATAACCTATCTAACGCTCATAATTTCACATGCTTCGTTTCTTGAATCGCAGGGTTCAATGCCGAGATACGGTTGGGAGACAGAGGAGAGGATAATAATGCCCTCAGAGGTCTATGTAAAGGATGTGGCTAAAGAGCTTTTAAGGTCAACACTGGAAGGCTTAAGCAACGTGGTAAAATTCTTCAGTGAGTTTAAGAGCTTGCCGCCAGATCTCTCAGGCATGATCAACCAGTTAAAAAACGTGGTGGATGATGCGTCTGGAAAACTTGGATAAGATCAGGGATCCAGATTACCGAGAACTCGTAGAGCAATACGTAGAGAAAATCTCAAACTTTTTCAAAGAGAAAATCGTGGGTATTCTATTATTCGGCTCGGTGGCGAAGGGGAAAGCTAAACCGGTTTCCTCGGCGGAGAGCGATATTGATTTAATACTCGTGGTAAGAGGATTGCCGAAACTTCAGGAGAGGATACTAATGGCTTCAAAACTTATTGTAGAACTAGGGTTGTCGAGCATAGTCCAAGCAATATACATGACCCCAGAGGAATTTGAAACCCATACTAAATCTAAAAGCGGCTGGATTATCGACGCACTGGTAGATGGTATAATCCTCCATGACCCTGAAAGCTTCCTGCAGAACTCAAAGGAGAAGCTTCTGAAAGAACTAGAGGAGAAAGGAGTGGAGAGAACCCCCTACGGATGGGCATGGTCAATAAGAGCGGGAGAAAGAACATGCTAAGTGAAAACCGGGCTGAAATCGTTTTTCTTCCTTTGTTTGAGAGCGAATCCTATTTAACCTTAAACATAGGATTTAGGTTGTCACGCAAATAGAATAACTTTTTATAATTCTTATTTTAAAAAGGAGCCGTATTGGCTGGGCCAGTAGTACTTGACACGGATATTGGCGACGATATCGACGACGCATTTGCCCTACTATTCGCGTTAAAATGCAAAGAGCTAGACCTGAGAGCAGTAACAGTAGTTTATGGCGATGTGGAATCTAGAGCTAGGCTTGCTTCAAAACTGATATCTACACTAGATTTGAAGATACCTGTAGCCAGAGGTTCCGCTAAGAATCTTCTGGGGTTTGCTCCAGGTTGGAAGCCTCCTCAAACAGAAGTGTTAGAAGACGAGTCCGGCGAATACTCGAACTTGATCGGCTTGCCCGCTTGGGCTGTCATAGCTGAAAACGTGTTGAAAGTAGATGGTCTTAAAGTGGTCAGCATAGGGCCTCTTACCAATATTGCTCTAACACTGCTCTCAATGCCTGAGGTTAAGGAGAGGCTTAAGCTTGTCTCGATGGCTGGGTTTTTCAACGGCTCGGGTGCCGAGTACAATGTTAGATGCGACCCCGAGGCCTTAAACCTGATTCTCAGATCAGGCGTGAAACCTCTGCTCGTAGGTTTAGATGTTACCCTGAAATGCGTAATGCCCTTAAGCATGATCGAGAAGCTCAGGTCGAGCGAGAAGCCGGAGCACAGGCTTGTTTACTCCATGCTCGAAGCATGGATGAGAAGTACAGGCCACAAGCAGCCGATTTTACACGACCCACTGGCCCTAGCTGTCTTAGTGGATGACAAGATTGTATCTGTTGAGAACGTCAGAGTCGATGTTGAGCTTAAGGGAGAGTATACTAGAGGATTCACTTTGATTACTGGAAGCACTCCAAATGCTTCAGTATGCTTAAACGTCGACGTGGAAAGGTTCCTGAAGCTTTTCGAAGAAGTAATCTTTTCATAGGAGGTTCATATTATGTTCAGACCCGGGCCCGCTGGGATTTGAACCCAGGCTCTTCGGCTCCGGAGGCTTGCGTGAGGTTAATCCTCTCGACGCCTTTATCCTGGCTTGGCCACGGGCCCTGTTAAAAACTTATTTACACACTGCTTTTAAACCTAATCTGTCTCAAGTGAGCGAGAACAGTAAGAGCAAGGGTAGGTTCGTGTTCTGGGCTGACGCGGTGGCGGAGTCAGCCATCGAGCATGCTAAGAGGAATGGGATGCCTCTCGTGACTGTTAAGAGTGGAGGGTCGCCCTCAGGGGGGAAGCATATTGGGAATATGAACGACCAGATTCGCGCGTTCTTCATCTATGACTCTGTGAAAAGGAAAGGTATTCCCGCGAGGCTAATCTACACTAATGATGATATGGATCCGCTTAGGACTATCCCCCCGTCTGCCCCAGATGGTGATGGCGAGTGGCATTCTTTCACGGAGCAGGAGCTTTCGACTCTTGAGAAATACTTGGGCTGGCCCTACAGTCGTATACCGGACGTATTCGGATGCCACAGGTCTTGGAGCGAGCACTTCAACTCAGTCATCCAAGATGGTTTGGAGAAGCTGGGCATCTCCATGGAGAACTATAATAATAGCAATTCCTACGCCAACGGGGTTTTCCTAGAAGTCACTAGGCTTACGCTCTCTAAGACGAGCCTCGTCAGAGAGGTTTTGAGCAGGTACCAGAGCACTGTGGAGAAAGACTGGATACCCTTCCACGCGATATGCGGTAACTGTGGCAAGATAACTACTACGGCTCTGAGAGTCGATCTTGAAAACGATACTGTTGAATACGAGTGTCGCGGCAGAGTCCTAGCCGGAAAATACGTGGTGAAAGGCTGTGGCCATAGGGGTTCTTCAACGCTGAAGGAGGGTAAGCTGCCCTGGCGGCTTGAATGGGTTGCTCAATGGAAGGTTTTCCAGGTTAATGCTGAGCCCTTTGGAAAAGACCATTACGAGGGCTCTTGGAAGTCTGGGCAAGCGTTGGCGAGAGAGATATACGGCATCGAGCCTCCCGCGAGCCTTGTCTACGAGTTCTTCCTTGTTAACGGGG
>CAZTSG010000057.1:0-8065 GCA_964616835.1 uncultured Nitrososphaerota archaeon | reverse complement strand
CGAAAGGCTTAAGTATAAGATTTAATAAAAGGTATACCGTGAGCGAAGTGCTTTCAGTAAAGATAGACGAAGATACGGCTAAGATTATTGAGGAGATTGCTCGTGAAGAAGGTACTGAGAAATCCCCCGTAGCTAGGAAGCTTTTAGCTCTGGGCTTGAAACAGTGGCGGTTGGAGAAGGCGATAGGGCTAGTCATGTCTGGAAAAGTCTCAGTGTGGAAAGCGTCTGAAATTGCAGACATGTCTTTGAGGGAATTTTTGGAAGTGTTGGACAGAAGGAAGATACCATGGGTAAAGTTTTCGCCAGAGGATTTGGAAAAGGAAATCCGGCGGATAAAGCGGAAAGTGGCTTAAAATTCGTTTTCAATTCAAGCCCGCTGATACATCTCGTTAAAGCGGGACTGGCTTGGATGATTGAAAGGCTTGAGGGTGATAAGTACATCACCCCCTCTGTCTATAAAGAGGTTGTGGAAGTCGGTAAGGCAAAGGGTTTTAGCGACGCAGTCATAACCGAGAATCTGGTGAAGAAGGGGGTGATTTTGATGAAGAAGCCTTCAGATAATCTAGTTAGATTAATTTCTACTCACATTGACATACATGCTGGGGAAGCGGAGGTCATCAGTCTATCAAAGGAGCTGAATGCCATAGCTATCATCGATGATCCTGTGGCAAGAAGTATCGCCGAACTTCATGGTGTGAAGAAGGAGGGAAGCTATGCAGTAATACTCAGGATGCTGTGGAAAGGAGATATTAGAAAGGATGAAGCTAGAGAAGCTTTTAGAAAACTCGTTGAATCAGGATGGAGGTGCGACGTAGAGCTATACGACACGATTCTTAATGAGATAGAAAGATTTTAACTACTTCTGATGGTCCGCTTGGATTTCATTATTTTTGATCAATATGTCTTAAAGCTTTAAATTTCAATGCACTTAGTTCTTCAGCTGCATGAAGCCTTAAGACTGCTCTCAATCCCATAACTCTCTCTAGTAGAAGTTTGCCTTTAAGCACTTTTAGCCTAAAGGCTGGAGGCGCATAATCTAATAGTTGGATGTCAACAGGTATCTTAATTTCCCTTTCAAGCTCCTCTCTAACCTTATCAACGTACACTGGCTCTTCATCATAGCTTATCTTATGTCCAGTGTAGAGGGCGATATCTATGTCTCTGAAGATTTTCGAATCTAGAAAGCTTCCGTATGCAATTGCTAGTAGTATTTCAGAATGCTTTTGAAGCATTGTTCGCAGCAATTCCAGTATTCTCTCTCTTTCCTCCAATGGTATTGACTTCGGTAAGCGTCTCTTCTCCTCAAGGATCCTTAGTCTTGACATAATCAGTTACCTCCTTAATGAAACGTTCTACAGCTTCTAAACCATTTTCCTTAGCCTCTTTATATATTCTCAAATCATCTATGGTCCAGTATCTGTGTACTATCTGATTCCTTAAAGATGTTAACTTAACCATGTTATGTGATGCGTCAAGGCTTATTACTTTATGGTTCATGAGTTTCAGGAAAGCCTCTCGGTAGCTTTCCACTTCTTCGTTGAAGTCCTTTTCTAAAATGGCAACGGACAGGTCTGCCAACGCCTCGACTATCACTACTATAGAATATCTTAGGCTGTACTTGGCTCTTCTGTCAACGGAGAATTTGTCAGCACCTATTGAGATTATGCTTTTGATTTCTTCTAGAGCATCCATTACCTCGCTAATAAGTCTGTTAAGACTCTGCTTATCTATTTTCGTCATAACGTTTAAAGCTTGTGATATGGCTTTATGTTTTTCTATTCTTTATCTCTTAAAGGCTTTTCTATGAATTATTGCCCAATATGAGTAGAAAACAATCCATAGAGAGGATAGTGCTAGAACAATTAGGAAACGTGTACTGAGAGAGAAGTTCAGATACGCCCAGATATTCATTAAGGCGAAGACAATCAAGTTAAAGTAGAAGGCCTGGATTTGCCAACCATATTTTTCAAAGCTTCTAATGGCTTCAAGCGCTGCATAACCCGTCTTGTTTAACACGTACCGGCCTTCTGAATCCTTGTCCAACAGGCTTCTCATCTTATTCAGATGGAAGGAAAGCTCGCCGCTACTCTCAATTCCAAGAGCCTTCTTTAGATCGCTGAAACCCATCGGAGATTTTACGAGAAGCTTTAAAATCCTCACACGTAGAGGGTGAGAAACAGCTTCAAAAATCTCATTTGAATTTGGAGTTGCCATGGTTACTAGCTTATGAATACCGTATTTATTTCTTGCCTCCTTGACTAATGGCCAGGAAGCATTGACAATGATTTTTGAGCTCAGGTTGTTTCAAAAGCATAGGTGCCTTAAAACTTGTTTTTCATAATGTTCATTATAAATGCCGGCTAGCGAGAGTTCCTTGCTGCCTTTAATTTTAGACATCCCTAAGCTGTTTTTGACTGCGATTTCAACTTGATTCTGCAGAATCTGAAGTTAGGCAAGATTTAAATAGTTTGTAATTACATTGTAATTACGCAAAATGGGTGTTATAACTGTAAGGATTCCTGAGGACTTGAAGAAAAGGATGAAGAGGCTTAAAAACGTGAATTGGAGCGAAGTAGTTAGAGAAGCCATACTTGAAAGAATCTTGGTTGAAGAGAAGTTAGTGGACAAGGATTGGAGTCTCATCAGAAAGGCTGCTGAGGAAATGGATGAATTGAGAAAGATGATTGAAGCTAGGGATGGGAAATGTGATTACGATAGTGCTGGGACAATAAGGAATTGGAGAGATATCAGAAGTTGGAAAGGATAGTTGTAGATGCTTCAGTTGCAGTAAAGTGGTTTGTTCCTGAAAAGGATAGTGATAAAGCTTTAAAACTTAGAGAACTATACTTGAAGGGGTCCTTAGAAATAATTGCCCCCACACTCATCTACTATGAGGTGGCCAATGCACTAAGATTCCATCCATATTATAAGTTATCCCAGACCGAGCTTCTTAGAGCGGTCACGATTTTGAAGAACATGCAGATAGCTGTCGAACCTACTGCCAAGGCTTGGTCTAATGCATTTGAAATTTCGTTTCTGAACAATGTCTCGATTTATGATGCGATATACTTAGCGGTATCGAAGTTGTTTAACACGAAGCTCGTTACAAGCGATAGAATAATGTTTGAAAAATTGGATAGCATCAGTAAAAAGAGCGTTTCTCTCTTAGGTGATGCGATCTTCTAGAGTCTATTGGAGGATTATTAGTTCTATTTTTCAACTTTACTCTTCTCATAAGCAGCTAGCCCACCGGCCTTCATCAGGCTCATTATGAACTCCGGATACGGTGAGAATCTTAGCTCAATGCCCTTTGTCTCGTTTCTTACAATACCTTTCTCAAGGTCTATCAAAGCTATGTCTCCCTCTTTGAAATGCTTGTTAACATCTCTAACCTCTATGACTGGTAATCCTACGTTTATCGCGTTTCTGAAAAATATTCTTGCGAATGAGCATGCTACTATGGCTGAGATTCCTGCCTCCTTGATTACTCTCGGAGCATGCTCTCTGCTAGAACCCATCCCAAAGTTTCTTCCAGCGATCATAACGTCTCCCTTAGATATTTTTGAAGCCAACGTTGGATCAAGGTCTTCAAAAACGTGTTTTGCAAGCTCCTTGAAGTCTCCCGTCCTAAACTTGTACTTCGCAGGTATTATCACGTCAGTATTAACATGGTCTCCCAGAACCCATACCCTGCCTCTTATTATCATGCTCATCAACCTCCGATTAGTTTCCTAGGGTCTGTTATAACTCCTTCTACTGCTGAAGCCGCTGCAGTAGCTGGGCTCGCTAAGTATATGCTTGATTCAGGATTACCCATTCTACCCCTGAAATTCCTGTTGGATGTTGAGACAGCAACCTCCCCTGAGCCGAGTATTCCGAAATGAACTCCCAAACAAGGTCCGCACGTGCTATGAGTCACCGTGCATCCTGCTGAAACAAGCTTGTCTATAATGCCTTTCTTCAGAAGGTTTAGGAATACTTTCCTGGAGGCCGGTATAGCTATGCACCTGACTCCTTTCTTCACTCCTTTCTTCGAAAGTATTTTAGCAGCTATTTCAAAATCCTCTTCTCTACCATTGGTGCACGAGCCTATGAAGACCTGGTTGACTTCCAGCCCCTCAAGCTCCTTAACGGGTTTAACATTGTCAACGTTATGGGGTGCTGCCACTACTGGCTCAAGCTCGTCAAGCTTGTAACTAAGATTCATAGCGTATTCAGCGTTTTCATCAGGCTTGAAGATACTCTTATCTCTTAAACCACTCGTGTCCACGTGCTTTGCAGTAACCTCGTCTAATGGGAAGATACCGTTCTTAGCGCCCATTTCAACAACCATGTTGCAAACAGTCATTCTGCTAGCCATTGAAAGCGTTTTAACCCCGTCGCCCTGGAATTCAACACTCATGTAGGTGGCTCCGTCGGCACCCACGTCTCCTATTATCCTCAGGATAAGGTCTTTAGACATAACGCCTGGGCTCAATCTTCCGGTTAAAGAGACTTTCATGGCCTCCGGGACCTTGAACCACAGTTTTCCTGAGGTCATTACTTCAGCAAAGTCTGTCGAGCCTATTCCTGTAGCGAACAGGCTGAAGGCTCCCAGCGTGACCGTGTGAGAATCTGCCCCCACTATCATCATCCCTGGTTTCAGGGCTTCGTTCTCAGGTATGACTTGGTGGCATATGCCTTCCCCAACCTCGTACACCTTTATGTTATTCTCATTAGCGAACTTCCTAAGCTTAATCTGAAGGTTTGAAGCGCCTTCGTTAGGGCTGGGGGAAGCATGGTCTATTACAAACCGTATCTTAGAAGGATCATGGACTTTGCTTGAGCCAAGCTCGTGGAACGCGTCTATCGCCAACGGCCCAGTACCATCGTGGGCATAGGCCAAGTCTATGTTCACGACTACTATCTCTCCCGGTTTAACGTGTCTTCCCAACTCGTTTCTAAACAGTTTTTGAACTATTGTCTCGCCCAATTCGCCAGCCCTTTAACACATGCTTTATATAAAATTTTTCCTAAGGACTGATTTCAAATATCTCAGCCTCATGCTTGGAGGAATCGTAGACTCCTACGGTTGCTTTTCCAGTCAAGTATCCGCATGCTTCCCCAGGGTTGACCCAGAGCGTGCCGCCTATCCTTCTTACTCCCGCTTCATGAGTATGGCCCGTCACTATCAGGTCAAACATGTTTTTATTAGCTATCTCCTCAACAAGTTTCAAGTCTTCTCCATGCAGCATCAGAGTCTTCTTGCCGTCTAGCTCGAGTATTGCAGCAGGCCAATAAAACTGCGCGCCTATTTCAGAGAATAATCTTTGGAGATTGCTTCTATCACCATCATTATTACCGTAGACGAGTATAAGTTTAGCCTTACACTCTTTGAATTTCCTGACGGTGAACGGGCTTATAATGTCGCCGGCATGAAGCACAACCTCTACGTTCCTCTTGTTAAAGAAGCCTACGGCCTTCTCGATCATCCCCAAATTGTCGTGAGTATCGCTTATTAACCCTACGAGCATGTGGAAAGTATAGAGGTATTTAATATAACCTTTTCGTGACCTAGAGAACGTCTTTTTATTGACTTTACTTTTCCAGACCCAAAGAGTAATGCTGGATCTACCTTATCTTTTTCCCTGTTATCAGTGTTTCCGTCCTTAGAACCCCTTTGGTCCTTCTGAAACTGTTTACAATATTATCCAGTTCCTTAAGGCTTGGAACATCTTCAACCCTAACCATGTAGTCGAAAGACGAGCCCCATATTTCGACTATTTCTGCAACTCCCTTGTCTCTCGCCAACAATTCTCTGCAGAAGTCTTCAAAATCCTTATCACCCATGCTCTCGACGTCTATAAGTATCCGGGCCGAGAGGCTTTCTGGAATCTTCATCTCAACCACACCGGTCTTGTTCAAAACCTCAGCTATGATAATGTTCTCCAATGCTGAAGCCCCTCTCCCGTGCAAGAGATATGTCTCCTTAATTCTGTCCCTTATTTCTTCGAAGACTTCTTCACTAAGAGCATTTATTTCAACTCCTCTCTTCTTTAATGCTGCTTTAACGCCTTCGCTGCCAACCATGGGTCCGAGGGCGAAACCGCTCTCTCTGCCCACTATGCTGGCATCGAAAGGCTGGTATGTCAAGGGGTCGCGAAAAGCTGCTTTCTGATGGGTACCAGCAGTATGAGTGAAAACATTCCTGCCTGAAATAGGCTGATTCGCAGGAATCTCGATGCCTGAGACCCTGCTCACGTATTCCGCTAGCTCAACGAGCTTTCTAAGATCGTAATCGTAGCCAAGCTTCACTTTCATCCATGTTGCTAAAGCAAGGGTATCAGGTATTCCTGCTCTTTCGCCTAGAGCATTTATTGTACCATGCAATATCTTGGCGCCGCTCAACCATGCTTCTAGAGTGTTTGCGAGAGCCATGCCCATGTCGTTGTGGAAATGCGCTTCTATAACGCATTTTGCCCCCGTCTCTCTTATGAGACTGTTAATCTCCCCGTATATTCTCCTAACATCCATGGGGGAGGCTCCGCCCGAAGTATCAGGCAGGCTTACAGAATCTGCTCCTGCTTCAACAGCCTTGGCTACGACTTGCTTAAGAAAACCTGGGTCAGCTCTGAAAGCGTCTTCAGCCGTATACCTAACCTTATACCCCTTGTTCTTAGCGTATCTTATTGCCTTGGGAACCTGTTTTAACACAAACCCGCGCTTATCCTCGATCTTCTCAAACTTCGCCTCTAAATGCCTGTCTGCCGGCGAGAGATATAGTGCAACCCATTCAACTTTCTCAGGCACCGTGTCAACGTCTGACTCTAATGCTCTGCAATGCGCGACTTTAACAGCCCTAGTCTCTATTCTGCTCAACTCTTCGATGATCTTCCTCTCCCCTTCACTGGCGTACGGGGATCCTATTTCGATAAAGTCTATTCCAGAATTGTCCAGCTCCCGCAGGATTTCGATCCTTTCGTCTAATGTGAAATATACTCCCGGCGTTTGAAGCCCCTCTCTAAGAGTCGTATCCAGTATCAACGGCTTTTCTAAGCTATGCATGACTCCCCCAGAATCGCTAAAAGAGCTTTAAAAAGATTAAACGCCTTAATAGAAAACTATTTGCGAAGCATTGTCCAGAGACCTAATGGATTCAACAATCTCATCCAAGTGTTTACGCGAATCCTCAATCCATTTAAACTCTTTAATCAAGATTATTCCCTCCATGGGTTGGAGGAGTATCAAGCATAAAAATCTGCCTCCGTAGGCCACGAGGTACTCGTAGCCATGCATCCTGACAGAAAAGCCTTTTCCTCTAATCAACCACGCTAGCTTAAGCCTATTCTCTGGAAGTATTAACGGGGATCTCACTCTCTCTTTGCTCAAATCACCACTTTTTAGAAAATAATGTTGAAATAAATACGTATCTCTAACCGACGAATATACTTGGTATAGGATTCTAATCCTTCGTGCCTCTGGAAAAGATTTGCTTACAGCAAATCAGTGAACAGGTCTGACAAAAGACCCGCCTCTTCCTATGCATTCTGCCATCTTTATTGATTTTGATTCGTTGAAGCCCAATAATACTTTAAGACTCGGGATTTTTCTCGTCTAAGAGACTCTGTAAATCGTATGAGATCTAAGCCTTTTGTAAGCTCAGACTTGTTCATGAGGACCGTTTTGATATTTTTCCTCTTTCCATCTAAATTTCCTTGAACCTGATTAAGGAGGATGTTAACACGCATGCTCTGCAAACGTTTTTTGCAGAAGGGTTTCCACAGACTTCGCAACGCCCGATCTTAGACGCTGAGAACTCTCTTTTCAAAAACGGCAGTATCCTTAGAAAATTATTCACTAGGCTGTGCTTAACCCCCGGAATAATGGATTCAAGACGGTTTAGAAAGTCTCTTATTTCAAGCCTATAATTCTCAACGTGGTAAGGACACTGGACAAAATCGACTTCAATACCGTTGAGCAGCGAATAAATAGTATCCTCCTTCTCAGTACAGAAATAGAATGGTTTAATCCTTTGAGCGAAACACTCGTCGCTAACCACTCCCGTTTTAGGACCTAGACGCGCAAG
>CAZTSG010000056.1:0-8129 GCA_964616835.1 uncultured Nitrososphaerota archaeon | reverse complement strand
TAGAATATTTCCTCAGGGGTGAAAAGCATGGAGACGCCGCCGGTGTAATAGTCTATTCTAGCGCTTATCGTACCCCCTGTGGAGAATATTGAAACCGGAGGGAGGCTCTCGTCCTGCTTTACTTTCTCAAGCGCCTTGAATTTCCCGAGCTCAACGGAGCCCTCCAGCTTTACGACTTCTCCTCCGTCTATTTTGAAGCCGACGTTGTAGCCGTTGTCGAGCTTTATTACGAGCGTATCGCTGTCTCCGAAATCAACCTCCTCCCTCGGAAGCAGTATGCCCTCAACACTAATGTCCCCGCGCTTAAGCAGTATCCTATCACCGGGCTTAATCCCCTTCTCCTTAAGAAGCCTCTCTATCATATCAGAGTAGGGCATGCTACTCCAGCCTCCTCTTAACCTCCTCCTCAATTATCCTGTATACTGTCGAGCCGTCGACCAGGCCCCTGAACTTCTCCATCATCCTGCCCATCAGCATTTTCACTGAGCCCATGCCCTTCTCCCTGACGTAGGAAATGTTTTCTTCGACAAGCTTCTTCGCCTCAGCCCTAACCTCATCCTCCCCCACTTTTCTACGCCTAAGCTCCTCGTAAACCTCGCTCAGGCTCATACCCTTGTCGGCGAAAAGGACTAGCGCGTCTGGTATCATTTCCCTAGGCAAATCGCTCGGGAATGTTCTTAATAATGGTATCAGCTCTTCATCATCATACTCTCTTCCACTCTCCCTCCTCATGTAGGGGAGGGTATTAAGGAGGAAGGAGGCAAGCGCCAATGGTGATAGACTAGTGTTTTTCAAAACTTTTTCGAAAACAGGAAGGTAATGAGACCTAACTAGTTGCTGAGCCATGTGGCTGCTCAAACCCATTTCCTCAAGCTCCCTAACTTTCTCCTGAGGCTTTTTTGGAAGCGCCCGCTTTATTCTCTCAAGCCTCTCCGCCGTAATTGGTATCGGAGGTATATCGGTCTCAGGATACATTCTCGCCGAGCCGGGGAGCGGCCTTAGGTAGTCGGTGTTACCATCTTCAAGAGCCCTCCTGGTCTCACAGGGGACGCCGTTGAATGCTTGAAGCATCCTCCTGTAGACTGCTCTAAGAGCTGCTTCAACCCTAGCAGGTTCACCGACAACTATTATTGCAGCATCTTCTTCCGAGGCTTTTAACGCTTCGAAAACCTTCTTGACTTCTGCTTCGGATATTCCATACCCCGGGAGCTCATCAGTATGAATGATACCTTGCAAGCCTCCCCAGACTCTAGCATAGTCAGCAAGCTCTGTTCCAAACCTTCTCCCAGGCTGTAGCTCCATACCTAGCAAACCTTTAAAACCAGGAGCCTTCAAGCCGTAAACAACATCGCCTTTAGAAAGCGCCTTAGATATCATTTTTGAACCAGTATTCTGAAAAACATCTGTAAGCTCGACGGGGTTGTAAGCAAATTTCTCCGGAGAACTTTTCTTCCTGAGAATGTCTCGGAGCTTAATCAGGTTGGTCTGCCTCATTACTTCCCTCTCGATTATCTCCGGTATGAGCTTCAGGTTTTGAACACCCTTAATCTCCTGTCTCGCACCACCCTCGATACTTATGTTAATGTCCTGCCTTATTGTCCCAAGGCCCCTCATAACCTTACCAGTCATCCTCAGCGCCAAGCCTACTTCCTCAGCGGCCTCCAAGGCTTGAGTAGGACTCTTTATATCCGGCTCAGTAGCTATCTCAACAAGAGGTATACCCAGTCTGTCAAGCCTATACTCTGCAGACTCCCTTCCACTTTCAACTATGAAGGCAGACTCTTCTTCGAGGCAAAGGCTCTTAAGCCTAACAGGCCCCTCGCCAGTCTCCACAATGGATTTATCGTTTCCTAAAGCGACTAGAAGAGTCCTCTGGAATCCTGAAGTATTGCTTCCATCTATCACTGTTTTTCTCATTACTCTGGCCTCATCCACAACCGTCATGTTGAAGTACAGAGCCATCTCTAAGGCTGCGTCGAGAATCTCATCGTCAATAAGGTGGGGAGGCTCCTCGTCGAGCTCAACAAGGCAATTGAAGGAGTCATCAATATGATAAGTGAATACTCTACCCCTGGAGGCCTCTGCTAGAGCAGCAGGATCCAGCTCGCCGAGCTCGCTTGCTGAAGACCTTAGTCTTCTAATAACCCTGCCAGAGGCCTCGCCAGACAATGTGGAGGGGCAGTTGCAGAAAAGCTTGTGGAAAGCTAGACGCTGGTGAAACTCTAAGCCTACTTTCAGAGAGCTCAATACGGGCTGAAAACACTTACAGAGGTATTTTAACCTTAATGATCACAGCAGGTTTCTTCTGTCACCATATTGCACTCCCATGAGGCAAGGCTTATCGGAAAAACGAATAATATGCGACGCCTACCTTCAGGAGATTCCAAGCCTATTCTTTATTAGAGCCACGTCTCTCTCCAGCGTTGTTAACCGTCTATCAAGCATAGATTTCAAGTCTTCTCTAAGACCGTCGATTTTCAAACCTAAGTTATCCACTTTCGCTCCAAGTCCATCTATTTTTTCGATCATAATATCCTGTTTCTCAAGCATCAAGTCTTGCTTTTCCAGTACCTGATCTAGCTTTCCTAACATTCCATCCTGTTTCTCAAGCATCAAGTCTTGCTTCTCAAGCATCTTATCCTGTTTACTGAGCGAATCATCTTGCTTACCGATCATCTCTAAGCCTATTTCAACAATCTTCCCAAGCTGCATTGTCGTGAACTCGCTTCGAAACACCTCTATTCTTTTCACCGGACCATCGTATTCTTTAAACTCGATGCTGGAAACCTCAGCCTCCTTAGGCGAGGATTCTTTAACCTTCTCCACAAATTCCCTAGCTTCCTGATCACCGCCCTCATACAACACTTCGACGCAATCGGTACCGATGTTCCTAGCCTGGAAGCCCGTTAAGTTCGATTCGCTTGCTAAGTTTAACAGAAAGAGCCTGTAGCCGATATTCTGCACCCTTGGGCCTTTGACTAGGACCCTGCCCCTGCTCATTTCACCTATAAGTGTCGCTAACAGTTTAAAAGCATAGCTGCCGATAGCAATTGTATTATAAGAATGTAAAAGAGACTGTTAACAACATGATGCTGGAGGAAAGAAGGCTTAGCACTATATTTCCTGTATTTTTTCATTACGGCTGAAGAAACTTTTTCAACATCCTCTTTGGAATAATTCATGGTGGTGAACGGCCCCAGTTTTTCAATTCCAAGATCATGCTCCAGATTCAGATATTTGTCGTATTTGATCCCCAGAGTATCCAATATTTTTCTTGAACACTCGTTGCGGCAACCGTCGACAACAATAAGGCGTTTAATCTTTTTAACGAGCATGACTTGCCTCGGAATCTTGTTGGCCAACGCGGGCAGCGAGCATATCCCTACTTTATCGCTTCCCAGCTTTCTAACAACTTCAAGCGCAGCCAACCCTGTCAGCAGCCCGGTGTTTGAAGCCCCGCTGTTACACACGACAAGCCCGATCTCAGGTGTTTCCAATTCTCACACCTCTTCTCCAAGATGGTTAATACTTATTAGCCTTTTAGTCTCACTAGCAGTTAGCGCACTCACCTCCTCCCAGTACTTCTGATTCATGCTGCAACCAGGATCTGGGCCTTGCAGGTCGTTGAAGTAAGCGTAGGCTCTTGCCCTGCACCCTCCACATATGTATTTGTATTCGCACTCTCCACATCCCTTGAAAAGATCTCTGTTCCTTATCTGTTTCAAGACTGGAGATTCCCTCCAGATGCTAATCAAGCTCTGCTCCCGAATGTTTCCAACTTTTATCGGGATGAAGACGCAGGGTTCTATATCCCCGTTTGGCTCCATGCCGCAGTAAAGACGACCAGCCCCGCAGCCCCCGATGAATTCGGCGAGGGATTTCGTTCTCCCCCTAAGCATTTCTATCGCAGCTCTATTCGTGAAGTGCGTCGCAACTACTGGACCGAAGGCAAACTTATAAGATGTCACTGCATACTGAGGAGCTGTGGAAAACGTGTCTATTTTCCTATTCTCGTCGACGAGCTTCGAATAGAGGAAATCCAAGAGCTCTTCTCTCTCTTCCGGTGTTAAATCTTGGTCCAGTATTTCTTTTCCTTTACCAACCGGGATAAAGTTGAAAGCTATGAACCGGTTTACATGTAACTCTTTTTCAGCGAATTCTACGAGCTTTGGTATCTCCTTTAGATTATAATGGGTTACTGTCGTCGCCAAGCAAGTATCTAAACCGGCTTCAACGCAGTTTTTTATTCCTTCTACAGTCCGTTTCCAAGCTCCTTGAATCCCCCTGAATTCATCATGGGTTTTCTCGAATCCGTCTAAGGAAATCTCGACGTATTGAACACCGGATTCTTTCATTTTCCGAGCAACTTCCTTAGTAATCAGTGTTCCGTTTGATGCGACAGAAACGTAGAGTTCCTTTTCAGCAGCGTATCTGACTATTTCGAAGAAATCTTTTCTTATCAATGGTTCTCCGCCGGAGAATGCGAGAGCAACGACTCCTGCGTTCACAAACTCATCTATAGCATGTTTCGCCTCTTCGGTTATTAATTCATTCGGCGCGGGTCTCGGCCCGGCGTTCTCATAACAATGCTTACACCTCAAGTTGCATTGCTTCGTAAAGTTCCACACCACGAGAAATGGGGCCGCCGTTGTTTGAGGTCTTTGCACACCATAGTATCCTATGCCCTCAAGAACATTCGCGATTCCTCTTCTTACCACCGGGTTTCTTAAAGACTCTTTCAGCTGCTCCTTAGGGAAGCCGAAGGATTCTGAACCCCTATCGAGGGCTAGCTTAACTATCAGGTAAGCCAGCTTTTCTTGAAAGCTCAGTTTTTCCTGATCACCTGAGTATTTCTTTAGGGCCGACTCCAGCCTACTACCCTTTTCCGTCCTCCTTGAAATCCATCTGAGCAGACTCCTAGAGAGAGGATTGTCAAGCCATGTTTTAACAGTGTTTGCTACTAGGTCTGCCTCACTCGTTTCTACCACCTTCTGAAGAAGGTGTAGAGCCCTCGATGGAGAACAGTTTGGCGATTCCGTTCTTCGCAGTTGATAAGCCCCATGAGTATGCCCCCGCCACCACAGGCTTCATGACCATGTAGGTCGCTATCATCGCTGAGAACAGTCTCGTGGATATGGCTCCGGAGTTTAACAGAAGCGTCTCTGCAATGATGCTTGTACTGAACTTTGTGCAGAGCCCAATGCCCATTATGAAGGCGTACTTCACTCCTAACATTTTGCTGAAGAGCAAGGTGGATGCTGAAACCCTCGAGCTAAACGAAACCAGGAAGATTATTACGATTAGCAGCGGGAAGGCGAGGATTGAGGCGAGGGAAACACTGGCTCCTAAGCCTAGGAAGAAGAACGGGGAGAGGAAGAAGTTGCCTAGGAAACCTATGGACTTCCTGCTCTCCTTGAGAACCTTCTCAGGGAAAACTTGCTGCGTAACTATGCCACCCATTATTGAGGCCACTGGGGCCAGGGTCTCGTACACCAGCGCGCCGGAAGCGGCGAAGGAAAAGAACACTAAGAATATTAGGAAAGGCGGAATATAGGGTGGGCTACGTACAATATTTTCTAATATTCTTCTAACCCGCCCCCCGACCCTCACTATCGCTAACGTTGCCAGAAGCAGGAGTATAAGGTAAGAAACTACGGGAAGCATGAGGTTTGAGGCTTGCGCCACGTTGCTTGAAGAGAAGACCGGTAGACTAGCTACGGCCGCGAGCATCGCAACCTCCATCACGTCGTCGAAAACACCGATCCCCAGCGTGAGCTGGCCGAACTTCGTGTTCACCAAGCCGAATTCAGAG
The DNA here is from genome assembly GCA_964616835.1 of uncultured Nitrososphaerota archaeon. Lineage (GTDB taxonomy): Archaea > Thermoproteota > EX4484-205 > EX4484-205 > JAAOZP01 > JAAOZP01. Next base: position 2,317 of record CAZTSG010000056.1, on the reverse strand, counting down.
AGGATAGCGAACAAGACCACTTCGCCAATCGTTCCAAAGGTTATGCCAGTGATCAACGCGATGGTGAAGGAATTATTCACGTCAGCCGGAAGCCAGAAGTAGAATAGGAGTGCAAGCATCAAGCCTTCGAAAAGACAGAGGAAAATGCTGCCTGCCGCGATGTATGCCCCAAGGGACCTCATCTCCTTCAAGTTAAGGTCTAGGCCGATCATGAAGAGGAGAGCGAGCATCCCTAGTTTCGTCAGCAGCTGGAAGCCGGCGTCGTTTATGACTGGCGTGAAGAATCCTAGGGCGGAGAAGACCATGCCGAATAGAACCAGCGTGAACATCCAAGGCATTCTAAGAAACCTCTCCAAGAGGTAGCCGAAGACCAGTGCGATCGAGTAGGTTATTGCAGTCAGGAGCAGGGTTTCAGCTAGCACCATAGCTACTTCACCACGAGCACGGGGCAGGAGGCATGCCTCACCACACCCTCGCTAACGCTTCCCAAGATAATCTCTTTCACTCGGCTTAGGCCCCTGGCACCCATTATGATCATGCCGAACCCTCTTTCCCTGCATGTTTTGACTATCTGGTCGACCGGGCGTCCCTCTACCAGCAGCGTCTTCACCTCGACGCCTTCGGATTTAACCCTCTTCTCCCCGTCGGCAAGGATGTCGACCCCCATCTTACGTATTGCCTCAATAAACTCGTTAACTGGCGTTGGGGAGATGGCGAAGCCGCCCACCTGGTATACGTGTATTAAGGTGATTCTACCACTGAATTTCAGAGCTATTTGAACAGCAATTTTTAACGCTTTTATGGAATGCTCGGAACCGTCCAACGGCACCAAGATCCTCTTAAACGGAATGGTTTCGCTTTCAGCCGTTGAACTCTTTGCCTCCTCATCGTTTTCCTCCCGGGCATCCGGGTTAAGTGTCAACTCCTCCTCCATGCTCATCTTATAACTCACTTTTCCTTACAAAAGGAAAGAGATATATACGCTTTATGTTTCAAATTGTAATAGAATAGCCATGGACGAATTGGATAAAAAAATTGTGTCAATCCTGCAGGAAGACGGCCGGACACCCCTCTCGACAATGAGTAGGGAGCTTGGTTTGTCGCATGTAGCAATAGGGAAAAGGCTGGAGAAGCTTTGCGAAAACCTGGTTAAGGTTTCAGCCGGGCTTAACGCGGAATATCTTGGTTTTCGCATCGCCATTGTGAACGCTGAGGTTGAAACACCCCAGCGTCTACGGGAGCTTGTAAACATGTTTTCCAAGTGTCCGAGAATGGTGTTTCTAACCATGACGACAGGCGCCTACAACCTGATGACCATCATGGTGGCGGAGGACGCTGACACGTTGAATGCTATAATAGAAAGGTGCTCCGTGAGAGCGCGGAAGGGCGGCATTAGGCGTTCAGAAGCCATAATAGGCGAGGCGCCAGCAGTCCCAAAGTATCTGCCGGTGAAAATTGTTGCGACCAAAACGGCGGAGGATGCTCCATGCGGGATGAATTGCAGCAAGTGTTTACGCTACCATGAGAAGAAGTGTTTAGGCTGCCCTTCTACAAAGTATTATCGAGGCCCGCTTTAGCCTCCGTTAAAAATATTGGGCACCAGCCGTTTAGAGATTCTTAATCATGTATGTGCCGTCGAAAAAGTAGCCAAGCCTCCTGTAGTATTCCCTCACGCCTACTGCTGAGATCACGAGTATTTTCTCAGCACCGTTTTCGACAGCGATCTTCTCAGCCTCCTCCATCAGCATTGCTCCCAAGCCCCTGTGCTGCCAAGACTCTGGCACTCTAGCCCCCAGAGGTATTGCTCTTCCAAGCGCCTTTAGTTCCCTAACTATCATCGAAGAAGCCTCGTTTACCTCCCTGCGGTGAGCATACGGGGAAGGCTTCCTGAGCCTCAGGTACGCGAGTAGGACATCGTTCTCCAAGTCTTCGAAGCTCAGGAAGTATTCAACCCCGCCGGAAGCCTCGTATCTTCTAACTACGAGATCAATATTCTCCGGGTTGACCCTGGATTTTGAAAATCCTACTTCTCTACACCTTATGCATCTACACTTAGAGCCACGAGATTCGAGAATACTGTGCGCTATCTCTCTAAGATTGCTCTTCCTAACTCCTGCTGCGATAACGTGCGCAGGGATATCCCTCTGGACTCTCATAACCCTCACCCATGGCGGGGTTATCTCCAGTATTCTTGCGACAAGCTCAGCAGCCTCCTCATCCCCCAGAGGTTTGTAATCTCCCTTAATCCAGGCTTCGTAAAGCTTGGTCCCCTCAACCACGAGAGTAGGGTATATCTTTATCATGTCTGGCCTAAACT
>CAZTSG010000055.1:0-8718 GCA_964616835.1 uncultured Nitrososphaerota archaeon | reverse complement strand
CTACGCTATTGTCCAATTCGTTCTCGCAAGCCTGCTCTTCGGAGCCAGCATAAGGGTTGAGAACATGTTTTTCGCAGTTCTAATAGTGGTGCTGATGGTTCTCGCACTATACGGCATCGGCTTCTTACTATCCGGTGTAATACTGATGTATAAGGAGCCGGGTGCATTGCTGAACTTTATCGACACCCTCATATACACCATATGCCCAGTCAACTACCCGCTGAGAACACTGATACTGCTCCTAGGAGGCGTAGGCTACTACGTCACGATGGTAAGCATAGTGTTCCCGCTGACACCTGCTTTAGAAGCGGTTAGAACGCTCCTCCTGCCCTCGTTCAACCCCTACCTCAGCATTGCTGTAGCAGTCTCGTATCTCATTGCTGCGACAGTAGTATTCCTAATGGTGGGCATGCTTCTCTTCAACCTCGTTGAGAAAAAGATCAGGAGGAAAGGGGGGATAGAGGCCTACTGAGGAGGGCTGATGATGAGCCTGAGAGACGAGCTTAGGGTTGTTGCAACCGTGTTGAAGAAAGAGCTAGTCCTATACTTTAGGTACCCTGTCTGGGTGCTTTTCGACGCTCTGATGCCGTTGCTCTGGGTCCTCTCCCTAGTGATATACGGAAGGGCCCTCGTCGGCTCACCATACTCAGCCAATCTGGCTAGGCTGACTAATACCGGAGACTACGTTTCCTTCACGATAGTGGGCATGATAGTTTCGAGCTTCGCATACTCAACCCTCTGGGGTATGAGCTATGCGTTGAGGGGGGAGCAGTGGAGCGGGACGCTTGAGTCTACCTTCCTAGCGCCTTGCAACAGGTTCTCCATACTCTTGGGTAAGGCCTTCAGCTCAATGCTGACGACAGCCGCATGGGTTGCTCTGCAAATAACTCTGGTTTCGATAGTATTCGGCTTGAACATTAACGTTCTAAACCTGCCTGCGGCCCTCTTATTCTTCCTGATAGCTTTGCCCAGCTTCCTGGGAATAGGATTCTCGCTCGCCGGAGTAGTCTTAGATTTCAAGGAGCATAACGCGTTCGTGAACTTCCTAAGCTCGCTACTGGGACTGCTCCTACCAATATCCTATCCGCTAAGCATCTTGCCGTCGGTTTTAAGATTCTTCTCATACCTGCTGCCGCCAACCTATGCTATAGAAGGGATGAGGAGCATCCTAATAATGAACTCAAGCCTAAGCGAGCTGACGAACCTCGTAATACCCCTAGTTTTCTTCGACTGCTTCTGGATCCTAGTTGGAGTAACGGTATTCGTAAGGGAAGAGAGAAGGGTGTTGAAAAAGGGGACCCTAGGCTACTACTAGGCTTTTGAGAAGAAGAAAAACCATCTTAATTTGATAAGCTGATTAAACTCTTCTAAAGCCTACCTAAGCTAAAACGAGCCTTCTCTACAGGGACCTCGCCACGGGAAATTCTCTCAATAAGATCCTTAACCCTAGCCTCTATTTTATCAATTACTTTCCGAGCGTCTTCAATACTCATTTCAGCAGGGTCTTCTATACCCCAGTTTTCAACGTGCTTAGCGTTCACAACAGGACACTCAGAGCCGCTGCAGACTATTACTGCGATCTCCGCCTCAGCCTCCATTTCCCTAGTAAGTTTCTTCGGCCTGTTTCCCGAAATATCTATGCCCCTTTCAGCCATGAGTTGAATAGCCTTAGGGTTTACTTTCTCAGCCGGCTTAGGTCCCGCGCTCACGGCGATCCATCCCCTCGGAGGGTTAGCATTGAAGAATGCTTCTGCAACCTGGCTTCTGAAACTGTTCTCCACGCATATGAAAAGGACCTTCCTAACCATTCGGCGAATAATGGTTTTGAACTGTTTTTAAGGATTCTGGCTAATGCCTTATTGAGAACCTGTTGAACTCTCCCCTATACTCCTCCCACTCGACCTTGACGTCCGTGACTCTGGCTCCAGGCGGCCCTTTTCTGCAGAATTCGACCATTCTCCTAACCAGCTCCTCCTCTCCCTCGAAAACAGCCTCGACCCTTCCGTCCGGAAGGTTCCTAACCCATCCTTTAACTCCAAGCTCGTCTGCGAGGCTTTTAGTCTCATACCTGAAGAACACTCCTTGAACCCTCCCGCTTACATACACGTGTGCCCTAATCATCAACCCGAGGATTAGAAGCCTATTCCGAGAATTTTAAAAATTTGCTTCAGTAAGAGGATAGGCTTGAAGAAAAAATGTTGAGAAAGGTCTCGTAAGCCTTTACTCCTTGAACAAGTTCCTCGACAGATATGCTTTCCATAAGGCTGTGGGCGAGCGAGGGGTCTCCAGGCCCCCAGGCTATCTGCGGCTTCCCCCATTTAATCCCGGTGTAGTTGAAGTCTGATGTGCCTAGCTTCCTTATTAGCAGGAGCTCCTTCCCCGTTGCTCTCTTAACAGCCTCGCGCACCGAGTTGAGCATGACTTGGTCTTTTACGGAGACATAGCCGTCTAAGTGGTCGAGGAAATCGTGTTGAATACTTAACACGCTGTTATTGCTTTCCGCGTATTCTCTCAATGCTTTAACTAACATTTCAGAAAGCCTTCCGAAACCCACTTCTGGAGGATAGCGCAGGTTGACGCAGGCTTCGCTCGAATCCGGTATTCTCGAATCCCCGTAGCCTCCTCTAATCATCGTTATCGAGACTCCTATGTTTGAGAATGTGTCTTTGGAGAAGGTGAATCTGGACTTCAAGTGTTCGACAAGCTTCAAAACCTGTATTATTGCATTAGCCTCGTCCATCGGCGACGATGAGTGTCCCCCTGTTGTTGAAACCCTTATCTTAACGGTTGCACTACCCCTGTAGGCTATTGCTGCAGCCCTTAGCCCCGTTGGCTCTCCTATGATAACGTAGTCCGGTGGGGAGAGCTCCTCCATGAGGCGTCTAACACCCTTGCTGTCAGACTCCTCGCCTACGACGGAGGAGTATACTAGTCTCAGGCTTCTAGAACTGTAGCTTGAGGCCGCTAGCGCCATCGCCAGCAGGGGAGCCTTAGCGTCCACAGCACCTCTGCCGAATACTCTCCCAGACTCTACCTTGACGTCGATTCTCCCGGGGACAGTGTCGATGTGCGAGCAGAACAACAGCGTCCTGTCTCCGTCACCTTTCTCACCGATGACATTGCCGGCAGAATCCCTCCTGACGTTTTCAAACCCTTTGGAAACCAGTAGTGAAAAGACTTCCTCCTGAGCCTCGTCCTCCTCCCCGCTTGGGGAATACTTGGAGAGGAGCTTAACCAGCTGCTCCACCGCTTCCGAGCCTAGACTCATAGCTCCTCATCGTCTCAACAATAATGCTGCAAGACTCTTCGACGAGGCTTAGCGGAATGTTTAGAGAGGGCAGGAGCCTCACCACGGTTGGGCCCGCTGTCAAAACCAGCACCCCTTTTTCCGCAAGCATGTCTACGATAGGCTTAGCCCTAATCCTTAGGTCGATTCCTATCATGAGTCCCCTTATCCTCATCTCCCTGAGGATTCTCAGTCTCTTCAACTCTTCAAGCCCGTTGGAGAATGCTCTCGACCTTTCTTCAACATCCTTCTCTGTGACGGATTCTCGCAGGAGCCTCATTGTCGCGGCACCGGCTGCGCAAGCCAGCGGGTTGCCTCCGTAGGTTGAAGTATGGAAGCCCGTCTCGCCAACCGTAGAGGCATCCTCGCTGAAGAACGCTACCCCAATCGGTATGCCCCCCGCTACGCCTTTTGCGAGCAGAGCAATGTCCGGCGCAACACCCTCCCTCTCGAAAGCGAAGAAGGGCCCGGTCCTCCTCATCCCAGACTGGATCTCGTCGAATATTAGGAGGGCACCCTTGTCTGAAGCGATTTCCCTCGCCGCCTTCAAATATCCCTCCGGGGGGATCCTGACACCGCCCTCGCCTTGAACAGGCTCTAGGATTACGGCAGCGGTATTGCTGTCAACCTTGCTCTTAAGGTCTTCTTCATCACCGTATTCTGAGAAGACAACCCTACTGTTTGCAACATGCTCCAACCCCTTCTTATAGTCTGGATTCCAAGTTGCTGACAACGCTGCCAGAGTCTTTCCGTGGAAGCTCCTGTTTGCGGCTACGATCCTGCTCCTCCCCGTTTTCTTGAAAGCTGTCTTCAAAGCAAGGTCGACTGATTCAGCCCCACTGTTAACGAGAAGCATCCTCGGGAAGAAGCGTGAGGCAAAGTAGGAGACTTCTCTCAGAAACTCTGCTCTCGCATCGTTGTAGAATGAGCCGTGGCATGAAGATATCTTCCTCAACTGGTTTACGATTGCTTCCACTATAACTGGGTTCGCATGCCCCAGTAATGCAACCCCGTATGCAGAGGTTAAGTCGATAAACCTGCGGCCCTTTTCATCAAAAACCTCGGAACCCCTCCCGCTTACTATCGCTATACGCCTCTTCACATACGTTTTGAGGAGCAGGCTGTCCTCAATATCATAAATACTGCTCATGCGCAGCATCCTCATTTAACTATGAGCGTGCCAAGGCCCTTCTCCAACGCGTTTAAAACAGGCTTGTCGACCAGTCCTGAGGAGATCCTGACGGATGAAGCACCCCCCTGCAACGCCTCGATGGAGGACTGCACCTTCCTCATCATGCCGTGGCCTATGCTCGGGAGTAGGACCGAGGCCTCAGCCATAGTCAAAGATTCGACTAGCTTACCCTCGATTAAGAGGCCGTCGACGTTAGTCAAGTAGAGAAGCTTGCTGCGTAGGGCTGATGCTATTTTGGCGGCGAAAGCATCGCTGTCAACGTTCAAGGGCTCGAAGCCCTTACCCACCGCTATTGGGGCTAGAACCGGGAGGAAACCGTTATCCAGAAGCATTTTCAAAAGGTCTGTGTTAACCCTGTCGATCCTTCCCGTGAACCCTCCGTCCATGAGAACCCTCCTGCCGTCGTCCCTCTTAACAAGTATCTTCTCCTTCCGGCTGGCGCTTGCCAAGGCTCCGTCGATGCCTGTGAGACCGATGGCGTTAACACCCCTGCTCAGAAACTTTGAAACAACCATCTTGTTAAGCCGCCCCATGGTCATCAAGTAAACCTGCATCGTCTCCCAGTCCGTGACTCTGCTCCTCATCCCGCTCGCAGACACTACAAACTTGGGCTCAATACCCATCCTCTTACAGGTTTCCGTGACCTCCGCTCCCCCGCCGTGGACGAATACGACGCTCTCCTTCTTGGAATACTCTGCTACATCCGCCACTATCTTGTTCAGCGTATCCTCCTGGAGGAGTGCCCCGCCGACTTTAACCACTATCATTTCTCCAACACGCTTAAGCCGGGTGTAGCCCCGGGAAGGTTAAGCCCTCTCTTTCATCGTAGTTAAACATTATGTTGAAGCACTGGACCGCGTTCCCTGCAGCGCCCTTGACAAGGTTGTCTATGGCTGCGAAAAGTATTACCCTGTTGAAGTCAGAATCTATTTCGAAGCCTATGTCGGCGAAATTAGAGCCCATAAGGTACTTGGGGTCTGGTAGGCCGTGGACCATCGTCGGGTCTCTGACCAGCCTTATGAAAGGCTCCTTGTCGTACGCAGCCCTGTAGCACCTCCACAGGTCTTGGAGCGAGGGCAGTTTCCCAGCGGGACGCGTGTGTATCGTTACGAGTATGCCTCTAACCATGTTCACCGCGTGCGGTGAGAAGCCTATTGAGAGACTGTTGCCGGCGAAACGAGAGACCTCTTGGACTATTTCAGCAATATGCCTGTGGCCAGCTGGCTTGTAAGGTCTTACGACCCCGTATCTTTCAGGATGATAACCCTCGAGAGTAGGGGAAGAGCCTGCCCCTGAAGAGCCTATCTTAGCGTCTATGAAAACCTGGCTCCCATCTATTATCCTGCTTTTAACCGGCGGGACAAGGGCTAGAATGCTTGCCGAAGCCATGCAGCCCGGTACAGCGACCAGGCTTGCCCTCCTTATCTCATCCCTGTGGAGCTCAGGCAGACCGTAGACAGCGTTGTTCAAAAGATCCGGATACGGGTGTTTGAAACCGTACCATTTCTCGTATGAAGACGGGTCTTTAAGCCTGAAGTCGGCACCCATGTCTATGATTTTCAAACCCCTGTCGAGCAGGGCCTTAACCACGTGCACTGATTGACCATGCGGGAGTGCTGTAAACACTACTTCAGCATTAACCACGTTCTCAACCTTTGGCTCTACGAAGTTGAGTTGACAGACCTTTCTCAGGTTTGGATGAACCTTGTGAATAGGCATGCCGCTGAACCTTTTAGAAGTTGCCGCAACTATCTCAGCCTTGCCGTGCGAGAGCAGTATTCTCAACAATTCTCCCCCTACGTATCCGCTTGCACCGTAGATAGCTACCTTAACCAATTTACCCCCTAATCCTCGAAGAAGGTATTTAAGAACCTTTTTCCAGTTTGATTTTTAAAGAATTCTTCAAAGCATTTCAGCGATTCATCTCTTGATTAAGGATGTGAGATACTTAATGACTTTCTCAGGTATGTTTACGCCAGTTGCCTCCATGCTTCCCCTGAACTCCGGAGTAGGATTAACCTCGTTAACCAGATATCCTTCTTTCGGAGACTCTAAAACGTCAACCCCTACGAATTCCCCTCCAACAGCCTCAGCTGCTTTGAGAACTATCTCAGCAAGCTCGCCGGTTATCTCAGCCTTCTCACTCCTACCGCCCAATGCGATATTGGTTTTCCACTGGTCCGGCGGGGAGATCCTGTATATTGCGGAGACGACTTCGCCTCCTATGACGGTGGCCCTTATGTCGCGCCCAGGCTTCTCCACGTACTCTTGAATATAGTAAATCTGGTATAGGGGGCTCATGTACTGACGGTCCTCCAGTATTGCTTCAGCCGAATACTTGTCGCCTATTAGCGAAATAAGCCTGCCCCAGCTTCCCACCACCGGTTTTAGAACAGCAGGGTAACCAACCCTGCTCAGAGAGTTTAAGGCAGACTGGTACGAGAAGGAGAGAACTGTCATGGGTGTTTTAACACCCTTCTTGATGAGAGACATGGATGCAAAAAGCTTGTTGCCAGCTGTTTGAAGAGTTTTAAAAGAGCTGACTGATCTTACACCAATGCCCTCCAGATAATTCGAGAAGTGGAGTGACTTGAAATAGGATACGCACCTGAGGAGGGCGATGTCGACGTCTTGGATTTCATCCTCTCTCCTGCCAAGCATGAAAGAAAGGTCGTCTATATTCAGTCTTTTGAAAGGCACTGAAAGGCTTTCGGCCGCTTTGAAAAGCTCCTTCTCCTCAAACCTTATCTGGTCATAAAAAATGCCTATTGGCAATTCCTGCTTCTACTCGCCCCAGTCCTCGCCTGAGAGCTGTACCTTCCTAGTCTTAACCACTTCACCGCCTACTTCAACTATCTCAAGGTCAGAGCCACATTCCGGACAAGTTACTACTTCACCCACTATAGCATCGTCAGAAACTTCGAACATCGCTAAGCATTCTTCACACTCCGCCTTCATAAGGGTGTGAAAACATAATGCTCCTGCTTATAAATTTAGCTTTTACGAGAGCGTACTTCGTTAGCCCTGACTGTTGAAAGACCCCAGAGCTGTATGAAACCGTTTGCAAGAGACTGGTCGAATCTCGAAAGCGATGAATACGTGGCCCTCTTCTCGTCGTAAAGCGATTTCGGAGATTTTCTTCCAGCAATCGTCGCCTCACCCTTGAAAAGCTTAACCCTAACCTCGCCCTCAACATTCTCCTGAGTATAGTCTATGAATGCATCCAGGGCTTTCCTCAAAGGCTCGAACCATAGGCCGGAATAGACCAGCCACGCCCATGTCGCTTCAATCCTCCTCTTCTCCTCCAGCTCCAGCCTCGTTAAAACAAGTTTCTCAAGATCCTTATGGGCTCTTATGATGGTTAGCGCAGCAGGCGCTTCGTAAACCTCTCTAGACTTTATCCCGACAACCCTATCCTCCATATGGTCTATCCTCCCGAAACCATGCGAGCCGGCGAGCTCGTTAACCCTAAGTACTAGCTTCACAGGGTCAAGCCTCTCCCCGTTCAGCTCAACCGGAACCCCCTTCTCAAAGCCCAGCGAAATATACTCAGGCTCTTCGGGGGCTTTCGAAACAGGCTTGCTCCAGACGAATGCCTCCTCAGGCGGCTCAACCCAAGGATCCTCAAGCTCACCGCCCTCAATCGACCTGCTCCAAAGATTATCGTCTATGCTGAACCTGCTCTTACTCCGTTCTATTTTAACACCCTTCTCCTCCAAGTATTTAATCTCCTCATCCCTGCTCAGCCCCCACTCCCTGACTGGAGCTAGTATTCTCAAACTAGGGTTTAACGATCTTATAGATACTTCAAACCTAACCTGATCATTACCCTTCCCAGTGCAACCATGTGCAACAGCGGAAGCGTTCTTTTTTTCGGCGACCTCCACCATCTTGGAGGCTATTAAAGGCCTTGAGAGAGAAGTACCCATTGGGTAAACTTCCTCATAGAGCCCATTGGCCTTGATCGCTTTGAAAACATATTCCTCGACGAATTCTCTCTTAGCGTCTATTCTCACAACCTCCAGTGCCCCAAGCTTCTCAGCCCTCTCAACCGCAGATTGGAAATCCTCCTTCTGGCCGACGTCCACTATTACAGCGATAACATCCATAGAGTATTTCTCTCTTATCCAAGGTATCATGACCGAAGTGTCTAATCCTCCCGAGTAAGCTAGCACGCATACTTCTCTCAATATTTTTTCACTGTTTTCCATTCAGAAACATAACCTTTTTAAGAATTTCC
>CAZTSG010000054.1:0-8792 GCA_964616835.1 uncultured Nitrososphaerota archaeon | reverse complement strand
TCTCTAGTGAAGAAGACGTGGACAAGCTTATTTCAGCTCTTAAGAGAGCAAAACTTAAGGTTGAGAAAGAAGCGATAATAAGGGTTTTAAAATCAGACTACAGGATTTTAACAATCAGTGACAATAAGTCTCCCTATAATGTTGACATAATATTTTCTGAAAAAAAGTTCAAGAAGAGGAGAGGAGTAATTTTCGGTGAAAACACTTTCCTCCAAGACCCTGAGGAATTAATTCTAGCGAAGCTACGTATGATTAAAGCGACAGTATTTAGGGAAAAAGCTGTGAAAGATGTTGAAGACGTTAAAGGAATAATAAAGTTTACGAAAATAGATCTTAAGAGGGTTAAGCTTAAAGCTAAGAAGGAGGGAACAATAAAGACGCTGGAAGAAATATTAACTGAACTCTGAATAATCAAAAATGAAATGTTGATTATGCTCCTAATTCTACTTTGGAAGTCCCATCTTCCTGTACGATCACGTTTATAATATTCGACGCTTCCTCTTCGCATATGTTGTGATGCGTTACCAGTATCGTTTGCGAAATATGTTTTGAAACCCCACCCATGTAATTGGCTATTTGAGGCAGGTTCTGAGAGTCAACACCGTAGGTAGGCTCATCCAGTATCAATAGGGATCTTAGGTTTAGAGAATCCAGTAGAGCAAGGCGTACGGCGAGGGATATTATTGTTTGATGCCCTCCCCCAACCCTGTTTGCCGGTATAGGCTCCGTTAAACCCTGGGGGTGAACCCAAACAGAGTAGTCTTCAGGATCTATTATAATCGCATCGTAAACATGCTGATCAGTCATAATCCTATAATACTCTAATGCCTTGAATTCTATGCGGCGTAATAGTTCACGCCTCCTTTCTTCAATAGCTTTCTCAAGAGACTGTGCAAGCATTTTGGCGAGGCTTGCTTTACCAATTCTCTCCTTAAGCCTGTCGCGTAGTCTTCTGGCTCTTTCGACTTCCTCTAAAATTTTATCACGCCTATGTTTCTTCTCCTCCAAGGCTCTAATCTTATCTTCCAAGTCTTTCCTTTTCCTTGCAAGCTCTTCTGGCTGAATAGGTAGGAGTTGAGCTATCTTCAGCGCTAAATCAGGGTCATCCGGCCTGAATGGGAGCCTAAGACTAGACAATCTTGTAGCGATAAATTCTAAAACCGTACCCTTTTTATCTAAGAGCTTTTCCATATTCTTCTTCATCTCGCCTATACTACTCATCGTTGAAACGAGATTGGAATAATTGCTTTCAACCTGCTTTAGTTCGTCAAGAGCCCGTTTCAATTCAACCCTATTGGAATCGACTATTCTCCTCAAGTTTTCCTCTTCATCCTCAAGTTTTTTCAACAGGGCCTGGTTCTCTTCGATTATTTTCTGGAGAATAGAGGGATTTATTTCTTGACCGCATTTGGGACATTTAGATAAACCGCTTTCGGCAAGGCTTTCATGCTCATTAATCTGTTTCCTAATGCTGTCTATTTGTGCCCTTGCTATCGCCCATTTCTCCTCGCAAGACCTAGCTTTCTCTTCTAGAACATTCTTCTTCATTATCAGGTTTTCAAGCATCCTACTGCATGATTCTACTTTTTCTTCAAGCTCTCTTATCGATGAGGAGCCTGTTCGCTCCAGAAGTATTTGGATTTTAGAATCACTATTATTCAACTCCTGTTCAATACTATCTCTATCTCTTAGGCTGGCCAATAGCTCGCTTAATTCCTTAGATTCCGCCTTACTAATTATTTCATTTAACTCTTTCACTTCGTTCTCCAGATTCTCAATATCCTTATTCATGTAGCTTATGTCCGATTCGTATTTAGGTATTTGCTCTTCCAATATGCGTAGTTCAGTCATAACGTCTTTACCCTCGAGCTTTTCTAACTCCCTGCGCACTTCTTCAAATTGCTCTTGAACCTCCTTCAGCAATGTTATTCCAAGTATCGAGTCCATCTGATCCTTTTTTGGCGAAAGTATTTCGTTTAATCTTCCCTGTCTCACATAGACCAGGTTGAGAAATTTTCTAAAGCTCATTCCAAGAAGCTCAGTAACTTTCCGCTTCAGGAACTCTTCATTATCAACCGGTATAGTTTTACCGTCGATCTTAAGCACTCTATTTTCAGTCCTGTAGTTACCATTCTTATCAAGACTTCCCCTCCTTTCTATCTCAACGACCTGGCCATTACTAGGACTTCTGAATTTTACATATGCCATCATTTCACTAGAACCAGGTAATCTAGAAACCAGTAGCTTGGAATCTACTTCAGGAGCTTCTCCGAAAAGCGCGAATGCCAGAGCATTCAATATGGTTGTTTTCCCAGTAGAGTTTCTTCCTCTGACTAAATTGAGGCCCACTGAAAAATCTATTTCAGCCTTTTTATATCTTTCAAAGTTCTTCAAAACGAGTTTCTCTATCACGGCGCTCATTCCAGCTTCACCTTTTCAAATATTTCCAACCATCTTTTGACGAAACGAGACCTATCTAAGCTAGTAAGCAACCCTGTTTTAGAACTGGCCTTTTCATCTAAAGTCATGCTTATTTCCTCAACAAGGCTCAGGGCTTCACCAATATTCTCTCCCAAAGGCTTCAGGATCGTTGCTATATAATCCAACCCAGTACCCATTTTGGGGAAAACTATTTTCTGCGGAATTTCCTCGATGCGATTAACTAGGTCTACATGAATCAGTCTTTCCTGGCCTATTAGCTTCGACAACTCTTTTCTCAAAACCAAATCTATTTCCGAAGGGTCTCCCTCCTCTAAGTATCCGGAGATCACGAGCCGAAGTATGCCGTCAACACCCTTATCACTTAAATAAGAATAATACGATTTAGCTTCTTTCACAGCATTCTCTATAAACCACTCTTTAGATTTCACAGCTTCCATTGAGTCTATTTTAGAGTTGCGTATCTCATGCAAGGGTTTTATCTGGATAAACCTGGGTCTAGTATTCGGCTCCAAGATGTATACTCCGAAAGGCCCTTCATCAGACAAGTCAACAGCCTCAGTGGCACCAGGGGTTAGGAAGACCGTGCCGTTTTCTTCAACAGGGCCAACTCTAGTGTGGAAATGGCCAGCTATCACGATGTCTGCGCCAAGGCCTTCAAAATCTTTAACGCTTAAGCAATTATGGGGAGGGGTTCCAGGCGGAATATCGTGATGCCCCTGTATAAAATTGTGAACCAAGAAGACTTTAACGTAGTCTCTTGCTCTGAATATTTTTTCGATTAAAGGCTTGCTTTCCTTGAATACGCGCGAAACATAAGGATGGTAAGACAAGCCTGTTAACATAATTTTTTCATCGACGTAGAACTCTTCCACCCCTTTAGCTAACGATTCGCCCACTATCTTTAGATACTTTGCTAAAGGATGCTTTACGAAGTCTAGAGCATTATTGTCGTAGCTCCCGTCGTGATTACCTCTGACAACGAATATCGAAACATCCTTGTTATACTTCTCTTCTATTGAGCTAACCAACCGCTGAAACTCCTCTTTAACGAAAACACTGTCTTCCGAAGTCATACTACGCTTCTCAAAGAGGTCGCCTGCATGAATAACGCAGTCAACACCCTCTTCTATGAAAATGTTTATTGATTGCGTGAAAGCGTGCCGATATGCGCGTCTCCTTAGATCACTGACCTCTAGAGGTATCTTCCTGCCTACGTGAGTATCGGCAAAGACCCCGATCTTCAGGGCTCACCACCTCCCCCTTTCCCTCTCCTCAAGCGTTTCGTTAATCCTCTCCATTAGAGAACTCAGCTCAGGAGTTACTCCATGATGTTTTGTTTTCCTCTCGAGAGTTTTCACATGAGCCGATAAGGGTACGAAGGGGCCTACTAGAATGGCCTCCCCCTGGTTTAAACCTGGCAAGTCTTCTATAAGCCTATGGGAAAAGCTTTCGCTAGCGCTCTCTATTACGTTCTGATCCTGCTGGTTAGTTATGCGCATCACTGCGTAATTGCCCACATTGCTCAGAATGTCGGGGTCAATGCTTCTAGGACGCTGGCTTATTAAAACCATGAAGAGACCAAACTTAGAGCCTTCTCTTATTGCTGTAGATATTGTTCTCACAGCGTAGCCTCCGCTTTCGCTAGACGCTATTCTATGAGCCTCCTCTACGAAGAGGAAGACTGGCGTAAAGTTCTTCTCATCATTCTTACTTAAAACCTGGTGTCTGAAAAGCATGTCTATAATTATGCTCGCATAAGCGTCTTGCACTTTCGAACGCAGTCCATTTAAACAAATCACGCTTAACGCCTTTGGCCTAAGAAGTTCTGAGACATCTATTCCTGTTGGAGGCAGCGAAATATCTTCGCCTAAGTCCTCTAGCCTAGCGAGCAAACTCTCATATCTTGCCCGCTCATTTCCCTTTAACAAGGGTTTCCCATTCTCATCCGCTTTATTCAACTCTTCCACTATCTGGTCAATAACGTCGTTAAGGCCGAAAGCCTTCTTTTGAGATTTCAATTTCTTGAGTATCCTTCTCAATATTATTTTCTGCCTTTCACCTAGTGTGGCGCCGAGGAGGGCTGTCAAAGCCTCATGAGTCAATTGCTCAGGGCTCAAGCGGAGCTCTCTCTGCTCCGCAGTCACTCTCTTTACCCGAGGCGCTTTCGGCGGATAGTAGACGACAACATTGAAATCGCCGTGTCTAGACCCATCATACTTCCTATCCATCATAACATAGTCTGCATGAATATCTATAACTACAACGGGGAACGGGGTGTTGGTTAAAATTTCCTCTATCAGCTTTCCCGCAAAATACGACTTGCCTGCTCTCGTCGCAGCGAAAATCCCCAAGTGGAATTGAAGGTCTTGAAGATGAATTGGAACACTTATTTGAGGCCTGTTAATCAATGCAGCTACTTTCAGCGGGATCCTATTCTTAACGCCTGTGAAGAAAGCCTGTAGAAGTTCGTCGTCCGCTCTATAAACTGGAGAATTAGGGTCAGGAGCCACCTTTGGCCTAATTATCACGCCATCCTTAAGGTAGCCGATGACCTCAGCCGAGACGAGCTTGTAAGAATACGATGATACCTGCTGGTCTGCAACTAGTCTTTCCGTAGCCAGAGGGTTCTTAGAGCCCAAGCCTATCACTTCAGCGAGAACCTTCTCCTTACTGATTTTCCCGTCTTCAACATTGTTAACTTCGACGAAAACATAGTCGTGGAGCGCTATCGGGTTATCTATGTTTGTTTTAAATACGAATCTGAACGGTGTAGATTCTTCTATCACTCTTCCAAGCGGCTCCATCAATATTCTTGAACCATTTATCTCCACATGCTGGTTTAAAACCTCTTCTCTAAGCTTACCATAAATTAAGGGTTGTAAGCAATTTCGAAAAGACTATAAATCAGCCCTGTAACAATCCAAGGGCGATGCTTAAAAGGATTGCTGTAATTGATACTGAAAAATGTGTAGGATGTCAGCTTTGCATGTTTGCGTGTTCAAGAAGATTCGGTGAAGGAGGCTTAGCTAAATCAGCTATTCACGTAAAATCGATTGGAGGAGTTGAAAGGGGTTTTGCTGTGATAGTGTGCAGAGCCTGTCCAGACCCTCCTTGCATGAAAGTATGTATAACGAAAGCCTTAGTCATGAGGAAGGGAGGAGGTGTAATACTAAATCAATCCAAATGTATAGGTTGTGGAAAGTGTGTAGAAGCATGCCCGTTTGGCGCAATTTTTTGGGATGAAGAATCTAATAAACCTAACATATGTACACACTGCGGATACTGCACAAATTATTGCCACTATAATGTCATAACTCTAAAGGAGGTTGATTCAACATGATTATTGACAAAGTGCTTTACATAGATCTTTCGCGAAAAAGTTTTCACGTAGAGAGCAGGTCTGAACTGTTTGAAAAATACTTAGGGGGTACGGGAGTCGCTATAAAGCTACTTCTAGAAGAGTGTCCCGTTAAAGCAGATCCACTAGGACCAGAGAACCCGATTATTTTTGCAGTTGGCCCTTTGAATGGCCTATTCCCCATGGCTTCAAAAACTGTTGTAATGTTCAAGTCCCCTCTTACTGGAAACTTGGGTGAAAGCCATGCCGGAGGCAGAACGGCCAGCGCCATTCGTTTAGTGGGATATGGTGCAATAATTATAAGAGGCTCAAGCGAGACTCCAGTTTACTTAGCAATTCACGGTGAAAAGGTTTACTTTAGAGACGCTTCCGGACTTTGGGGTGTTGAAAACAGTTATACTGTTGGCAGAGTGTTGAGAGAGCTTGAAAAAGGAGCAGGCTTTAGGACGATAATGAGGATAGGTAGCGCTGGAGAAAAGATGGTATACTATGCTAATGTAGTGGTTGAGACTTACCGTCACTTCGGTAGACTGGGGTTAGGAGCTGTTTTCGGAAGTAAAAAGCTTAAAGCTATCGTAATATCGGGTAAAAACTCTATCAGAGTTAAAGATGCGAATCATTATAGGCAAGTTTATGATGAAATATTCCATTTAGCAATAAAGTCTTCATTAATGAAGAAATATCATGACATCGGAACCTCTTCAAACATTCTGCCACTTAATGAACTTAGAGCATTGCCTTCGCTAAACCTCAGAGAGACTAGTCTAAAAGATGCTGAAAACATTTCTGGAGAAAATTTGGCTGAAAAATACTTGGGTAGAAGGGTTGCTTGTTCACATTGTCCGGTAGCATGCATACATTTAGCAACTTTAAGAGAACCTTATGAAGATGAACCGTACTTCTATAAGACCACCATGATACCTTATGATTATGAACCGTTATACGCATTAGGGTCTATGCTTGGAATAACTGATCCAAACGGATTCTTAAGGCTAATGGACGAAGTTGAAGCACAAGGGCTTGATGCCATAAGTACAGGCGTTACACTTGCCTGGGCTACTGAAGCATATGAAAATGGAATCATAAAGGATAGTGATACTCTTGGCATTAAGCTTAGATGGGGAGACTATAATTCTTATAGAGAAGCTGTTAGGAAAATCGTCTACCAGCCGAATGAATTCTACGCTGCATTAGCTAAGGGTGTAGAATACGCTGCTTCTAAATATGGTGGCTTAGATTTTGCACTATCCTTCGGAGGAAATGAAATGCCAGGATATCATACTGGAATCGCTGCATACCTCACATTTCTAACCGGTTCTAGACATAGCCACCTTGACAGTGCTGGATACATCATAGATGAGAAGAGTGCAGCAACTGGCAAAAAGGAGACGTTGCAAGAGATTGTTGAAAACCTCTTCAAAGAAGAATCTTGGCGCCAGGTCTTGTCGAGCCTAGTACTTTGTTTTTTCGCAAGAGGAATCTATACACCTAAAATAGTTGTTAAATCTTTAAACGCCGCAGGTTTCGAACATGTTACAGAGGAGGACTTAAGAAAGATCGGTGTAGAAATTCTTAGGAATAAATATTTGTTTAAAACAAGAGAAGGCTTCGACCCTAATGGTCTTAGAATACCAAGAAGAATACTGGAGAAAGAGACGCCGCTGGGAGTTTTAAGCGAAGACTTGATAAGGAGGGGAGTAGAAGAGTTCTTTAATCTTATAAAAGACAATAAAGGATTAAAAGATGATTTTCGAATATTTTCTTAATACCCTCTTAGCAAGAGATCTCTTATTTTCCTCTTCCTAGGATTCACTCTAAAGCCTCTCCTACGAAGCTCCTCGACAATGGCTGGTTCATAAGCAGTCTTGTAGAGATTCCTATCCAGCTTAGCAATACTGTCCACTTGTACAAGCGGGTATACTACATAGGGACCTTGCCTCATCCAGTTTAGCATGCTCACAATATTCCTCATAGCACTTAGGTATTCTTCTTCCTCTAAGAAAACGTCTTCAGACAGATTCCCACATTCCCCCCGGTATCCGAGTAAGCTTGCAGGCACATCCAGCCTGTAAACCACTGAAACACCCGGGGGCTTCCAATAGGTTAAAGCTATAGGCGTGCTTGAAAAATACTCATCCAATCTTTTCAAGACACCTGATAAATCACTGTCCCTTTCAATACGCTTCCTAAAGTTAGTATCATACCATCCTTTTGCTTTAGACTCTCCAGAAAGGAAGATTGTGTGGGGGGCTAGTGCCAGAGGCGTCGTGAAACCCGGTTCCGTAACTAATTCGCTGTAAAGACCCTCATCAGAAAAATCCTGCTCTAATTCTTTAAGAAACAAGCAAGATTCTTCCAACTTATCCCAATACTTATCCTTAAAATCTTTAAGAAGTTTCTTCAAGCTTCTTCCACGGATTACTAAGCCATTCGACTCTCCGCAAAGCTTTGCTAAAACGCTAGCTATTATCTTTGTCCTAAGATAATTTATATCGCTATCTTTAGAAACACCGACTATTTTTACACCTTTTTCAGCGAGCCTTAAGAGGCTTGTAAGCTCCTCCACATATTTCTCGAAAATCCAAGAAACTCTTTTAAGACGGTCCTCGTGGTGAAGAAATGTTAAGTAGAGGCTGCCGTCGAATACTCCGAAGGCTTCACCGTATTCTCGCAATGTCTTCTCGATAGCATTCCTTAATA
The DNA here is from genome assembly GCA_964616835.1 of uncultured Nitrososphaerota archaeon. Classification (GTDB taxonomy): domain Archaea; phylum Thermoproteota; class EX4484-205; order EX4484-205; family JAAOZP01; genus JAAOZP01. The sequence goes on along the minus strand of CAZTSG010000054.1, from coordinate 292 downwards.
CTCTCAACTCCAGGGTCTTCATGAATATCGCTCTCCCCTGAAGTCTGTAGTCTGCCTTAGTATCGACTTCTAAAACTCTCGTAACACTACCCTGCTTTACTGAATAAATGTGGGCAATGGCTCTTGCAACTATAACGACCAGCCCGCCGGAGAAGCTGGATTCTCCAAAGCTTCCGTCACATGCGACGATTGCGCCATTCGGCGGAGTGCTTTCTTGGAACGGGTTCCATTTAGACAAGTAAGCAGTTCTGAAAAAAGAGTCTTGTAGATCTATTGGTTTAAGCCTGCTTAT
>CAZTSG010000053.1:0-8871 GCA_964616835.1 uncultured Nitrososphaerota archaeon | reverse complement strand
CTCGGTCCAAACGGATCTGGCAAAACTACTCTATTCCGTACAATAATCGGGGTAAACGTTTATTCCGAGGGACGCATGGAGATAGATGGTGTCGACATTAAGAGGATAAAGAGTACTCCAGGAATATTGTCGACAAATCTTGAAGAAGTCTATAATCTGCTTAGGGTTCCGGTAAGGGATTTGGCTAAGCTTTACATTGAGCTTGGAAAAGGGGATTTTTCAAGGTTCTTAAGTATGATTGAAGAATTTGAAGTATTCGGTGTTTTAAATAAGAGGCTTGACGAATTATCTGCCGGCCAGAAGAGAATCCTGTGTAATCTTATCGCACTAGCTATGGACGTGAAGTATGTTCTTCTCGACGAGCCGTTTGAGAATATGGATCCTGCGAGAAGAGTTAAGATGGCTAAGATCTTAATTGAATGGGATGGTGGTATCGTAATGAATACTCATGCAACATGGCTTCTCGACAAGTTTTCAAACTGGCGCACTCACCTAATGTTTCATGGGAGAGTGTATGGACCTATAAGAGTCGATGACCTCTTGAAAGCTAGAATAATTGAAGGACGTAGAGAGGATGCGATTAGTTTCACGATTGGAGAAAAATCTTTCTCACTGGTTTCTGGAGATAAGGGTTTATGCTTAACTGAAATCGATAGTTTAGACCGTCTTTTCGAGGTGGGTTTGTGATGAGCATCTTATTGCTTAAAATGTTTCTGAAGCAAATGTTCAGAAATCCTTATGCTTGGGGATGGGGGTTCTTCTTTGTGTCGTTCTGGCTTATTATGGGAGCATACATCTTCAGTCTTGAAATGCCAACCGACCTCCCTGCTGAAATATATTTCTCCTACACGGGCAGCTGGTTCTCAATGTCCTTAGTTTATAGCTTCTCAGCTCTCGCAGTAGGCATAGTTGAATCTGCGTACCACTCTTCATTCTCTCTAAGGTATTTAACGAAATACTCCACCCTTGACAGTAAGCGTTACTACTTGGTGAGCATTATTTCGACAATGGTGTTCTTCTCCGTCTTTTCAATACTCTTAGGAGTAGAAACGTCTTCAATATACAGCTTTAGGTTCGGAGTCCAGTTGATTCCTAAGAAACCTTTTGAATTAACTTTAGCATCAATTCTATCAGCGTTATTCATATACGTGCTTTCAAGCTCAGTGGCCTATCTAATCTTAGTTTTAAAGAAGCCAAGACTTATTGTGTTCGCATCCTTCCTACCCTTAGTAATATCCTACCCACTCCTATTCTTCCAACTGTACGTCGACATAGGTTACGTAGTAGTTCTCTCACCTTTCAACGCAGTTAATAGTCTCCTCTATCATTACTACTCTGGGATAAGCGTGCCAAGGGGACCGATAATTAAGAGCATGCAAGCATCTGCAGTAATAAACCCCTCATATTTCTGGGCCTCGCTTATTTCATGGATTTTCTCGCTTAGCATGCTTAACGTAATCCTAATAGGAAGGCAGAAAGGCATCAGCATAGAAGAGCTTAGGCAGGTTTAAACCATTTCAGTATGAGGCATTAAAAATTAAGATTAATAAATGTCGAATTGTAACATTCTTCATAGAAAAAGTATTTAAACATTACTTTTTAAAGCATTTTTGAAAATAGTTCCAGAATGCTGGAACGAAATATATATAGTGCTTCATAAGCATAGGAAGTGGTGATCAAAGATGGAACTAAGTAGAAACTGGAAAAAATTATGCCTTCTCTTAGTGGCTTTAACATTGTCGGAAATAGCTTCACCACTACTAACAGCTAATACTCTCGCTACACTTGCATACTATGGTACTGCCGGTAAACCCATAAGTGCAGCTATTTCTGCGGGCGGAGAGATTGTATCTGATGTTGTGCTACAAATAGCACTAATTAAAGCGACGCCAGCACTTCTGGTAGCAAAAACAGTTGCGGCAGTTTGTGCAGCAGTACCTATATGGGGCTGGTTCGCTCTTGGGCTAGCTATTGGCTTTGCGTAAAATTTGCAATGTCCAATAAATATAGTAGTCTTCTTTTTACGCCTTCTGCAATAATTGCGTTTCTAACAAGTATCCCCCTCACTTTTTTCTATTTAATGTTTTTCTTTCACGTTCATTTTCCTAATGAAACTTCTTTTCGCATTTTAGAGTTATTCAAAAATTTTGCTACGATAATTACGGGTTGCTTTATTTTTCTTTCTCTTTTCTTAAACAAGATTTATATAAGTTCCGCGCTAAAAAACCTGAAAAAGCTTTCGGTAAATGGTGAAGAAGTATATGTTGTTAATGGATACTTAAAAGATGAACCTGTTTTTTACAACGGATTTGTTACCGTTGGTTTAAATTCTAAGATAATCATAACCAATACTTTACTTCATGAATTCCCCCGGGAAAAATTGATAGGGGTAATAATTCATGAAAAAGCTCATATAACTCTTAAGCAAATACCGCTTTTTATCTTTTCGACAATAGCTTCAGCATTTGCTCATCAGAGTCTCTTGTGGTATTGTCTCCTATTGTTATGGGACTCATCAATCTCTGTAGACTTAAGTGGTGGAGTTCGTGGGGTCCTCTCATTAATAATTGTATTTTCATCCTCGGCTTTAGTATTCTTCTTGAATAAGATGATGTCTAAAGTAATGGAAACCGAGGCAGATAATTATGCATTTAGTAAAATAGGGTCATTATATGCGGATACGCTTAATTCTCTATACAGTATCTCTAGCTATCAAAATTCGATTTTGGCAAGAATATTGTTAAAATTATTGGATACTCACGAACCCTATGATAAGAGAATCAAAGCAAATCGTCTCGATGCTTCGTCTAGCTACTCATTCATTAGGACTGTATTCCCGTTCGCATTTCTTATAACGATAGCAATTACTATGACTTATTTGTATTTCATGCGCCAGGTTTTTCTAAAAAGTTTCTTTTCGGTAGCTTTATTCTTTATCTTTTCTGCTTCAATTTTGATAGGAATTGTCTTGTTCTCTATACTCCTCTATAACATATTAATTTCTGCCGGTTTTGATTTTACGTCTGCAAGGCTTTCTATCATATCCTACCTAGTTCTTTCCATGATCCCCTATAGTATGCCCATAAGGAACCCGTATGACAGCATAATGATTAATATTTTTGCGTTGTTCTTTTCTATTTACGTTTTGCGTAAGGAAGGTATTTTGAAGGCAATTGTAGTATGGTCAATAATATTTCTAATACATATCTTAGTGAGTTTAACTTGGCTTTCATTACTAGGTGTATGCTAACACTATTTCTGGGTCTTCTCTTATCAGTCCTAGCTTACTATACATTCCCATTGGAAATTAGGATGCGCCCCCTTGGGTTGATCCATATTTTGATGATTCTCATAAGAAATTTCTTCTTTTTAACAGTTTTGTTTATTTTTTATAAATGCGGTCTAGAAATAATTCTCTACATCTTGCTCTTTCTTAACTCTATGCTTACATATTATATTGCATTCAACGCTATTAAAATAAGCCTTATAGCAAGCGTTTTTACCTCGTTATTGGGTAGTTTAGAAATGATGACAGCTATCATCCTACTAAATAAGAGCAATGTTAACACTCATATACTTATCATTTTGGGTTCATTAATTTATCTTTCTTTTGCAGTAATAGAGGTTGCGGCCTATAATTTTATCTACGCTGGTTTATACCACAGCTTAATCTAGTCATTAGTCTCGAAAGAAAAGATTTTTAATGATAAGCCTGTAGTGAAAGTAGATTTGAGTTACGAAAGGTGGAGAGACTGGCTGGAGGAAGCTGAAGACGATCTATCGTCAGCCAAGATACTCGCGAGGGAAGGGAAATATGGGAAGGCATGTTTCCTAGCCCAACAATCTGCTGAAAAGGCTGTAAAATCATTCCTGGTAGCTAGGTTCAAGAGGTATGAAGTTATTCATAGCGTGAGTGAATTGTTGAAGAGAGCAGAAGCTCCCCAAAATTTAATAGAATTAGGAGTTAAACTAGATAGGCATTACATTCCATCCAGATATCCTAATGCTTGGCCTTTCGGAGCTCCGTTCAAACATTACAGGAGTGAAGATGCTGAAGAAGCATTAAGGGCGGCGGAGGAGATATTGGGATATGTTAGGAGAGAGATTGAGGGAAGTAATTAAAAGAAATGTTTCTTTAGCAGACTTGGAAGAGGATATACTAAAGTTGCTGGTTAGTCTAGATAAAGAAGATACGGTCGCGATATTAGTTACGGGATCTGTTGCAAAATGCGAATTCGTAAGAGGTATGAGCGATATCGATATACTTGTTATTGTTAATAGGTCCTCCTTAAAATCTTGGATAACTGCGATAAAAGACGTTGATGTAGAAATTACTGAAATTGGAATTGGGGAGGTTTTGGAAGCTATTAGGACTGGAAATAACTTTGTGAGAAGAGCCTTAGAAGATGGTGTTGTGATAAAAGGCGAAGAACACATTGAGCATCTTAGACAGAAGATTCAACAACACGACTGTTCTCCTGAATGATTCAGCTACGCAATGCTTGTAGACGCGTACTTTCTTAGATGGATAAACACTTCCTTCTTCGGGCAAAGTTAAAAAACTGTGCACACATTCGTTAACCCGAATGTGGATGTTATGGGTAGAACACTCGAGCATAGGATTTTTGGGATCCAAAAGCCTGAAAGGTCGAACCGGCGATTCTCAGACATTATTTAAAGCTTTTAAAAAGTTTGCAGCATTAAAGAACGAATAGGCTTGTAACCTAGCGTTTCATTGCAGAGTGAAATAAGTTAACAATTCGTTTTATTCTTGTCTTTGGTTATTCTCCAACCTCCAGGCTCTCTTATTAAGCCGAATCTTCTCTTGTTTTCTTCTTTCTTTTCAATCACTTTTACCAGGAAATTTTTGTCACAATGAATAATGATGCCTTCTTCAAGTATATCGTAGAGGAATAAGTTTGGCTTTTCCAATTCTTCAAAAAATTCTTCAGGAGAATAGCCAACTGCTCTAACATTTGCTACTCTGTAGAATCCGGATAGGCTTCTTCTCTCGAAAATGTTTTCAGGAAGATTCTCCGCGACTACGCAAACATCTATATCGCTTTCGTCAGTATAATCTCCCCGTGCATAGGAGCCGAATAATATTATTAACTTTGGCTTAAGGCTTTCCACTTGACGAGCAAATTCCTCTAGCTTCTCTCTGACTTTTTTAAAGCCCTCTTTCGATAACAATGTTCTTCGCCTTTTCCAATATAGATTTCGCCAGAGTTATTGCTTGCTCAGCTTGCTGCTGAGTGAAGTATCTCTTAGCGGGCCCGCTTGCAAAAGCGTTAGCATATCTCGTCGGTATATAGTATTGGTCGAGTATTTTAGCATGTTCTTCAAACGATTTAAAATCCTCATTAATCTTAATGAGTTCCTCTAATAAGTCAATAAGTGAATGTGTTCTTCTCTCAAATCCATAATGGTTTAAAATTGCTTTTAAAGCTAATTCAGCTGCCTGCTGCGCGTTGAAGCAAACTTTTGACCATCTGCCGGTTTTAAAAAGGTCTAGAGCCGCTCCAAGAAAGTCTTCAGCATCTTCGATTAGGTCTTTAGCTCTCCTCACTTCTCTACATTAAACTCATAATATTATTTATTGTTTTCCCTTTTCGAAACAATTTTTACTTGCCTCTGGGCTTAACGTGTATGTCGAAACCCCAGTGGTATTTGAAAGGAGCTACTTCTCTTATTCTCCTAGAATTTAATAGGATTGTTTCACAACCTAGCTCTCTGAAAGATTTTTCAATACTTTCATACTTGTCTTGAGAGCTTACTCCTCTCTCTAGGAACACGTGGAGGTGCACGATGCCGCCCCCGCTCTTAAGACTGTTCCTAGCAGCGTCGAGAAACATCTCAGAGCTCATGGGTAGGTTCATTATCACCCTATCTGCAATGCCTTTAAGCTCTTTTTGAGAAAGCTTTCTCGCATCGCCTAGGTATGCTTTAACCCTATCTTCAACTTTATTCAGCCTTATGTTTTCAACCAGATACTTGTATGCATCAGGGTTTATGTCGCAAGCATGAACTCTAACCGTAGGGTTTTTCCTAGCGATTATTATGCTGAAAGGCCCTATGCCCGCGAAAAGGTCGCAAACAACCTCGCCCGGTCTAACTAGTGAAGCAACCCTAGCTCTTTCAGCTGAAAGCCTCGGCGTAAAGAAAACCTTCGAAATATCAAGCTTAAAGACGCACCCATGCTCCCGATAGATTGTTTCAGTACCTCCCTCGCCTGCTAAAACCTCGTATCCTCCAACCCTGTATTCTCCTGAAAGGGGTTCAATCTTATTGAGCACAACCCTGATGTTCTTCATAGATTTGAGAAAAGCTTCTCCAATAATCTTACGGCGGCTGGAAAGCTCCTCAGGAATTTGAAGAATACAAACGTCCCCGATGATGTCGAAGGAACTTGGTAAAAGTTTAAGCTCTTCTTTAGTTAAAGCTTCTCGAAGCATATCTAATGGGCTGATCCTCCGGACGGATTCTTCAAACTCCTCCGTAATTACTTCTCCTTCAATTCCAAGCCCTCCTAGAGGAAGCTCTCTAAGGATAGGTATGATGATGAAATCGTTTCTCCTCTTGATTGAAAGAGTATTGTCGACGAGTTTATTACTCCTTAGGATGCTGAGAGTTTTCTCTCCAAGCTCCTTTTTAACTAAAACGCCTTTAGCAATCCTAGTGTTTTTGATCAACAATTCTCCAAACACATTGCGTTTTTATAAAACTTTAATAGATTGCTCAGACGCTTCGAGAAAGGTTGGCAAGCCTGGTCGAAACAGTATTAGAAATAGTTGTCTTCACTTGCCTAGGGGCGGTTCTAAAAAGGCTCCGAATTCTCAACGAGTCTATTGGCAGAAAATTACTTTCGCTATCCCTTAACGTTCTCCTCCCCCTTATAGTGTTCCGCTCGTTTGCAACCGTGAGAATATCCATGGGAGAGTTCCTCCTACCGATGGTCGGGCTTCTGATAAACCTCTCGCTCTTGACTATTGCCTATTTTGTTTCCAGGAGCATTGAAATGAGCGGTGCTCGGAAAGGAGCTTTCCTACTTGCATGCAGCACTCTTAACATCGGCATAATCGGACTGCCTTTCATAAGCCTGTTCTTCAATGCAGAGGGTGTTGCAACCGCTTCCCTAATAGATATAGGCAACTCCATATACGTTTTCGCCATCGCTTTCCTAGTTGCCTCGCGCTTCAACCCTTCGAAGAGCAAAAGGTCTTTGAAAAGCAATGTTAAAAACCTCTTAACACAGCCATATATCTTATCCATAATAGCTGGATTAGCTACCAACCTGTTAAGATTAGATTTTCCTCCGCAGGTCAGCGAATTGATATTTTTTGTCTCGCTGTTTAATGCTATAATAGTGCTTCTCGCAGCGGGGGTTTTCATCAGGCTTCCTGGGAGAAGCCTCCTGTGGGAAGTGTTTTTATCAGCATTCGTAAAAGTATTTATTGGAAGCTTAATAGGCTTTACCTTTGCAGTCTTGCTTCAACTGGCTCCGCAAGCATTGAGGGTCATGATAATCGTTGCTTCTCTGCCCCCTGCCTTCATGACTCTTGTACACGCTGGTGCTGAAAATCTTGACTTGGAATTTGCCAGCATATTGTTGGGCTCAATACTCGCCATAGGCATTCCTGTAATAGTTTTCTACGGCTTATTCTTCTCGCTCTAAATGTTCTCTCTTTTGAATACGTCTACCCCCTTGGATAAAGACGTAACTTTTACGTCAAGGGATTTAAGCGTAACGCTTATGCGGCTCTCCGCTTAGTGCTCCACCATAAAGGTTTTAAACAGTTAATCTCGGAGGGGTGCAGAGTTTGCCGGTTACTGGGCTGAGTAGAGCAAGCTGGTTTAAAAAGAAAATGCGGAGGATTATGATACGATTAGACAAGCTTTCTGAGAATAGGATTGTTTCATTCTCAATATACTTTTCTTCTGTTGCTTTTTTCCTTGGCATAATTCTTCTCCCTTCTCTTCTAGGGGTTCTGAGTAGGATTGATGCTGTCCAAGAGGTTTTTAAAAACCGAGAGTTGCTTGAAAAATCTTTTTCAGCAATTTTCTCATCCATTGCATTAGCTGCTTTAGTTTCATTTTTAGATGTGGCTGCTGGGCTTCCATTGGCTTGGTTGATTGCCAAGAGGAAGTATAGTTGGATAAGACTCATAGACTATTTATCGGACCTCCCCATGATAATTCCGACTGTGATTCTAGGATACTCCACTTTAATGCTTTGGTGCGAAGAGCCGCCTTTCTTAAGCCTAGGATTTCCGGGTATTTCGCCAGGGTTTATCACAGTCCTTCTTCTCCACTTCTCTTTCTCCTATCCTGTGGTAGTGAGAGTTCTAGTAGGGAAGCTCATGGAATTGGATGCTACGTACGAGGTTGCGGCAAGAGTCCTCGGAGCATCATCCTTCACCGCCGCTAGGACAGTGAGTATTCCAATGATTAAATCGGGCATCATCGCTTCACTCATACTCTCTTTTGCAAGGTCTCTTTCGGAAACCGGCGCTACAATAATGGTTGCGGGAAGCTTTGAAAACGGGCCGGTATTCATAAAGAGGTCTATTGACAAGGGTCTAGTTTCCCCGATGGTTTTCGTAAGCCTTATGCTGATAGTTCTCTCCGTACTGTCTCTTTTAGGATTGAGAATACTGGGTTTCAGACTGCGAGTGCCCTTTAGAAAAGCGTATAAGATAGAGCCGGCTTTAAGCAGTAAGAAAGTAACTTGCGCTAGAGATCTCCTTGTTATTTTAATTTTCTTCTTCTTCGTTCTCCTTCCTGCAGCTTATGTCATCATTGCTAGGCTACCGCTAGTAGCTAGGTTAGATTTGGTTAAGCAAGTTTTCTTTCAAGAGGGCATTTGGGCTT
>CAZTSG010000052.1:0-9139 GCA_964616835.1 uncultured Nitrososphaerota archaeon | reverse complement strand
ATGCTGTTTCTCACGCTTGGCTACTTTCCAGATCCAAATATCTGAGAGCACGATAAAAGTATCCCGCTCAACCCTCGCGGAATTAGAGGCTTTAAGAGAAGCTATGAAGGCTAAAAGTGTGGAGGAAGTGATAAAACGGTTTCTGGCGGAAAGACGGAGGAGAATACTTGAGGAAGTCTTCGGCGTTGACAAGGAGAGGTTGAGACCATTTACGGAGGAGGACCGCGGTGAGGATCGTGGTTGATTCGTATGCTTGGGTTGAGCTCTTCATCGGAAGCGAAAAGGGGAGAATGGTTAAGGATAAGCTTGAAGCTGCCGATGAGGTGTATACTCCTGATATTGTTCTAGCAGAGCTCGCCCGGAAGTATCATAGTGAACGTGTTGAAACCCGTATTGTTGAGGAACGTCTATCAAAAGTTCTTGAGCTGTCGAGGATGGTTCCAGTGGATAAGGATGTGGCTATCAAGGCTGCTGAATTAGACAAAGAGCTTAAGAAAAAAAAGCCAAGGAAGCAGGGTTGAGGGAGCCAAGTCTGTTCGACGCAATAGTTTTAGCTGTGACTAAAGTTCTTAACGCGAACCTAATAACCGGTGATGAACACTTTAGAGAAATACCTGAAGTGATTTGGGTAGGATGAAGCAGCATAGTATAAAAAGGAAATGCTAGGATACGATTATGAGATTAGAAACTCATTAGAAGCATGGTTTTCTGATTTCTATTAGAAATGGGCTACTCATAAATGTATTAATTCTCAATGAGGATGGCGCTTTAAATATCTATGCTTTGTTATGATTCGGAAGAGGTATTATGTGGTTGGAGAATACTGATTTCTAGTGATAAGTTTAAATTGGGTAGAGGTTTTTATTATTTGCTCATATTGACGGAGTCGGTAGTAGATGATTTCTACGACAAGTTTCTGAGAGACATAATTGGCATTAGGAAACCTGATTACTTGACTAAAATGTTTTACCTCGTTAATATTTTAATGCCACAAACAAGTTATCATCGAAAGAGGAAGAGGAAAAGTAGGAAGAGGCACAGAGCTTTCTAGCAAAACTATTTACAGAATTCGCATGTATGAATGCTGCCTGCGGATTACCAATGTTTTTACATAAAAACTCTCGGGATCATTTAACGTCTTCTCTTATTTTAAAGAGTTTTTCACTCTTCTTCCCTTCAGTCGTCTCCACGACTCCGAGCTTCGCTAATTCTTCAAGCTTCTTAGCAACGGTTTTCCTAGATGCTCTGCCACTAATCTCCCTGAGGAGGTTTGTTATTTGCGAGATATTCAACGGGCCTTCGCTTATCAATATCTCGGTTATCTCCTTGGCTAATGCTCCCGCTCTAAGGCTCTGGGATAAGAGGGATATCTTTTTGGAAGTCTTGTAAATATCTGAGCCTATGGCCGCTATGTTCCTCATGATTGCGAGCTCTCTCAATATCTCCCTGTTCAACTCTTTCTCCTTTCTAAGTTCTTCCTCTAAGAACTCTATCTTCCTGATTAATTCGTCAATTCTGTCTTCCAAAATTCTTTGCCATCCTCCCGGATTGGAGAAATGGGGTCTGCCACTGTTTTAGGTCTATTTTTGGGAAAACGTGTTCAGCTATTTTTTCTGCAACGTGCTTTGGAAGCCCTTCTTTCTCTAATGCCTTCGCCATTTTCTTCCTGTTCCTGGTTATTTTACGGTTTAGAAAAAGGTAATTTATATAAAGCCATAGTAAATACGGTAGAAGTTTAAAAAAGGTTAGTGCGATTTCAGCGAAGATTGTAAGCATTCGCATCGTTCTCTTCACTTGAATTATCTGATGCTCTATTTAGCTTCTTCCTTTCTCAGTCCTTTCTTTCTCTCTCTGTTTCCAGTTTTCCTGAGGCTTTTCCAAACACGCTTTTAATAATTTCAGCTGGACTGACAAACTGGCTTTTAACTAATTCTAAAGCAACATCTTCTTTTATTCCCGCAGATACGAGCTCCCTGTAGAAGGCTGCTATTGCCTTCGCCTTCTCCCTTGCCTGTTCCTCCGTTAACGTTGTTCCCATCAATTCTTTAAGCGGGCCTACGACATCTTTTAACAATCCGGGCACTTCTTCCCTTACTGTTTTCAAAACCTCCTTTAATTCTTCAACATCTTTCTCTCTCTTTCTCTCTTCCTCCATTCCTTACCACCGTTGATTAAGCGGTATTGCAGTTTATAAGACTTGTGCAAATTTTTATCCAGTTTTCTTCACATACTGCGTAGAACGATAAAATTCGCATCTTGGAGAAAATGGGAAGGGTCTGTAGATATTTCAGATCAGCTTAGTATCCGCTGAGGTTTTTCAACAAGGGAAATTAAATATTGTTGTAAGAAGTTGAAAACAAGTTTTACAGAAAGATTTCTTTTCTCGCTTTCCTAATCATTTTGAGAAGCTCGGAATCTCTAGTCTCAATATACAGAGGAAGCTTGTCTAGAGGGGTTTCACAAACTATTTCCTTAGGTCCAGTTATCTCTCTATCACTCCAAAAATCTACCCACTTCCCCTTAGGTATGTAGATTTCTCTCTCACCACAATCCTTCTCCAATACGGGGGCTACTAGGAGACTCCCCACAAGGTATTCATCGTTTACAAACGCACATTTCTCGTCCTCAGGATACCTCAGGACTAATGGGCACAGTATTGGTTCACCCTCCTCCTTAGCTTTCTCGGCGAGTGAAACATAGTAGTCGCCCAAGTATGCGTGCAGGAGAGAGTATTTCCTAGCCATGCTGACTGTTTCTTCGTCGTAGGTCCACGGAGTTATGGAGTACTCTACAACAGGCATGAGTGCAGCAGCCTCAACCCACCTGGTGAAAAGCTCCTTGTCGCACTTGAACTTATACTGGTTCCCCCCTATCATATCTGGCATAATGTACGGGTAGCCCACTATCGACATGGTTAATGCCTGTGTTACGGCAGCGTAGAGACCGTTGTCAATCCCCCATGAAGATTCTTTATCCCCCTCTCTCGCGATTATTCCAAACCTCTGTGCCAAGTATCCTACTCTAGACTCAGCCAGGTCGTAGTGGTTTTCGAATACGAATCTCAGCCACTCATCAGTATACTGGTTTGGAGTAATGTTTCCGTGAGTACGGCCTATTTTTATAGGTCTCGCAATACCCCCGTCTTTCTTGGCGAATGGGAAGAAGTATGCGTCTCCACCGTCGAACTTAAACCCATCGAAGCCATATTTCTCCTTCAAGTCCTTAAGCTTCTTGTCGAACCATCGACGGGCCTCAGGGTTGCTTACGTCCAGCAGGCCCGCGGAACCGTTCCACCAGACTACTTCAGCAGGCTCGTCTTTCTCAGGATCCCACACTAGGAATCTCTTTCTCTTAGCATACTCGTAGCTTTCAGAATCACGGTTTATGAATGGATGTACCCACAGCGTTGCTAAGAACCCTGCGTCATGTATTGCTTCAACCATCTTCTTAGGGTCTGGAAACTTCGACTCGTCAAAAGTGTATTCGCCGTATTTCTTCTCCCACCTGTCGTCTATTTGAATAACGCTACAGGGGAAATCGTGCTCCTTAATGTCTTTAACGAATTTCAAAACCTTCTCTTGGTCGACATCCTGTTTGTATTCAACCCATGTCGTGAATATAGGCTTGGCCAGGATCCTCTTGTCAGGCATTTTCTCCGGAAGTCCGATTCTTTTCAAAACTTTTTTACGCACTTCCACGATGCTGTTGCCAATCAATATCTTGTAGCTGAACGATTTAGTGTTTAGCCCTCTTATGGTTAAGCCCCTGTCAAACCTAGTGTCGAAAAGCTGGTAATTATCGACAAGTATTGCAACACCAGTCCTAGTAAACCATAGGGGTGGCTGAATATTGCCGGTTATGAAAGGCTTCATTTCTATAACGTGATTGTTCAGGGGGAATACTTGGATAATCAACTGGCCCTGCCCATACCACTGTGTTTCCTTCGGCGAAACCCAAGTGTCAGATATGTAGTCTAACGATAATTCTGTCTCCCAGGTTACGGTTAATGAACCATTTTCTAAATAGAGCTTCAACTTGGCGAATGATTTGACGGGGCTCCAATAGTTGCCTTCGCACTTCAGAACCATGTGCTTCTCACTCTTTTGCTCCAGCTCCACGTTGTAGAAGTTCCCGGGGACGCCTGAATGCTCATAATCAACCTCGTTGCTCAATCTATGTAGAACAGGCTCGTTGCCACGGTAAATCTTGACCTCCAGAGGTTTAGTCTTGACCTCTACTGAAACATTGTTTTCAGATAATTTGGCGGAGCTCATTTTAACTCTGTGAGAAAAAGAAATTTAAAAACTTTAAGGCTAGTCGGCCACCGGTTCATGTAAATCTTCGTCTTTACAGCGATCTAGGATGGAAAATATTCTCAGGACTTTCATACTTGCTTTAAGTTTATATGTTTTGCTTGACAAATTTATTATAAAAGAAATGGTCAGGAAGGGTTTGGAACACATCGTAGAACCCTACAGAAGCCTCATCGGCAAGTTGCTTGACGCGCTCCTCTTCGCTCTTGGTGAACGGCTTGTTTCAGTAGTTGTTTATGGTAGCGTGGCTAGGGGCCAGATGAGAAAAAATAGTGATATAGACTTGCTCATAGTGGCTAGTGGCTTACCGAGTTCGAGGTTCGAGAGAGTCAATATTTTCATTAAGGCTGAAGACATGCTTACAGAGAATCTGGAGAAGCTTTATGAAGACGGTTATTCTATAACGTTTTCTCCTGTAATCAAGACTCCTGAAGAAGCCGAGAAAATATCGATACTATACTTAGACATGGTGGAGGACGGTGTTATAGTGCATGACAAAGACTCGTTTTTCGAGAGGATTCTCAACAGGCTTTCAGAAAAGTTGAAGGAGCTTGGTGCTGAGAGAGTCTGGGTAGGGAGAAAATGGTATTGGAGGCTGAAAAAAGACTATAGATTCGGGGATGTGATAATAATTGAATAGCTTGGAGCTGGCTAAGTCGAACATCCGGCAGGCGTTGGAGAGACTGAGGCATGCGAAAGAGGCTTTTGAAGAAGGTAACTATCCATTCACAGTTAGGCAGAGTCAGGAAGCGGTTGAACTCGCTCTAAAGGCGTCTTTAAGACTGGTTGGTATTGAGCCTCCAAAGTGGCATGACGTGGGGCCCGTTCTTAAAAGGGAAAGAGAGAAATTCCCACAATGGTTTCAGGAAAGTATTGACGAGCTTGCTTCCACATCTAGAAGCCTTAGAAAAGAGCGGGAATTAGCTATGTATGGAGACGAAGAGGCAGGGGTTTCTCCAGAAGAACTGTACGTGAGGTCTGATGCTGAATATGCAATAAGGTCGGCTGAAAAAGTAGTATTACATGTCAACAGGTTGCTTGACGAGGTAGTGGGGAAAACTCAATAGGGTTTCAATACTCGTTTTCGCGTCTGCTCCGAGGGCTTATCTCAATATTCATGTTTATTCTTTTCGCGAACCTGTTAAGCTTCTTGTTAAACTTCTTGACAAGTATGGGGATATCCTCCTTATTCGCGTATAGAATCACCCTGTCTCCTTCAATCCTGATGTCGAAGTCTGATATCTGGTTGCGCACCACCGCCTGTATCTCCTCCCTAAGCCTCTCTTCGTAACCGGTCTTCTTTTTGCGGACAGGGACTATAAAGGTCTGTTCTCCGAATACGTACAACTCGTACTCTGGCTCGCCAGTCAGGAAGTTTTTCACTACTATCGTTGGCCTAGCCAAATCCGCATTCCTCATACCCCTCGGTATCTTTACAACAGTCTCCAACGTGTATATCTTAGAAACTTCGCCCTCTTTCATGAATATGACCGTGTCTATTATGGAAGGTATTAGACCTAGGTCGGTCCTGCCGGTGAAGCGTTGAATAGCATCCATGGGTGTTGTAGCATGTATGACCCCGACCATGCCTATTCCTGCAAGCCTGAGGTCTATGAAGATGTTAAAATCTTCCGTATCTCTAAGCTCATCATATATCGTGTAATCCGGTCTGCTTAAGAGAAGGACGTCGTGGAGCTCGCTGGGCTCGGCAGCAGTCTTAGAGTACTGTGTCACGTCCGGTGGCAACTGGAGGTCCCTGGGGCTCTCTATGGTTTTAACAACCCTATTCATCGACCTGTAGAACTCAGCTAGGGCTTGTGCAAAAGTAGACTTACCCATCCCGGGTGCTCCCGCTATGAGTATGCCCTCCGCCTGCGTCCTAAGCCTCTCTATAAGCCTATTATCCAAATTATACTCTTCGAGGCTCCTCTTGATCAACGGCTTAACCGCAGTTATCTCAAGACCATCTGAGAACGGCGGTCTAGTTATGACTATCCTAAGGTCTTTCAACTGTATTATCGTTGAGCCAGCCTTATCTATCTCGATGAAGCCCTGGTTCATAAACTGGACTCTTTCCATCAAGTCCGCTATTATTGATTCGAGCTCAGATTTTGAAAGCGGTTTTTCACTAATCTCCCTGTAAATCCACCTGCCCGGGCGACCCTCCTTAGCCCTTGGTGGAACATCCTCCTTCAAATGTATCGACATGACTCCTGGCCCGAAAAACTCCTCCAGCTTCGCCCTGCCCACTGGGCTGAGGTAGACGGCCTCCACCCCCATAGCCCTTGCAGTCTTCACCAAGACGGGGTCGCAGGAGACGATTGTTGCACTCATGCTCATCGCCAGTTCCCTCAACACCGTTGAAACCTCTTCAGAGATCTTGGACTGACCCATAAACTCCAATTGCAAACCCCTTAAAGAAGCAGCCTCGTTCAGAGACTTTAAACCATTTAAGCCTGTTTCATCACCAAGCCTAGCCCTGCTCTCGAATTCTGAAACTATCGCTTTATGCACGATTATTCTCCCATAAACTTCCCCGCTTAAAACAGCTCTGGCAGCGACCCCACTAAGTATAGACGTTGGGTCTAGAACGTACACCTTAATCATATTGTTCATAACTATCCTTCTCAGGCGTTTGAGAGAACACGATTAGCATGGTTTATAAACCTTTCTAATGCGCGCGCTACGAGAATAGAGTAGTACTGACAAAATCAGAAGTGCCAGAGCCCGGGGAGCCTGTTGGGGAAGAGAAATACGAAGAGTTGCTGAGGCTCTTAGAGGCAGAGAGGGAAAGATGGCGTTAATACTCGACACGAAGTTCCTAATAGCGCACTATTTTCCAAGGTCCGAAGAGGATAGAGAAAGAATAAGGAGCTTCTTATCGAAAATCGCCGAAGATACTTTGATAATCCCATCAATTGTAATCGTGGAGTTCATGAAAATAGCAGGCTCAGTCATAGGTTTAGAGAAGCGAAAATCAAACTTAGGCTATGGATGGGAAGCGGGGCTGAAATCGCGTCGGTTGATAAGGATGCTGCTTTCCTTGCAGGTGAGGCTGCGTTTCAACATAGAGATGTCCCGATGGCTGATGTAATAATAAGCGCCATAGCTCGGCGTTTCAAAGCAACAGTCATTACGGATGATCCACATTTCCCAATCCTAGGCGTGAAAACCATATGGTACAAGTTGCTTAAAGAAATTTAGGAAGCGTCTTGTATGGAAACTATAATCTATAACCAGTATTTTGATTCTTGCCTACCTTAAGCTGAAGAGAAGATAAAGGCAGGGGAAGAGAAGTTGAGAGCATCCGCCATAATCGATAATGTTGAAAAAGAAGAAGTAGTAATATCGATTTGTCGTAAAAACGATAATTTTTAAATGCTTGGCTCTTAGAATTACACTTATGAGATTAAGGTTGTTAACTCGTCAGATAATAGAGTGTTTACTTCTTATTTTTGGTGTTGCGGCTGTGGTAATATCTTTTGGTTTATCCTTTTAATGTAACTCATAACGCTAATCTTTTAGCTAGCTATTATGCAGGGGTTTTTGGCATAGTCATCGTGGTTGTGTGGTCGTACTTTGGTGTTCCAAGACTTTTAGGTAGACAATGCATAAATTGTGATTCTAAGGACATATTTTTCAGTCTCTCAAGAGGCAGTTTTTGTGGTAATTGTGGTAGTGCTGTTAGATTGAGAATCCTAATGGATGATAAAGCATTAAATTTCATAACTAAATCTATAGCAACCGTCTTTGTTTTTTGGTGTTTGTGGCTTATTGGGGAATGCCCTAGCAGGCATGCTGATAAACTTTGATTCAGTTCGTTTCAGCGTTCTTTTATCCGTTTGGTTCCCAACATGTGTAGTTTTGGTGATGCATTTAGCCAAGTCTTTATTTTTAAAAACAAAATATTTTCGAGAACACCAATGGTTAGGATTCACATTATACTTTATAATACTTATTCCATCAATGATTTTGTCGCTCATAGTTTATGATGCGATAATATTTTATGGGTTACGTTGGTTGCAAAACGTGCTGTTCCCGTAAAATTTCACTCTAAAGATAAATCTTTAATATTTATTAGTTTGAGGAACGTGTCGAAATGTCGAATGTTTGAGAACTCATTTTTTAGTCGCTATTGTTTTTGCAATTAAAAACAAAGAATCAAACCCTTCTTATCATCAACCTAGCAACACCAACACGACAGAAGTAAGCAGCTAGATGGAGGAGAGTCTGGGCTTTCTTCTTGCGAAAGGGGTTACAGGCTCGCCACATTTAGAGCATTATCCTGCATCTAGAAACTTCGGGACATCTGCAGCTGAATCTAACTTTTTACAAATACACCAAGATTTTGACCTCTGTTTCGTGTGTTATGTTTTTCTTGATAGTATTTGCTATAGTTGAATACCATAATGCTTATAAATGTGGCAAATTTACCATAATATGGTAAAATGATTGAAAAAACCGTTGAAATCGATAAGGCCGGAAGAGTAGTGATACCTGCTGAATGGAGGAGAAACTGGGGTAAGAGGGCATTGATGGTTAGACTAAGTGACGATGAGGTTCTGATTAGACCTCTCAGGAAACGTGGCAAGCTGACTGACCTTATAGACGCAATAGAAATAGAACAGGTAAACGATTTCGGGAATACTCATGAACTGAGGACTGTTTTGTATGGCTAGGTTCATAGATTCTTCAGTCTTCTTGCATGCCTATCTTAGGCCGAAGAGAAGATTAAGACAGGAGGAAAAAGAGGTTAAGCAAAGAGCGTCTACCATAATCGAGAACGTTGAAAAAGGTGAAGAAGTAGTAATATCAACAATACACTT